>JAKSKW010000031.1 GCA_024401495.1 Paludibacteraceae bacterium
AAAAGAATCAGAAGCCTTGTTCAATTCTAAATTGGACAGGGCTTTTGTAATTCAAAGAATACGCAGGCCGCTCCTCGTTGTAGTATTTCACGTATTCACAGATAGTTTTGTACACATCGGGAGCGTTTGCTAGATCATAATCATGGAATAGTTCTTCTTTAATCCAGCCATTCAATGCCTCAATTATTGGGTTGTCGGTTGGAGTTCCACCTCGCGACATTGAGCGAATTATGTTATACTTTTCATGAGCTTTGCAAAAAGCTCGTGAAGAGTAGACGGCTCCCTGATCGGTGTGGAAAGTGATTGGGGAGACCTTCTCTTTTTTTGACCCTGCAAGTTTCATTAGAACATCCAAGCAATCGTAGTACGGCTTGTTGTATCCAGGCCTATCGGTTAAACTATGGGCCAAAATCTCATTGTTATATGCATCTACCAGCAATGTCCATTCATATAATTTACCTTTGTTTCTAAACATAGTCATATCTGATGTTACAAGCTTGTGTGGTTCATCAACGTGCCATCTTCCATTGACTAGATTTTTAAATTTAACGCTCTCTTCTCCGGGTTTTCTATACTTCCTGCATTTTCTTGCATTAGAATGAATACCAGCTAATTTGCAGCACTTATGGGCTAAGTTATGCGAGAATATCCAACCGGTTTCATTGGTTACACTAATCGCAAGACGATGGTATCCATAAGACGGATGCTTCTTATGAGCATCTTTTAACAAGTCTGTAAGCAACTTTCTATCTCGCTCATATCTATTTTCTTTGCCTTGCCTTTGTTTCCATTTGTAGTATCCAGACCTGCTAACATCCAGTAATTGACATAACATTGCAACGGAATATTTTTCTCTCATCTTATCAATTATTTCGTAGTCCTTTCTTTGCCAGTAACGTACTCCTTGTTGGCACCAACTCCTTTCACGTAATATCCTTTTTTTAATCTTGCAATCTCAACTTCCTGTTTAGCAACAGTTAATCTCAGTCTTTCGATCTCAGATAACGATTTACTAGTGTGAAGTGCTGCATATGGATTCCCCTGTTTTCTCTCTAACGCATCTTCACCATCTTCTTGGTAAATGCGAATCCAATTAGACAGCATGCCTGAGGAAATACCGAATTCTTTCGATACATCAATCATCGAAATATGATCTATTAGATGTCTGTTAATTGCCTCAAGTTTTGTTTCTTTGGGCCAATGTTTATGGCTCATTCCTTTCTTACCACTCATATCTACACCTCCTCTCAATATTTTAACACTAAAAAAGTAGACATGCTTTTTTACATGTCTACTTTCATCTTACAAGTTCAGACGATGTGTCCGGTCTTTTCTTTTTGTTTTATCCGACTTTTTTAGTCGTTGAAGCCCTCGCGGCCTGCATAGGTCGTATGAAGGAGCTCGTGAGCCTTGTGAGAGTTGGGCTCGCCGAGGAAGTTCTTGTACAGTTCCTGGATCTGAGGATTCTTGTGGGACTGACGCAGAGTGTTGCGCTCGTCTTCGCTGTACAGAGCCTGTGCACGCCTCTCGCGATAGGCGTCCATGATGTCATCAGC
>JAKSKW010000004.1 GCA_024401495.1 Paludibacteraceae bacterium
TACCGATAAGGATTCTCTTCATCTCCTTTGGATCCATCCAGTTGTTTGTAGGACCAGCATCCTCCTGCTTCTTTGAGCAGATGAATGTACGACCCTCTACACGAGCAACGTCTGAAGGATCAGACTGGAAGTAGTAGCTGTTTGGACGCTTCTTGTCATCCAACTTCTTTGCCAAACCCTCGGCAACGCACTCATCCATTAGGCGAGTGAACTCTGCATCAGAACCATCACATAGAACGATGTTCTCTGGCTGCATGATGTCAGCCCACATCTTTACCCATGTGTTAAGTTTTGCACAATTTGTTTTAATCATGACTTATTTTAATTGAATTAAATTTTCGATTTGGGCACAAAAATAGCAATTTTCAGCCGATTTTATGTTATACAATCAATTTTTTTTGTGTCTGTCGTGAAAATACGTTGACGATAACGTTAACGTTGACAAAAAAGGGAAGGTTACCCTTCCCGTATCTGAAATCTTATTTCTTCATGAAGTAATCTACACAGCACATTGCGATGTAGAATAGAATTGTTGAGAATGCGGCGGCATATATTAGTCCGAATAGACAAGACGTTACCAATGCCACAAGAATAAACGCTATCAAAATAAATTTCAACTCGTTTCCTTTCCATCCAAAATGCTTAATTTTCAAAGAAAACATTGGGAATTCGGAGACCAAAAGCAAAGATGTTGCGACGACAGTCACTGCCATCACAATTGGATTACAACAAATATCAGTAAACCAATTAGAAACGCCTTCTTTCAAAAGTGTGTCTGCTGTAGCCGCAAAAGACGATAGGAATATTGCATTGGCAGGAGTGGCCAAACCTATGAAACTTGTTGTTTGTCTCTCGTCAATATTGAATTTTGCCAATCTTAAAGCCGAAAATGCAGTTGTAACGAATGCAATATAAGGCAAATATTCGCAACAAGAAGCGTTTCCTTTCATCCAGAAGAACATTGCAAATCCTGGAGCGACGCCGAAACTTACCTGATCTGCCAACGAATCCAATTCTTTTCCGATCGCTGACGACGCATGCAATGCTCTTGCGGCAAATCCGTCGCTAAAATCAAAGATTGATCCAATCAAAATGCACCAAAAAGCATATTGGAAATTACCGTTCATTGAACACAACACCGACAAACAGCCAAAGAAAAGGCTGATACATGTCAATGTATTAGGTATACATTTGATTATTTTATTCATCGTCTTAATTATTTTACTCTTGCAATGACAGTCTGATTACCAGTTGTCTTATCTCCAACCTTAACCAATATTTCGCTGTCCATAGGCAAGTAAAGATCAACACGTGAACCGAACTTGATGAATCCAAGCTGCTGATTCTCGTCACAAACGTCGCCTTCTCTTGAATAAGTGACAATGCGGCGAGCAAGAGCACCTGCAACCTGACGCAACAGAATCTGTGTTTTGCTCTCAAGTTCAATAACTATTGTTGATCGTTCGTTTTCTGTGCTTGATTTAGGAAGATTGGCAGCCATGAATCTACCATCATTGTGTGTGTAGTAGACAACCTTTCCTCTTGTAGGATACCAATTCGCATGCACATTTAGTACCGACATGAAAATTGACACCTGTATTCTCTTATCCTTGAAATAGAATTGCTCCTCTGCTGGCTCAGCGATAACAACAGTTCCATCAGCTGGGGCTATAATCATTCCGTCTTCAAAGCCAATAAACTCACGCTTTGGATTACGGAAGAAATTTAAGAAAAATAAGAATATAGCTACACAAAGTCCAGAAATGGCAATTGATGCAGCATTCGTCCCAAAATAAACGAATGATGCAGTTATCACTAACGCCAGCATAACAAACAGCGTTAATAGCATTCCTTTTCCTTCTTTATGTATAGTCATCGTGTTTTTCTTTTCGCCTCTAATTTGATTGGCTCGCAAAAATAGTCAAAAAAAACTAAATTGCCTACTTTTTGTCTAAATTTTACAAACCGGGTATCTCTAGAACCTGTTTAATTATTTTTTTATTAAGCTTTTGTTCCTCCATATCCAGCCATCGTTTTACTCTATGAGTATCTGTACCAACAGCATTGTAGAAACCAGCTTCAAGTAATTTTTCTGCTTTTTCTTTCACCGACAAACCGTATAATCCGACAAGGGATGTAAGATTAAGTTGGAACTTGATCTTCATCGACTTCAGCTCCTCATAGTTCTTCATGTCAAGAAAACAATATCTCTCAGGATGAGCAAGCAATACATAGTGGCCTTTGCTCATGATCTCCTTCAAAGTCCCCTTGAAATTGTATGGCGCAGATACCGCTGAGCACTCCACCAAAACATGATTATTTTCGTGAATCAACAAATCGTCGTTTTCCAATCTCTCCTGAAACAAGCTGTCAATCATATACTCAGCAGCAAGATGAAGTTCAATATTGCCTTTGTACATCGACTTAAGCTTTTCAAAATGAGCTTTCAAAAAATCAGTTTTGTTGGGAATATCTTCCATGATATGTGGAGTACACCACACAGTTTTAACTCCAGACTTCTCCATAATACCAAGAAGTTTTAGCGAGTCTTCTATACTTTGTATTCCATCATCTACGCCAGGTAGAACATGAATATGGTTATCACAAAAACCGTTCAGAATCTCTGAACGGTTAATGGCCTTTTTATTGCTGAATATGTCTAACAAACCCATTTTATTCGATAGTTTTAATATATCCGTAGCCATAGCCATAACCATAGCCGTAACCATATTTATAGCTGCTTGAATCAGTACCATTAAGCACGATACTCATCATTGGATATTTCTTTTCATCGTAGAATTCCTCAACGACATGAAGATATGTCTTCTCCATCAAACCTGCTCTTAACACGAACAAAGTCACATCAGCATATTTAGATACGATTCCCGCATCAGCAACAACATCCACCGGTGGACAGTCGACGAAGATATAGTCGTACTGGTTTCTCAAGTCCGCAATCAGATCAGTCAGGTATGTTTTGTGTAGCAAAAGTTCAGTCGGATTTGGTGGTATTGTACCTACAGGCAAAACATCAAGATTATCATTGTCTTCTGATTTTACCAATATATCCTTCCAACTTTTTATCTTCCCATTAAAATAATCGGACAAGCCATGTTTTGGAGAATCGCATATTTTTGACAGAGTTGCTCGACGCAAGTCTAAATCCAGCACAATCACTTTTTTGTCACGCAATGCAGAACATGAGGCCAAGTTAGCTGAGATAAAACTCTTTCCACTACCCTGATTCATGGATGTAATCATTATAACCTTCTTGTTCTCATTTCCAAGAATGAAATCCACATTGGTACGAAGCACACGGAATGATTCGTTTATAAGATTTCTATTGTCTTTCTGGACTGCAATATGTTTGTTAGAAGCATCCGGATCTTCAGGTATCTCTCCCGCAAAAGGAACTGTCAACACTTCCAAATCCTTTCTGCTTCGCACTTTTGTATTCATACTCTCCATGACATACAAAACTGTGGCAGGGATAGCCAAACCAATAACGAAGGCTGCCAAAAGGATGATCGCCTTTTTTGGTGAGATTGGATTGTCTGCGCCAAGAGGTTCTGTTATTGTTTTCGACTTATATGCGTTATAAGCCTTCGACAACTCGTTCTCTTCACGTTTCTGCAACAAGAACAGATAGAGTCCTTCCATGACTTTTTGCTGTCTCTCCTCAGACAATAGATATTTAGCCTGGTTCGGATTTCTTGCCAACTTACTGATAGTGTGCGACTCCTGAGTCTTAATCTGATCAATCTGCATATTAAGAGCAGTTATCTCACTCTTTACACTCTGAAGAATAACTTTCTGCATCTCCTTCAAAGTTTCTGTCATGTCAGTAACCAATGGATTATTGCCGCTACTATTGGCAATCAATCGATTTCTCTCAAGAAGTTTCTCATTATACTTGTTGACCTGCAACTGTATGCTTCCGTTGGACAATGCCGAAGATGAAGGAAGTGGTTCCTCATAAGTTTTACTCTGTAGCATTTCACTGATGTAGTTAAGAGTCATCAGCTGTCCGTTAAGTGAAAGCAACTGCTTTACATTGTCGGAATTCTGCTCCAAATAAATCTGAGACACTGCCTTAATATCTGGCAACAAATTCTCTCCCTTAAAATTAGCAATGTTTTTATCAATACCCGTCAAATCCTGAAGGATCATTTCCAATCGTTCAGTGATAAACTCCGATGTCTTTGTTGCCAATTTGTTACGGTCTTGAATCCAATTCTCATTGTAATTATGAATCAATGAATTCAATATGTCTTCTGCTCTAGCTGGAGAAGGATCGTTAATAGACAAATTCAACACCGACGAATTCTTATCTGCCAAACTGATAGTAAGATTTTTGCAATATCCGTCAGTAACAGATTTCAATTTATTATGGCTATAACTGATCTCGACATTTTCACAGAAATAATCAGTTGACAAAACCACGACTCTACCTACTGGAGTTGATATTGTATCTCCAAAAGAAGCCGTTCTGGAACTTTCGTCTTCATCTGCATTTAATTTGAACTCTCTAAGGTTTACAGTCTTTTTATCGAAATCAGCATAAATTTTGAATGAGATATTATCGACAACATTATCCAAATCGACCAAATCAACCTTAACTGGGGAGTTTTTATAAAGCAGGGTCTTTCCTAATCCTTTCTTTACAACGTACTTGTTTGTCAAATCCAAATCATTAACTACCTGAGCCATCAAAGAAGGAGACTTCAATGTTAGCAATTCATTGTTGATATTGGTTGTGTTGGAAAACAAGCCCAGATCCTGGAACTCATTTGTCATGCTTATAGCAGACTTACCTTTATTGTCGTCTTCTATAAGCAATGTCGCCGTACGAGTATAAATCGGAGAAGTCGACATCAAATACAAAACGGCGACTATCATACATAAAACAACCGATAGGACAAACCATTTCCATTTTGATAGACACAACTGAAGGAGGTCGGAAATGTTAATTCCCTCCTCCTCCTGATTGTTCGGTATATTTCTTTTTTGTGGTTGCTGTGGCATTCCTAATAATCTTATTATCTTTTACCAAACTCATTGTTCAATCAATGAACTATACGCGGCAGATAGAAAAGGGATCATCCTCTTAATCTCACATACCGCAAAGGAGCTTCAATAGTACTAGTCTCTTATGAAAGACATCGCAAGGTTGAAGACTGTGAAGAACACGTTAACGCAGCTGAATACGATATTTGTCGCATTACCAATACGCGAATTCTTTGTCTTTGTCTTATTTGGCTCTACATAGATAACATCATTCTGCTTCAAAAAATAAGCAGGAGAAGCAAATAGGTTCTTTGATCGAATGTCTGTCTTATATGTGATACGCTGTCCGTTTTCCTCTCTTATCACATAAATACCATCTCTGATACCATAAATAGTCAAGTCTCCAGCCATACTCAATGCCTCAAGCAATGTAATCTGGTCTTTTGTAATCATATACTTGCCTGGAGCATTACACTCTCCCAACACTGTAACATAAAGGTTCATAAACTCAACAGTCACAACTGGGTCGTTGATAAGGTTAGCCTCCATCAAAGATGTCTTAACATGCTCGGCCACCTCACTCTTTGTCATACCTGAAATCTTAATCTTTCCAAACACAGGGAAATCAATTTCTCCCTTGTCATCCAACGTATAACCAGAAATCTTAGACTGGCCACCGCCTCCACCTGCTGATCCTACCTGATTACTTGATGTGGCAAGATTGAATAGAGCCGCAAGTTGTGGATCCTTACTATTGACGATGATAGAGATCTGATCTTTAGGTTGCAAACGAATATCACGTGAGCCTACAACTGGTTCATTCTTATTCAATTGTACATCCTGGAAGTACAAGATTTTTTCCTGTGTCTTACAAGAAGAAAGCAATACAGCACAAATGGCTATCACCAAAAGTTTTAATGTTTTTTTCACGTCAAAAAGTTTTTATAATAAGTTAAGCAGTTGCAGTTAACACAACGAAAATAGTTTTTACAAAAGAATAATCATGCAAAAATATACAAATTCACCGAATTTCAACTATTATTTAGTGAAAAAAAGAAGTAAAATTGCATATGCAAACGGTGCAGAGATAATCGCACTGTCGAATCTATCGAGAAATCCACCATGCCCTGGCAGCATATTGCTCGAATCTTTCACTTTGAAATATCTCTTGAAAAGGCTCTCCACCAAATCACCCAATGTTCCTAACACAGATATCAGTGCGAAGAAAACCATCCACTGCCAATCGTACAACTGATGACCGTTGATCTCCGGAAGATTTGGAAAATATCTTCCGAATAGGAACCCGATTGTTGCAGCCAACACAAATCCTCCCCAAAAACCTTCCCATGATTTCTTTGGCGAAACTCTCTCATATAATTTGTGTCGGCCAATTGCTCGGCCTACCAAATATGCGCCTGTGTCCGAAATCCATATAGCAATGAAAAACGCTAAAACAAGATATCCTCCTTGCCAATTAGCACCGTCGATGCTATAATCTCCTGACGCTCCAAAGCTTTCAATCATACATAAACATGAGAAAGGTAACGCCACATATATATGTCCGAGCAACGACATTGCCACATTCAAGATCGGATTTCCATTGTGTCGGAATAGTTCCACAACAAAAGTTCCCGTAAAAAACGGAACATACAACACTGGCACAATCCATGGGCATTGCAACAATTCCGCAAAAAACACAGATAGGAACAACATTCCACCTCCTACCATCGCCCATCGTGAAATCGGTTTGGCCTGATCCACTTTGTAACACAAACCGTAAAATTCATATAAACAAAGAATTGTCAATGCAAAGAATACAATTCCGAATATGTATGGCGGCATCAAAATTGCAGAGATCATCACAAGAAGTAACACAGCTCCTGTCAATGCCCTTATCACTAAGTTTTTCAAAATATTAGACTTTTAAATTCACAAATTAGAGCAAATATAGTATGTGTACGCCGTTTTAACAAATATTAACGGCTTTTTTCGCTGTTTTTAGCAAAATGTGGGATTTTTAGTAATTTTGCGAAATATTTGAAAATTTGTTTTTTGATGGAAGACGTTAATAAAAAGAGACTGATCGCTGGCCACCTCGCAGCATGCGGTGCCTATCTCATTTTTGGTTTCAATATTGTGTTGACGAAGGATTTGACCAACTCCCATGTCTTTACGCCTCTTTCTCTTTTCACATTGCGTTCTGTAGGAGCTGGTCTTCTTTTCTGGATTCTATCAATTTTTTCAGCAAAGGAGACGGTGGAAAAGAAAGACTTAGTTAAGATTTTCTTCGCCAGTCTTCTTGGCTATTACGGTACGCAGCTCACTTTTCTCGTCGGCATCAACTACTCTACTCCTCTCGACTGTTCTATCATCGCCACTTTCACACCAGTTTTCACGATGCTTGTGGCTGCTGTGGCATTGAAAGAGCCTATCACTCCAAAGAAGGCTATCGGAGTGGCTATAAGTTTGGCAGGCGTAATCCTATTAATATACAATAGCAGCATCGCTACTGCTGGGACAACCAGGACAACCACTCCATTCGGAATCATCCTGATTTTCCTAAATGGTCTTTTGTTCGCCTCTTACCTCGGCATCTTTCGTCCTGTAATTCAGAAATACTCCGTCGTCACTTTCATGAAATGGATATTTTTGTTTTCATTCGCAATGTCAGCGCCATTCTCCGCTCCTGATTTGATGGCTGTCGATTACGCAAATGTGCCGACTGCGGTTTTCCTAGAACTAGGATATTTGGTGTTTTTTGCCACTTTCATCGCATATTTTCTAATTCCAATCGGACAAAAGGAACTTCGTCCGACATTGGTAAGTCTCTACTCATATATGCAGCCTATCGTTGCGACGTCGCTCGGCATCTACCTTGGAATGGACACTTTGAGCCCAATGAAAATCATATCTTGCGTTGCGGTAGTTGCAGGAGTTGTGCTAGTAAACAAGTCGAAATCGAAGAAATAAACGCTAACGTTGACGATAACGATAAATTTTGTCAAACCTATCAATAACTTACTCGACAGCACGTCTATACTAAATTTTGTTTGCCCAAACGTATATTTTTCTTTACATTTGCAAGTAAAATCACATAAGCATGGATAATATTGCCACTTTAATATCAGATTTAAGTTCATTTCTCTGGAATGGACCGATGATAATCTGCCTACTTTTTACCCACATTTTTTTGACTATACGTCTGAAATTTCCTCAGCGTCATATTTTTAAGGCAATTCGTTTGAGTCTTCAGAAAGAAGAAGGTAGTCATGGCGACGTTTCTGCATTCGGAGCTCTTGCGACAAGTTTGGCAGCGACAATCGGCACCGGTAATATAGTTGGTGTTGGTACGGCTGTCGCATTAGGAGGACCGGGAGCAGTATTCTGGTGTTGGATCACAGGAGTTTTAGGTATAGCCACAAAGTATGCGGAGGGAATGTTGGCCGTCAAATATCGAGTGAAGACGTCGCAGCAGAAGATGATTGGCGGACCGATGTTTGCGTTGAGCCGTGGGCTTGGCATGAAAAAACTGGCGGTTCTATTCTGTATATTCACTGCTTTAGCCGCATTTGGAATCGGAAACACAGTCCAGGCTAACGCCATCAGCACACTATTGTATGAGAATTATGCTGTCGACACATGGATTAGCGGACTTGTGCTTGCCACACTTGTAGCGGCAGTTTTGATATTCGGAGTGAAAGGAATTTCCAATGTCTGCTCGTTGCTTGTGCCGGTAATGGCACTTCTATACGTTTGCGGATGTATTTACATTCTAATCTGCAATCATGAATATCTAGGACAAACCATTTCATTGATACTTGCGTCCGCTTTTGACGGAAAGGCTGCAATGGGAGGAGCGGCAGGAAGCGGAATAATGATCGCAGCACGTTACGGTATCGCACGTGGATTGTTCAGCAACGAGAGTGGTATGGGATCAGCCCCTATTGTAGCAGCGGCAGCAAAGAGTAGTTCTCCTGTAAGACAAGGTTTGATTTCAAGTAGTGGAACATTCTGGGACACTGTCATCATTTGTGCGATGACTGGATTAGTCCTAGTCAGCACACAAATTGCTAATCCAGAAATCACAGCTGGACAGGGAGCAATCCTGACTAAACGAGCTTTTGAATGCATCCCCGTCGCAGGACCACTTATCCTAAGCTTCGGATTGGTGACATTTACATTCTCTACGATTCTCGGATGGAGCTATTATGCAGAAAGAGCTATAGAATATCTATTCAGCGGAAAATGGCAAAAGAGAAGCAGACTAAAATATTTCATCAGTGCATACCGTGTGATTTGGGTGATTGCCATATTCATTGGATCGGTTGTCAGCCTACAGGTGGTATGGGATTTTGCCGACTGCATGAATGCGTTGATGGCATTGCCAAACCTTGTCTCGTTGATATTGCTTTCCAAGATTATCGCTAAAGAAAGCAACTACGATTGCTGATTTTGATGGAATTTACTATTTTTGCGAGGGTTAGTTAATCAATTTCTAATATGGACACAAGAGAAGCAATATTAAATACATTAACACTTTATTTCAGGACAAATAAAGAGAAATATGGTCTAATAAAAATGGGACTATTTGGCAGTTACGTCAGAAACGAAAACAATGATGATAGTGATATTGACGTCGGAATAGAATTGAAAAAATCCAATTTCTTTGTCAGAATGCAAATAAAAGAAGAGTTAGAAAAATTATATAATCGTTCAGTTGATGTGATTTCTCTAAAATCTTTAATGAGCCCATATTTTTCGAAGGAAATCAACAAGGATATTGTTTATGTTGAATAAAGAAAGAATTGTAAGCATGTTATCTTTCGCAATAGACAAAATTGAATTCGCGATGGATACAAATAGAGAAACCAATAGCGTAAATGACTATTTGGAATCTCAATTAGGAATGATATTGTTTAATTCAACTTGTATGTGTCTCCAAGTAATTGGAGAAACATTGAAAAAAACAGATAACATAAAACCAAATTGGTTAAAAACCAAATATTCTGAAGTGCCGTGGACGAATATATTTGCATTAAGGAATATAATATCTCACGAATACGCTGCAATAGATCCAGAAGAAATACTTAACATAGTAAAGAATGACCTGCCCGATCTAAAGGATAAATTATGTCACATTGTTTCTGACGTAAAAACTTCTCCAAACTTGGAATAAAGGCAAGACAGTTTTTTAACATATGAGAAATTTTAAGGCAAAAGATTTAGTTGTATCTTATTCTTAAATCCTATTTTTTTGTTTATCTTTGTGCGATTGTTGGTTTCAATTTGTCGCATATAAATCAATTATAGCTTTCAAATTGTAGAGATTTCAACCAATCAATCACATTTTTGAAAAAGATTAATTAGAACAAAATACGAACATGAGTAACTGCAACGGATTTGATGGTGAAAAATACATCAAGATGCAGAGTGAACGCATCAAAGAGAGAATAAGCCAATTTGGAGATAAACTATATCTCGAGTTTGGAGGAAAATTGTTCGACGATTTTCACGCGTCGCGCGTACTTCCTGGTTTCCAGCCTGATTCAAAGATTCGTATGCTTTGTTCTATGAAAGACGAAGCAGAAATCATCATTGTGATCAATGCTCAGGATATCGAGCGCAATAAAGTGCGTGGAGACTTGGGTATCACATACGATCAGGATTTGCTTCGCTTGGTAGACGCATTCCGTGCATACGGTCTTTATGTATCAAGTGTGGTTTTGACTCGTTTCAGCGGCCATCCAAACCAGATCGCATATCAGGAGAAGTTGGAGAAACTTGGATTGAAGGTTTACCGCCACTATCCTATTGAAGGCTATCCTTCAGATGTCCAGCATATCGCAAGCGAGGAAGGCTTTGGAAAATGCGAATATGTGAAGACGGAGCGTCGTTTGGTTGTCGTTACAGCTCCAGGACCAGGTTCAGGTAAGATGGCGACATGTCTTTCTCAGCTTTACCATGAGAATAAGCGCGGTGTGAAGGCAGGATACGCTAAGTTTGAGACATTTCCAATCTGGAATATTCCATTGTCTCACCCAGTAAACGTCGCATACGAGGCTGCAACAGCTGATTTGGCAGACGTCAACATGATCGACCCATGGCATCTTGAGGCATACGGTGAGACAACAGTCAACTACAACCGTGACATCGAGATTTTCCCTGTATTAAAGAACATGCTTGCTGCTGTATTAGGTTCTTCTCCTTACAACAGCCCAACAGACATGGGTGTGAATATGGCAGGTTTCTGTATCGTCGACGACGAGGCCACAAAGAAGGCCGCTAAGGAAGAGATTGTCCGCAGATATTACACAGCATTGACTACACAGAGAAAAAGCGGTGGAGAGGAGCAAGCAATCGAAAAATTGAAGATGATTATGGAGAAGGCGGGCGTCACTCCAGAGGATAGATTGGTTGTCAAGGCAGCACGTCAGCGTGCAGAGGAGACAAACGGTCCTGCTGCAGCAATCCAGCTTAACGATGCCAACCACACAATCATCACAGGAAAGACTTCCGAGCTTCTTGGAGCAAGTTCAGCTCTTTTGCTTAACGCGTTGAAGCATCTTGCAGGTATAGCCGACGACGTAAGAATGATCTCACCAAACGTGTTGGAGCCAGTTTGCAAGTTGAAGACAGGAGCACTTGGTCATCGCAACCCACGTCTACACACAGACGAGGTGCTTGTAGCCCTATCAATCTGTGCAATCACCGATGAAAACGCCCAAAAAGCGTTGGATAAGTTGCCTGAGTTGAAGAATTGTGAGGTTCATACAAGCGTCATTCTTTCTCAGACAGATGAAAGAGTATTCCGTCGCCTTGGAGTTAATCTTACACAGGAGGCTAAATACCAGACATCAAAATTGTATCATCAGTAATCGATTGACGGTTGATGGTTGACGATTGATGGTTGACAATTACAATAAAAAAATCCTCGATTTTATCGAGGATTTTTTTGTTTCTATCAGCACACGCCTAAAATTAATCTTTCTAAACAAAATAAGAGAAATAAAAAAATCATCAAAATTTTGTTTGATAGTCTTTTTTGACTATGTTTGCATTTACAAAGGTTATTGGCTTTCACCTTAAAGAGAAGCATAGGACTAAACAAATTTTTATAAGTATGAAATTAAATAAACTTATTTCATCTACCTTCTGTTTGGCATTGTTGTCAAGTTGTGCCACATACAACACTACACCTTACAGCACAAATGATCAAGTTGTCACAAATGTTACGCTTTCAAAAGCAAACTTTAAAGTGATTAAGCAGGTTATTGGCACATCAGAACAAAATTATGTCTTTGGTATTGGAGGATTTGGGAAAAAGAACTCTGAATCAAATTCGAGATTTGAGATGTTTAAAGATGCAGATTTAAAAGACAATCAATGCGTTATAAACATCGCGACAAACACCAGTACAACTCAAATATTGTTTGTAACAACAAAAAAATCAGTCACAACTGGTACCGTGATAGAGTTCATTCCAACTGCAGAAGAGAGACAAAATGCATCTTACAGTTCTTCTAATACAAGCAATACAATCGGAGCAAAACCAGTAAACTTTGAAAACAACGAATCAAAGGCATCTTCTGCTCCTGAGCCACCTGTAAAAGTTGGGCCTTCTCTTGTAGGATTTCCTGTTCCAATAAAGGATCTCACATTGGGATCAAAGGCAATAATTTCGGATTCAGAATATATAGTGGAACGAATTGTCACATCTGGAGGCTTAACCACTATAAAACTTGTTACCGAAAAGGGATCTAAGACAGAAAACAGAATAGTTCTGAAATGTACTCAAAAAAGAAAAGAAGGATTATTGCAAATAAAGATTGCACCAAAAGATTTGGATGTGTCAAATATTCAATGGTACTTCAAATAAAAACACATAAAAAAAATCCTCGATAAAATCGGGGATTTTTTTGTTATATAATATAGATTTCAAAAATAGTCATCATCGTCTTCCGACTCTTCGTCTACCTCAACAACGCTTGATTCTCCATTGGAGACACCCAAGATATCACACAACGTGTCCCTCCCACTCGTCTTCGTTAATATGTTATTACATTCTTCCACGAAAGGACATGTTTTATCGCATTCCTCTTTACTATATTCTTGAGCGAAGAAAGACAAAATAATCTCTTTAGTCAATTTTGATTCATTCATTTCTATGACTGTTTATATTAAATTAGGAAATTATATAGTAGTTGTCCAAAATGAGGATTGTTAAGGGCGGAACGCCCTAACCTCCTCTCCAACGCGAGTCCGTAGGGCGAGCGTATAAAGAAAAAGCGTTGTTAGACAACTCGTATATAATTGCCTTAAATTAATCACAAAGTTAGGGAATATATTAAAACATTTGCATTTAACAGTGTTGAAACAGGTATATCTTGATAAAAATGTGCATCTAAAAAATAGATATACTTTTGCAAAAAACATGTAAAGAGAAAAGTTGGATGACAAACATCCCGTTATATGGAATGATTTAGAAAAACAAAAAAAGCAGGTTGACACCTGCCTTTATAAATAAAGTTGAATTATTCTTAATAACTCTCGTTTTCATCAGGGAATTTGTCATTCTTGACATCCGAGCAATAGTTGCTAACAGCGTTAGTGATAATCTCGTCAAGATTAGCATATTTCCTTACGAATTTTGGAAGCTTCATCTGAGTCATTCCAAGCATATCCTGAAGCACCAATACCTGTCCGTCTGCACCAACTCCAGCACCGATTCCGATGATTGGCATAGAAATCTCTTTTCTTACTCTTTCTGTAAGCGACGCCGGAATCTTCTCAAGCACGATGGCATAACAACCTGCCTCGTCAAGCAGTTTTGCATCCGAGATCAATTTCGCAGCTTCTGCCTCTTCTTTCGCACGAACCCCGTATCCACCGAATTTATTAACTGATTGAGGAGTCAAACCAAGGTGAGCCATGACTGGAATACCAGCATTAATGATAGCCTTGATGGTGTCAAGATATTCAAGTCCACCCTCAATTTTTAAAGAGTCAGCTCCCGTCTCCTTCATCATTCTGCACGCATTACGCACACCTTCCTCTTTGCTTACTTGATAGCTACCGAAAGGCATATCAATCACGACGTGAGCACGTTTGACTGCATTGACAACACTCTTACCGAAGACAATCATCTCGTCGACGGTGATAGGAAGCGTAGTCTTATTGCCTATCATAGTGTTAGACGCAGAATCGCCCACAAGAATCACATCAACACCTGCCTTGTCAACCAATTGAGCCATAGTGAAGTCGTATGAAGTAAGCATAGAGATCTTCTCTCCCGACGACTTCATTGATTTGATAACTGTTGCGGTTACTTTTTTCACCGCAGTACCTGTAACTTCTGCCATTTCTATAAGTATTTGCGTTTAACCACTGCAAAGTTATCTAAAAAATGATACTTTTGTCAATACGATAAAGCCGATTTGTTATGGGATTTAATCATAAATTAACATTTTGGAGACACAAGTTGTGGATTTTCATCCGTAACCTCGTGATATTCTTTTTCACATCATCAATTATTATGGTGATTGTCTATCGTTACGTGCCTGTTTACATTACACCTTTAATGCTAATAAGATGTGTGGAATATGCATGGAACGGAGAAGACGTGCGTGTGCTTAAAAAATGGACTCCCATTGAGGAAATGCCTGAATATCTTGTAAAAGCAGCAATATCAGCTGAGGACAGCAAGTTCGTGGAAAACTCAGGTTTTTATTGGGAAGCCATCCAGAAAGCTTACGAGCATAACTTGAAGCATAAAAACATCATAGGAGGAAGCACAATATCTCAGCAAACTGCCAAGAATGTTTTTCTTTACCCACGTCGTTCATATTTCAGAAAGGCACTTGAGGCATATTTTACCGTATTGATCGAGTTTTTCTGGGATAAAAAACGAATCATGGAAGTTTACCTTAATGTCGCAGAGACCGGTCATGGCATCTATGGCATGCCTATGGCTTCAGAAATATATTTCGAAAAGAATCTAAACAAATTAAACAGGACACAGATAGCCACAATCGTAGCACTTCTTCCATCTCCACTAACTTTTAACCCATCCAAACAGTCTTCAAGGTTTATAAGGAAAAGAAATCGAGTAATGATCGAAGCCGACCGAATTATAGAATTGGATCTTGAAAAAAAAATTTGTAAAAGGAAACCATATAAGAAGAAGAAAATTGAGGAGAGAGAGCTCTCAAAATGATTATTCTCAAACATTTTCGCCTTTTGTTGAAAACCTAAAGCTTATTTTTATTTAACAAATGTTAAAAAATGCTAAATTCGCAGCGTTTTTTTACATTCAAAATGAACAGCAAGTTGGTAAACGTCTCAAAATTGCTCTCTGCAAACGTTATTGCACAGGCAGTTGGCATGTTGATATATCCGTTGTTGACGCGATTGTATCAACCTGCTGATTTCACGTTGCTAAATCTATTCCTCACCATTGCCAATGCAATTTTGATTGTATCTACTGCTGACCTGCAATTTGCGATTCCTCTACCTAAAAAAGACGAAGGTGCTTATGCCCTTACCGGAGCAATGGTCGTCTCGTTGTCAATAACAATATCATTGTCTTTGATTTCATGCTTATTCTGTAACAAAATCGCCGCATTTTTCGGAATTGCAGAATTAGAATGGGCATTATGGTATTTGCCAATATACATTCCTATCGCGGGAGCTTGGCAAGTGCTTACATATTTATATAACAGAGACAAAAAATATGGAAAAATTGCGACATATCAGATAATACAAAGCTCGACCAATTCCATTCTTAAATTAATATTCGGAGTATTAGGAATTGGTGGCATAGCTCTTATAGATGCTTCCGTAATTGGACCACTTATCGCATGCGCATGTGTAGCTCCTTTGAAAATCATGGAAGTAGTTTCTCATTTGCGACGTCTCCCTACCAATTTAGCAAAGGAATACGTCCTCGCTTACAAAGATTTTCCGCTATACTCGATGCCTAAGAATCTAATCTGTCACCTTAGCAATGGACTGCCAGTGTTAATGTTGACTTCGGTATATGGCGCGACGGAAGTTGGATACTTTGCGTTGGCAATCACTATAGGATATCTTCCACTGACTATGATAGCTGGCTCTATCTATCAGGTAATGCTCAAAAACACGTCTGACAAATTGAATGAAGGATTACCAATATTTCCCGGAATTAGCAAGTTTTGCGAATATGCATCAGTGATTATTTTCATCACATTCGGCATACTATACATTTTCCTTCCTTCAATCACGGAATTCTTATTTGGTCCAGGATGGAGCAAAACGGGTGAGATATTAAGAATCCTTTTGCTATGGTTCTCAGCTGGATTCCTTTCTACAACATTGGTATTTGTACCTGAAACCTTGTTGAAGCTAAAAGGAAATTTGATTATTGAGCTTGTATTTATCGTATTAAGAATAGCTGCTTTGTCATACGGAATTGTCAATTTTGGGTTCTTTGCAACAATAAAGCTTTTCGCCATAGTTTCATTCGGTATTAAGGCATTCCAAGTAGGATGGTTCTTGTGGATTGCAAAACAACACGACAATTCTCTTGATTAGATCTGATCTTCTTAGAATTCCATGTGTCGTTTCACCTTTTCTGGATACATATCTGCCGTTTTGACAAGCAGTCCCGTTTCGTACACGTTTCCGAAATCCACATTCATAGTTGAATCAAAGACTATCATAGTCGGTGAAACATTCATGTAGGCATTAATAAGAGGAGGTATCTGACGATCCAAATTCTTCAACTCTCGTTTTAGGACAACGTAGTCTTCCTTATAATTATTTCCAGAAAACAAATCCCTAACCGACGCAGGAATTTCCATTTCAATCGGAGATTTTGCACACACAAGCGGTTTTGACCCTTTAAAATACAAATCTAAGAAATGACGCATTAGCAAAAAGCCTTCTTGTCCGAAAGATGGATAAATAGACGCTTTTCCAAAGAGGTATTTAGCATTATAATTTACTATCAAAGCCCCCAAACCGTCCCATAGATTATCGAGAGCGAACAAACTTTTTGTAGAGGACACATGTGCCCCACCCTGATATTTTGGGCAAATGAAGCTTCTTCCTAATTCAATAGTAAAAGGTAGAAAATCAGCGATGAATTCGTCTGAATAATCAAACAGATGTTCACTTGTGAGCCATGGTTTTCCTTCTACCATCTTTACATCAGATCCATAAATAAACCTATACCCCCCGACTATCTCCTTTTCCTCTGGATTCCACAAAACAAGTTGTTTGCAACCACTGCTGCCATCGATGTCAAATTTGTCGAGATCACACGCCTTACCTGTGCCACCACCTGCATCACGGAATGTCAGCTCACGCAACCTTCCAATTTCGGCAAGAGTGTTAGGAGACGAAAAATAGTCGACAACATATAATTCATTGCCAGCTTTGTTCGTCTTACGGAGCAACCCTGCATCCTTAAGCTCAATCTCTATCAGATCCGAATCAATCGGTTTTATTAATGGTTTCATACTAACATTTCTTTGCCAAGCTGTAGCATTTTTCACGAATCCATCGCACCTTTTCATCTATCGGAGCATCACTAAGAATATCATAACTAATAGTGTCTCCAACGACTATGTTGAAATGAGATGATTTGTTTTTATACATTTCGTCGGCAAGATAGAGCATCTCAATATTTTGTTTGATTCCGATTTTCGTGCGCCAATACGCAAGATTATAAAAAAAATCGGAATTTCTACCGTCGAAATACAAAGGGACAATATCTCTTTTATACTCTATGCTTTTCGTCAAAAAATTCTTTTTCCACTCCAAATCAGCAATCTTTCCACGTCCGTCTCTACGCGAAACTTTTCCTGCAGGGAAATATAGAATCGGGACATCGCTTGCCATACAATCGTCGATAAGTTCAACACTTTCTTTATTCTGTTTTTTGCCTACTACATTTACAGGGACAAATAGCGATTTCATCGGAGAAATATACATCAACAGATCATTCACCACCACCTTAGCCTCGCTATACTTGTCACAAAGCATCTTCAACAGCACAATACCATCAAGGCCACCTAAAGCATGGTTGCAGACAAACGTTTTCTTAGCATTATTTGGCAGCTTCTCTGAATTGATAACACTAAAAGAAATCCCCAATTCTTCGAGAAAATTGCCGACGAAAGAAGCGCCGTCGTCTTCCCAATGGCAAGAGAGAAAAGCATTCAACTCGTCTTCATGGGCGATATGTTTGAGATAGGAAACCACGAAACTCGGCATCTTTTTTTTCAAAGACGGAGCTTTTGCCTCAAGCACAGCATCTATGTCTATATATTTACCTTTCATTTTGCCATTTCCACTCTCCTAGTATATGCAAATATACATTTTTTATCGCTAAAAGATATATAAGTGTAGAATATTGCCGTCAAGTTTAATTACTTTTTTCTATTTTTGCTTAAAATTTAAACTAAGTGAACATGTCTGAATTTAAATGTGAAGATGTAATGCCTTTTGAGTCATCTGCGAGTGGCAAGACACAGCAGGTGGAGCAGATGTTTGACGATATCGCTCCTCACTATGACATCATGAATAGATTGATGTCGTTAGGACAGGACAAAAGCTGGAGACAGAAGGCTATCAAACGTTTGAAACAGACCAATCCTAATACCATTCTCGACGTCGCCACAGGCACTGCAGATTTCGCTCTATCCGCCTACGACGCAATTGAGCCAGCAAGAATTGTAGGCGTTGATATCTCAGAAGAGATGATCCGCGTCGGAGAAAAGAAAGTGAAAGCAGCCCAAAAGAGCGATTTCATCGATCTTATGCGTGCTGATTCCATGAGCCTTCCATTTGAAGATAAAAGTTTCGACGCTGCGACGGTAGCGTTTGGAGTCCGCAATTTCGAGAGTCTTGAAAAAGGCTTGTCTGAAATTTGCAGAGTCATTAGAGATGGGGGGTCACTCGCCATTCTGGAATTAAGCGTACCAACCAATCCATTATACAGATTAGGTTACCGCATATTCACAAAGATCTTCATTCCGATCATGGCCAAGATTTTTAAGACAAGCAGCACTGCATACGCATATTTACCCGAATCCATCGATGCTTTTCCTCAGGGAGAAGTGATGAAGAAACTACTTTTGGAAGTCGGATTCAAGGACGTGGAGATTAAAAAATTCACGATGCAGACATGCACGTTCTATTTTGCAACTAAATAACGTTAACGCTGACGTTAACGTTGAAAAAAGACAACAATAACTAAAACGAAATAAGAAATGGCAATAGTAAAACCATTTAAGGGTATCCGCCCACCTAAAGATTTGGTGGAGCAGGTAGAGAGCCGTCCATACGACGTGCTTAACAGTGAAGAGGCACGTGAGGAGGCTAAGGGTAACGAGAAGTCTCTTTACCACATCATCAAGCCAGAAATCGACTTCCCAGAGGGAACAAGCGAATACGATCCACGCGTTTACGAGAAGGCTGCTCAGAATTTCCAGATGTTCCAGGACAAGGGATGGTTGGTACAGGATGAGAAGGAGCAGTACTACATCTACGCTCAGACAATGAACGGCAAAACTCAGTATGGTCTTGTAGTTTGTGCATACGTTGACGACTATATGACAGGCGTTATCAAGAAGCATGAGCTAACACGTCGTGATAAGGAGGAAGACAGAATGAAGCATGTCCGCGTCAACAACGCTAACATCGAGCCTGTATTCTTCGCATATCCAGACAACGCTATTCTTGACAAGCTTGTAGCTAAATATGCATCTTCTACTCCAGTTTACGATTTCATCGCTCCAATCGATGGATTCGGACACAAGTTCTGGGTGATCAGCGACGACGCTGACATCAAGACTGTGACTGAGGAGTTCGGCAAGATGAAGAACCTTTACATCGCAGACGGTCACCACCGTTCAGCTGCAGCAGCTCTTGTAGGCGATGAGAAGAGAAAGCAGAACCCTAATCACAAGGGTGACGAGGAGTACAACTACTTCATGGCAGTTTGCTTCCCTGCAAGCCAGCTTACAATCCTTGACTACAACCGTGTGATCCGTGACCTTAACGGTTTGTCAGACGAGCAGTTCCTTGAGGCATTGAAGAAGAATTTTGATGTAGAGTGCAAGGGTGAGGATATGTACAAGCCAAACGCACTTCACAACTTCTCACTTTACCTATCAGGAAAGTGGTATAGCTTGACAGCTAAGAAGGGAACATACGACGACAACGATCCAATCGGAGTGCTTGACGTAAGTATCTCATCTAAGCTTATCGTCGACGAGATCTTGGACATCAAGGATCTTCGTTCTTCAGACAGAATCGACTTCGTAGGTGGTCTACGTGGTTTGAAGGAGTTGAAGAAGAGAGTAGACTCAGGCGAGATGAAGACAGCTCTTGCTCTTTACCCAGTGTCAATGCAGCAGATTATGGACATCGCAGACAGCGGCAACATCATGCCTCCAAAGGCTACTTGGTTTGAGCCAAAGCTTCGTTCAGGTCTTTGCATCCACAAGTTGGTGTAATCCACATTTGAAAAAACAAAATTTTTCTCAAAATAGCGTAAGGCGGATCGTTTGATCCGCCTTATTTTTTAAATCCGTAAAAATTCCTTGAAAATCCATAAAACAGAATCACCTCCACGACATAAAGGTTCCATATTTTTTCAAAAAAATATAATTTTGCATAAGTACGACAAAGGTATCGAAGCCCCTGACCCCTGTCATTTAGAATAAGGGACTTAAAACATCAATGGAGCATAGCTTAATTAATTGCGAAAAGTAGAAAAAATGAGGAAAAGTCTATTCTTTTATGGATTGTTGGGACTTGTGTTCAACATTCAATTATCTTACGGACAGAGTATAAACACCCGTTCATCTGCGATTGGGAACAAACCTCTAATGCATCATAAATCCGTCAAAAACACTCCGTACAAAAAGACAAGTAAAGATACATACGTAAGCGGAGAAATACTTGTCAAGTTTAAGCAAGACGTTCAGGTGCCTGATGCGTCTGACAACGAACCTCTTCGATCTGCGTCAGTCACACCTCTCGACATAGCATTTCAGGAGTTAGGAGTCAAAAATATAAAACCGCTCTCGACAGCCACACCAAAAGCAGAGTCGAGAAGCAATTCCACTGTAAAATCCAACACATACAAAATAACCGTCGACACAACACTAATGTCGACAGAGAATGCTATCAAATACATGAAAAAGTTGGATGAAGTGCTTATTGCAGAACCAAATTATATAAGAAAAGCCTATGCTCCCGTCACAGGAGTCTCAAACCCATTATTCACGCAGCAATGGGCAATACAAGCAACCAGGATTGAAGAATTGTGGAAAATTCCTACAATTACAGATAAACGACCAGTGATAGCAATACTCGACACTGGTCTTGACACTGATCACGAAGAATTCTCAGGAAATTTATGGATTAATGAAGCAGAAGCCAACGGGCAACCAGGCATTGATGATGATGGCAATGGTTATATAGACGACATTAATGGATTTGACATGGTCTGGCATAATGGAATCATGAGTGACTCTATAGGTCATGGAACACACTGTGCCGGTATCGCATCCGCAAAAGACAACAACAAAGGTATAGTTGGAATGAATCCAGACGCAATAATCATGCCAGTGAGAGTATTAGATAGCTATGGGCATGGCGAAAGTGAAACAATCATCGAAGGTTTAAATTATGCCGTTGCTAATGGGGCAGACATCATCAGTTTAAGTCTTGGAGGATATGAGTTCTCCGAAATTGAATTCGAAGCGTTTAGAGAAGCCAGCAAACATGCAATTGTCGTAGCTGCAGCAGGCAATGAGAGTATAGACATAAATGATGGATATGCCAGTTTTCCAGGCTCCTACCCTTCTGTTTTAGGAGTCATGTCAACAGACTCAGTCAACAACATATCGTATTTTTCCAACAGAGACGAAGATGGTCCATTCTCTTCAAATACATCAAATGGATTTGAGGGTTTCAGTTATGAGTTGTGTGCTCCAGGTTCGGGAATTGTAAGCACAACACCATCAGGTTATAATGTTTTCAGTGGGACATCCATGGCGACGCCTTGTGTAGCAGGTATCATATCACGTTTGTTACAATGCAAGAAGTATGACGACCGTCAAACGTTGAAACTTGACCTAATCAACGCCTGCAAGTCGGGATGTATAGACGCGATGAAAGCTTACGAAGGTCACAAAAAAGGCGATTTCTCCGCATTTTTGTCAACAATACAATACACAAACGAAGATGGTGAAGAGATGAAAGATGGGATCATACCAGGAAGCACAGTATATGCCTATCCAGTCATTATAAATTTGGGAGATCCTATAGACAACATCAAAATTAAATTTTCTGATCCAGATTCTCTTTCAATCATTAACGGAGAATTGACAATAGACCATATCGGAACTAACGACACAATCAAAGTCGGCCCTGTGAAATTAGAAATATACGATGAAATCGTGTATACATCAGATAATGATGATAGTTTTGAGGATTTTCTATTTTTTGAACCATATGTATCTTTCAATGTAACTACTACTATAGGAGAAGAGACAAAAGAGATACGCAGAAAATTATTTCTCAACGAAAATTATGATCCAGAATGGGATGTTCTTGATGGAATCACACAAAAAAATCAAACGACCATTTTGTCAGGATTGGTTTGGGTAGAAGGATCACTCTTCATACCAGAAGGAGACACTTTAATTATCAAGCCAGGTTCTACAGTGAATTTAGGACAGGACGTGGATCTAATCTGCGAAGGAAAACTTATATGTGAATATGACACATCGTACGGCAATCATTTTTACAATCGAAGGACAACCATATATGGAATGAATGTTGGAAACATCTCTTTCAGAGACACAATGAAACACATCATATTCAAAGATCTAGTTTTTAAGAATGACGGATTTTTGAACGGAAACTTCAAATCATGTGAATTTTCCCAAGATTATGATTGGGTAGATAATAGTGCATATAATGGCATTTTCGCTCAAAATTGCTCATTCGATTACTGTAAAGTATCTTGTACAGCAAAGCATCTATTTAAGAACTGCAAATTCACCAACTCCACACTTACAAATCTTACACAGACCGACATGGATGACGACGCAATCCAATTTCTACCAAGTTTGAGTTGCATGGAAGCATGCAACTGCTATAACAACAAATTGGGAGACGTCGATTTTAGCGTCGGCTTCTATAGCGACACTTTTGCTGTTGAGAAGACTAACAATCCTTCCTATTTGGGAAGTGCTAACGACGATATAGTCAAGGGCAGCATTATCGATTCCGAACATCCGGAAATCACTGTTGGCAAAGGTATCGTAGACATTTCCAACAAGTTGGACAAATATAGTATGTCAGCACCTCCAATCCTATCGCATCTCTACTTAAATGGAAATGAGATAGACATAGATGCCGAATATATCAAAGACAGACAGCCCAAGAGGTCTAATATCAGATTAGTATTCTCTTCTGCCATCAACAAGAAAAGTCTGAATATCATGAACGCATATAACTTTGTGTGGGAATCAGACACCGTAGTGAATGCAGAAATTTACCTTCCATATTTTAAAACAATATATATTGATTATTTAGACAAAACCAATACATTCACAACAGAGCTATGGATTGGTCTAACAAACATGACAGATGACGACGACGATATTCTAAAGATTGAATGTCTAGAAGGCAGCAAAATAAAGTTGAGTTGGGATCCAATCGAGGACACTCAAAATTATAATATGATCAATGTGTATGGCAAATATAGGTTTTCTTTTGAAAGCAACGATGTATTATTGAAACAGATTCCTATTGACGAAACAGAGATAACATTAAAAACGAAGCATGAATATGACGCTTATTACATCAAACTTGCAAATGATGAAGAAGAGTTAGAAGACATCTATGAAATTGTTTTTGAAGAGTGTCCATGGATGGCCGACGGGGAACCTGAATTTGAATTTGAGTGTGAGACACCGCCTACCGATCTTAAAACTGCACTTCAGATTATCAATCATATAAACGAAGTCGGACCACTAGAATTCGAATATGAGGAACCATGTTACGATTTCACGTCTGATGGAGAGATAAACATTCTGGATTTCATAAATGTATACAATAAATACAGAGACGATTTAGATTCAGAGAGTTATTTAGGAAATGCTGAATATACTATAGAAGATAGCGTTCTATATGTAACCACAGACTTTCCAATCTCCGCCATCGAAATCTACTTTGAGGCAACATGCAAAAGTATATTCGAGCCACAATCAGGTTTGGATAACATGGAACATTTTATCCATATAAAAAATAATGGAGACTACCAGTTGCTTGCCTACTCATTCAATGGGGGCAAAGTCCCCGTTGGCAAACAGCCATTATTGAAGTTTAATGGTGACGCCATTTTGAAGAACGGTTTGCTGTGCGACAGGAACGGCAATGCGATCACAATAGCAGAGAGTAAAATCATCCACACAGATGAGACAATCGACAAAAGCACCACCAACCTACATTATTATAATTTTGTAGGCAAAGAGATAAGTCCAGATATGATCGGCAGATATCCCGAAATATACATTCAAGCCGTAGAACGTGACGGCAGACTCGAGGAATCAACAAAATTCAAAATCATAAAGCGCTAGTATAAGGTGTAGGGGCTATCCCTTGTGGTTGCCCAGATAAATCCGTCGCATGGGTGGCGTCTCTTTTTTGATAAAAAGTTGAGCCACAAACACGTATACAAAAAGAAAAATTATTATTTTTGCTGATGGTAAATAACGAAAAATATTTAATTTTTTCATAAAATGGTAAATTACAAAGAGTTAGGCCTAGTTAACACTAAGGAGATGTTTGCTAAGGCACTTAAGGGCGGTTACGCTGTCCCTGCTTTCAACTTCAACAACCTTGAGCAGCTTCAGGCTATCGTAACTGCAGCAGCTACAGAGAAGTCTCCAGTTATCCTTCAGGTTTCTAAGGGTGCTCGTAACTACGCTAACGGAACAATCCTTCGTTACCTAGGTATGGCAGCTGTAGAGTACGCTAAGGAGCTAGGTTGGGAGAAGCCACAGATCGTTCTTCACTTGGATCACGGTGATTCTTTCGAGCTTTGCAAGGACTGTATCGATAACGGTTTCTCTTCAGTTATGATCGACGGTTCACACCTTCCATACGAGGAGAACGTTGCTTTGACAAAGAAGGTAGTTGACTACGCACACCAGTACGGTGTAACTGTAGAGGGTGAGCTTGGTGTATTGGCAGGTGTTGAGGATGAGGTTTCTGCAGACCACCACACTTACACTAACCCTGAGGAGGTTATCGACTTCGCTACTCGCACAGGTTGTGACTCTCTAGCTATCTCTATCGGTACTTCACACGGTGCTTACAAGTTCACTCCTGAGCAGTGTACTCGTAACGCTGAGGGCAAGCTTGTTCCTCCACCATTGGCATTCGACGTTCTTGAGGGCGTAATGCAGAAGTTCGAGAAGCAGGGTGGTTTCCCTATCGTTCTTCACGGTTCTTCTTCAGTTCCTGAGGAGTACGTTGAGATGTGCAACACTTACGGTGGTAAGTTGCCTAACGCAATCGGTATTCCTGAGTCAGAGCTTACTAAGGCTTCTAAGTCAGCTGTATGTAAGATCAACATCGATTCAGACTCACGTCTTGCTTTCACAGGTGCTGTTCGTAAGCACTTCGCTGAGCACCCAGATCACTTCGACCCACGTCAGTACTGTGGTGACGCTCGTAAGGAGATGGTTAAGATGTACACTCACAAGATCGTTAATGTTCTTGGTTCTAAGGGTAAGGCTGAATAATCTGACCAAACGATTAAAAAATTTAGGGATGCTGAAATCAGCATCCCTTTTTGTTTTAACATCCATAAAAAAGGGCAGCCATAAAAGCCGCCCTATGATTTAGCATTTACAATTTCTCATTCAACATTTATCATCTGCCTCCTGACATCAAATCAGATGCATTCTTGAAGATATTTTTGATAAAATTGTAGTACATAGGCACAATACAAGATGCATCGTGTCCTCCACCTTGAATTTCCTGCCAAATGTGATCGACATTGTTCGACTGTAAAGTCTCATGATACTCCTTAGGGAATGTGCCAACAGTACCATCGTTTGTGCCTCCAGTTATCAAGAAAACGTATGGAGTTGGCTCTCCATCCTTGAATTTCAATTCACTTTTCTGCATATTTCCAGGATGAGACATGAAATTATCTCTTGCAGGAGTGACGCCTGGAGCTGGACAAGCACAACCTATATAGCCGAAAACTTCCGGTTTAGTGATTCCAATGTAAAGAGCCTCACGCCCTCCCATTGAAAAACCAGATATTGCAGTATGCTCGCGATCAGTATAAGTGGAATAGTTCTGATTGATATATGGCATCAAACATTCTGTCAAATCTTCACGGAAATCATCATATTTCTTGCATTCCTCAGCAGTGAATCCACCACAGTTTTCACTATTAGCGCTAGTGTACATGAACGTATAGACAATGATCATCTCTTTGGCTTCTCCACTTGCAGCAAGATTGTTGGCCATAGTTCTGATCTTATTGCCTTCATCCTGCATACTCTTTTCTGTACCGAAAATTCCATGATTTACATACATCACAGGATACTTCTTGTTCTTGTCGTAATTCTTAGGAAGAAGCACATCTGCTGGCTTTTGCTTGTTGGCTATCTTAGAAAAATAACGGATAGACTCCATAGTGCCGTCGCCATTAACGCCAGTTGCATTTCCTGGAACATTTGTCGTTATAGAGGCTTTAATGTTCTGCATATACTGAGATGGAGTCAAGAACATTTCCGTCGATCCTCCTTCAGAGCCACCACCTGGAATTTCCTCTTGCACAGGAGCCGAGAATGTCACACTGTCAGGAAGAACATCTGAACTGAAAATAATTTTGCCATCCTTGTATAGATAGATGGGAGTTTGAGCTACTGCTGTCAATGACAAAAGAACAGTAGAAAATAGTAAAGTTTTCCTCATGTATTTATGCGTTGAGATTGTTTTTAATGCAATACTAACAATCTAAGCCAAAATACACAACATAATTAGACAAAGGCAAAAAATGTGCAGACAAAAGATGTATTTATTGAGACAATATAATCCTAACTTTTAATAGCATCCAATCCAAACGAAATTAATCGCCATCCACAGTACATACCCAAAACAAACTTCACCGTCGTCGCAACGATAAATCCAATAAGATTTCCGATACCTGATTTCATGGCAACTTCATTCTCCTGACCTGCAATAATCTCTCCTATTATTGCTCCCAAAAACATACATACGATAGAAGCAGCCGGAATTGGTATAGGCAAGAACAAACCGGCCAACAAGCCAATAATACTACCATACACCCCAGCCTTCGTTCCTCCAAACTTCTTCGTAGTCCACATAGGCAAAAAGAAATCAACCGCAAACGTTGCCGCCACCATTATAAAGATGACAAACAGCTCTAAATTAGACATCTGCACATCAGCGCAAAAGCGTGCGATCAACATCGCCACAAGATACAATGGTGTGCCTGGCATCCCGGGTATTACGCTTCCAAATAAACCAAGAACAACCAGAATAAGACACACTACCAAAATAGCACCAATTTCCATAAGCACCTGTTTTTTATTTGTTATATTGCAAAGTTGGCAAAAAATCATCGTCTATCTCTAAAACTAACCCACTAATTTTATTACTTTTGCAAAAATATGTGAAACGACTCTATGGATAATATTGTAGATAAAGTTACCAACGAAGATTATAAATACGGTTTTACCACCGATATTGAGACCGAAGTCATACCTAAAGGTCTCAACGAAGATATAGTCCGTCTTATCTCAAAAAAGAAAAATGAGCCCGATTGGATGCTTGAATTCAGACTTCAGGCTTTCCGTCATTGGCAAACTTTGGCTGTTCCTACTTGGCCTCATCTTTCTATTCCTGAAATTGATTTTCAAGACATTTATTATTATGCCGCTCCTAAAAAAGAGGCTGAAGGCGGTGAGAACAAGGAGATAGATCCAGAGCTTCTTAAGACTTTCGACAAACTCGGCATTCCGCTTAACGAGCAGAAAGCTCTTTCTGGAATGGCTGTCGACGCGGTGATGGACTCCGTCTCTGTCAAGACAACTCAGCAGGAGGCTCTTGCTGAACTTGGCATCATCTTCTGTTCAATCGGTGAGGCTGTACAGAATTATCCAGAACTTGTACGCAAATATCTCGGCACCGTCGTCAGTCATACAGACAACTTCTACGCAGCTCTTAATTCAGCTGTGTTCAGCGACGGTACTTTCATCTATATTCCAAAGGGTGTTCGTTGCCCAATGGAGCTTTCTACATATTTCCGTATCAATGCCAAAGGTTCAGGTCAGTTTGAGCGCACATTGATCGTTGTCGACGACGATAGCTACGTCTCTTACCTTGAAGGATGCTCAGCTCCAATGCGTGATGAGAACCAGCTTCACGCAGCAATCGTAGAGCTTATCGCTATGGAGCACTCTGAAATCAAGTATTCGACAGTACAAAACTGGTATCCTGGAGACAAAGAGGGCAAGGGAGGTATCTACAACTTTGTGACTAAGCGCGCTTTGTGTAAAGGCAACGGTTCAAAGGTATCTTGGACTCAGGTGGAGACAGGCAGTGCGATCACTTGGAAATATCCAAGCTGTGTATTGCTTGGCGACAACTCAGTCGGCGAATTCTACTCTGTAGCCGTAACAAACAACTACCAGCAGGCTGATACAGGCACGAAGATGATCCACATCGGCAAGAATACACGTTCACATATCGTATCAAAGGGAATCTCAGCCGGGCACAGCCAGAACAGCTACCGTGGTTTGGTGAAGGTGGTGGAGAATGCCACAAACGCAAGAAACTTCTCACAGTGTGACAGTCTTTTGCTTGGCGACAAGTGTGGAGCTCACACATTCCCATATATGGAGGTCAGAAACGAAAGTGCAGTGGTGGAGCACGAAGCCACAACTTCAAAGATCAGTGAAGATCAGGTGTTCTACTGCAACCAAAGAGGAATCAAGACAGAAGACGCTATCGGCCTAATCGTAGGAGGATACGCAAAAGAGGTGATCAGCAAACTGCCTATGGAGTTTGCGGTTGAAGCAAAAAATCTTTTGAGCATATCATTGGAAGGAAGCGTCGGTTAATCAATAAAACAAAGAATTATGTTACTAGAAATAAAAAATTTACACGCTATAATCAAGAGCAACGGCAAAGAGATTCTAAAAGGTATCAATTTGACCATCAATCCAGGTGAAGTTCACGCCATCATGGGGCCTAACGGTTCTGGCAAGAGTACTCTGTCTTCAGTGTTGGCTGGAAATCCAAGCTACGAGGTGACTGAGGGAGAGGTGATCTTCAACGGCAAAAACCTTCTTGAGCTTTCTCCAGAAGACAGAAGCCACGAAGGACTGTTCTTGAGTTTCCAGTACCCTGTTGAGATTCCAGGAGTGAGCATGTCAAACTTCATGCGCGCCGCAATCAACGAGCACCGCAAATACAAAGGTCTTGAGGCACTTTCAGCATCTGATTTTTTGAAGTTGATGCGAGAGAAGCAGGAGTACGTTGAGCTAAACAACAAACTTGCAGGTCGTTCGGTAAACGAAGGATTCTCAGGTGGAGAGAAGAAGCGTAACGAGATTTTCCAGATGGCAATGTTGGAGCCTAAATTGTCTATCCTAGACGAGACAGACTCTGGTCTTGATATCGACGCCCTACGTATTGTGGCAGGTGGAGTCAACAAGTTGAAGAATGCAGAAAACGCTAGTATCGTCATCACACACTATCAGCGTCTGCTTGATTATATCGTGCCAGACTTCGTCCACGTGCTTTACAAAGGTAAGATTGTGAAGAGTGCAGGCAAGGAGTTGGCTCTTGAGCTTGAGGAGAAAGGTTACGACTGGATTAAAAAAGAGTTAGGAGAATAATCTATGGTAGAAGAATCATACATAAGCATCTACAACAAGCATAGAGATTTGCTGCAGGAGACATCCGCTGCCCCACTCGATGCTATCCGTGACGACGCGTTTGATGTGTTCTGCCGTATGGGATTCCCTACAGACGAGCAGGAGCGCTACAAACGTAGCAATATTTCCGACGTTTTCGCCACTGAATACGGAATGAATATCCGTCGCGTAGAAATCGCTAGCACCACAGCACCTTACAGATGCGATGTGCCTGGATTGAAAACTCATAATTTCTACGTGGTAAATGATATTTTCGCTGAGGCTATCGCAAAAGATGAGATAGCAGAGTTGGCAAAACAAGGTGTGATCGCAGGCTCACTAAGCACCGTCGCAAAAGAGCATCCTGAAATCATCAGCAAATATTACGGTAAGATCGCTCCACACAAGACAGACGTGATGGTGGCATTCAACACTGCCTTTGCTCAGGATGGATTCGTGCTTTATGTACCTAAGAATGTGCAGGTTGAGCGACCAATCCAGTTGATCAACATGATGCACGCCGACTTTGATTTGTTGGCCACAAGCCGCAACCTCATCATTCTTGAGGAGAACGCAGCAGTCAAAGTTCTTGTCTGCAACCACAGCGAGTCTGGACACAAATTCTTGGCAAACAGAGTGACAGAGGTTAGTTTGGGAGAGAATTCCAACTACTGCCACTACGAGATCTGCGACTCAGAGCGTCAGACAACCAACGTCGGTTCTTTATACGTTGAGCAGGCAAAATCGTCGGTAGCAAACATCAACAACATCACTTTGCGCACAGGCTACACTCGCAACAATATCCGCGTCAACCTAAGCGGAGAGTATGCCGAGACAACATTGTGCGGAATCGGAATCGGTGATGAGCACGACCATATCGACAACGACACATATATCAATCATAAGGTGTCTCACTGCAAGAGCACAGAGCTATTCAAATACGTCATGGACGACTGCTCATACGGTTCATTTGCAGGACGAATCCTTGTGGAGAAAGACGCACAGAAGACAGAAGCTTACCAGAGCAACAAGAATATCTGCGCGAAGTCGACAGCCAAGATGTACACAAAGCCTCAGCTTGAGATCTATGCCGACGATGTGAAATGTTCGCATGGTGCGACGGTAGGCCAAATCGACGAAGAAGCTTTATTCTACTTGCGTACACGAGGAATCTCAGAGAAGGAAGGAAAGATGTTGCTTCTTCTTGCCTTCATGAACGATATCGTGGAAAAAATCGACATCGAGGCATTAAGAAATAGAATGAAGGTGTTGATTGAGAAGCGATTCCGCAGAGAGACACACAAGTGTGCGACTTGCAATTCATGCCACAACTAAGCGATAAAAGCGAAAAGACATGGTGCTCAACTACATTTGGATAGGCTGTTTCTTAATTGCGTTCATCGTAGCGATCCTGCAGTGCGTTATACACCAGGACTATATGGTGTTTGAGCGTATTGTACGCAGCACCTTCCACATGTCGGAGTTTGCCGTGATGAAAATCGCTCTTCCGCTTGGAGGAGTGATGATTCTATGGCTCGGACTGATGAATATCGGTGAGAAAGCAGGAGCGATAAACTTCCTTTCTAAAATCATCGGGCCATTCTTCAACAAGCTATTTCCAGAGGTGCCTAAAGACCATCCCGTCAACGGGCAACTTCTTATGAATTTCTCAGCCAATATGTTAGGGCTCGACAATGCCGCCACTCCATTAGGATTGAAGGCAATGAAAGGTTTGCAGGACCTTAATCCAAACAAAAAAGAGGCGAGCAACGCCCAGATTATGTTCCTTGCCCTCAACACATCCGGACTGACACTTATTCCTATCACCATTCTTGCACAAAGAAGCGTGTTGGGAGCAACAGATCCAACAGACATTTTTATCCCATTATTGCTATCCACCTTCATTTCGACGGTGGCTGCCATCATCTACGTCGGCATCAAGCAGCATTTGAATCTATTAAACAGAATCGTCATAGGATGGCTTGTCGGACTTTGTACATTCATCGGACTAATGATGTACGGATTTTCTCAGCTTGACCAAGAGCAGATGATCCAAACCTCAAAAATCGTCAGCAATGCTCTACTCTTCACAATCATCGTCACATTTATTGGAGGAGCCGCATACAAGAGAATCAATGTTTACGAGTGTTTCATAGAAGGAGCCAAACAAGGATTTGAGACCAGCATCAAGGTCATGCCATACTTGGTGGGTATGTTGGTGGCGATCGGAGTGTTCAGAGCCTCAGGAGCTATGGATTATCTTATGTATGGTTTGAAATGGATATGGAACTGGACAAGCCTCAACTCAGACTTTGTAGACGCCCTACCAGTGGCTATAATGAAGCCATTATCAGGAAGTGGAGCCAAAGCGATGATGGTGGAGACGATGCAGACATTCGGCGTCGACAGTTTCCAAGGCAAACTATCATGTTTGTTCCAAGGTGCCGCAGACACCACATTCTATATAGTGGCATTATACTTCGGATCTGTAGGAATCAAAAAGACAAGATATGCAGTGACAGCCGGACTTGTGGCTGACACAATAGGAGCAATAGCCGCCATATTCATTGGTTATTACTTTTTCAGATAATTAAATCCTTTTTAAATTTATTTAAGATTAATTCAAGCTCATCATATTGAATATATTTTAACTTTGCAGAAACAATTCGATAACAATTAAAAAGAAATAGTTATGAAGATAGGATACTTTGGCAAAGCACTATGCGCAACAGCATTGTCAGTGACAATGGCAAACGCGCAGGATATCAATGTCTACAAGGCACTTAACCTAAGTTTGGAAGATCCTACTTTGGGATCAGCCCGTTATGCAGGTATGGGTGGAGCCATGGGAGCTATCGGAGGCGTATCTAGCGCATTGAAGGACAATGCAGCCAGCATCGGAGCAGGCACAGCCTCAGATATCGGTATGACATTCAACTTGTATTCTAACAATGACGGTCAGTGTTCATTCGTAGTGAGCGACGCTTCATTGATGTTCAACATCGATCATGGCAATTCAAGTGGCTATATGTCGTCTGCGCTAGCAATCACTTACAACCGCAACCGCACATACAACAGAGATTTGTTCCTAATGGACAAGACTTACTCGTCTACAACAAACGACCATGAGGAAGGTGGTACAGATGTTGTCAACTTCGCATACGCAGGTAACATCAGCAACATGTTGTATTTCGGTGTAGCCGTAGGAATCACAGACTTGCGTTTTGAGAAAACAAACCTATACAAAGAGACAAACAGTTACTTCTACGAGAATTATGAGTCTGTATCAAATGGTACAGGTTGCAATTTCAATGTAGGTTTGTTATACCAGCCGACAGACGCAGTTCGTTTTGGTATCGGTGTCCAAACTCCTACTCTTTACAGTATCGAAGAGGACTGGGTTACAGAGACTGGTGGAACAACATCTGATGACGGATACGACTATAAGCTTCACACTCCTATGAAATTCTCTGCTCAGTTGGGCTTCATGATTGGCGACAGAGCTAACATCGGCATCGACTACTCTATGAGAAACTACACAAGAATGTGGACTGAGATGTACAACATCAAGATGAGAATGATCGAGCAGGACATCAAGGAAGTATGTAAGACACAGCACACTTTGAAGGCAGGTGCTGAGGTTAACATTTTCGACGGATTTGATATCCGCGCAGGTTATGCAATCTGCACAGCTCCTATCGTTGAGACATTCGAGGCTTGCAATAAGTTGAATGACCTTGGTGGAGCTTACTCAGGTGACTATTGGGATTCATATGTAAACGACGAGGGAGCAAATGTAGATGAGTTCTACGGTCCAATGTACTCATTCACTTCTCCAAAGATGCGTCAGTACATTAGTGCTGGTTTCGGATACAGCGGTAAGGTTGCATACATCGACTTCGCTTACATCCGTAAGATTGCTAATGCAGAGTATATGCTAAACGCTCCTTTCAACGAATACCAGTGCAAGCTTGTGTCTGAGTACGCATCAAAGCAGGGTGAGATCAAGGAGGGCAGCAACCACTTCATGCTTTCATTCGGATTCCACTTCTAATCGAAGTTTAGACAAACTCAAATACATAGAGACGCGGTATTAATCGCGTCTCTTTTTTTAGAAAAGTCAAAGACAAATAATAATTAAGGATATAATATAGCAGTTGTCCAATATGAGGATTGTTAAGTGCCCATGTTTGAAATATTGGCGTGTTTGGAACAACTTGTATATAATTACCATAATTAATCTACCATTAAATAATTAATTGCGTAACTTAAATGTATTTTTCAATATGGATTTCAAAAAAATTTTACTCACAAGCACCGTATTAGCGGCAGGAATCTCACAAGCCACAACATTTCCAATTAGCGGTGGATTTGCTAATGGAATTACCATTTTAAAGGACAACAACGTGTACGCATGGGGACTAAATTCGTACACTAGCAAAGAAGACACATTAAGAAACATTCTTTGCTTAGATAGTTCAGCTGTAGAATTTGGCAAACCGAATTGCTCTACTCCCAGTTTGGTTGATACAAAAGGCATAAAGTTTACTAAGGCAGAAGCAGGATCATGTTATATTCTCTCTGGCATTTCCGATAAAGGTGTGCTATATTATTGGGGAATGACAGACTTAACCACTGTACTACAACCGACTCCAGTCAAAAGTGGAGATATCCCAGGATTCAACGAAGATGGCACTCCTGGCGGAGAGTATTTGGGCAACGTAAAGAAAGTCGCTATTACAAATACAGGTTTCATTGCTCTTCTCAACGACGGTTCAGCAGTCCTTTCTGAAAATTTTGATTCATTATTGGTAGCGAAAGACGAAAATGGAGAAATCCTAAAAAACATAGTCGACGTTCGTGGAGGAGACCAATCTTATTTTGCGTTGACTTCTGATGGTTTGCTATATAGCACAGGAGCATACAACGGTCACGATAATGTTTCCAGCAGACCATTAATTTTCTCTGACATCTTAAAGCCAGTATCGACAAATACACTTGAGCCATTAGAGAATGTAGTATCATACGGTGCAGGTGATTGTTGTGCTTTCGCAGCGACAAAAGATGGCCATGCATACGGTTGGGGCAATGGTGGCTGGGGCGGATGTGCCGGAACCGGAGAATTAAGTCCTACATATCAGGCAACACCAATAGTAGCAGGAGACTACTCAAAGATCAGTGGCAAGGATTATCTTGACAATGTCAAGCAGATTGACGGCGGAAGAGGATATGGTATGGCCGTAACTTTCGACGGTCATCTTCTGTTCTGGGGCAATAATGACGACAATGGAGGTGTTGCTCCATCTAATGTCAAAGGCAGATTTTTCATAAGACCAATATTCGCCACTTATGAAGATGGTCGTATTGTTGACGACGCAGTAGCTATTGAATGTGGAGACAACTTTGGATTCGTTGTCAATAAGAAGAATCAATATTTTGCATTCGGACTAAATGATTTAGGACAATGTGGTGTTGGAGAAGACACAACAACAGCAATCCACTACCTTCATCCAATGAATTTTAGCAGTGAATTGCGAACTTTATGTCCAAGTGTACGCCTGCTTAGCGACACAACGATAGCATGTACAAACGGAAGCTCCGCTATCGAAGCATTCACATCATCAGTATCTGATGACAAAGATTATAGACTAGACTGGTATTTCAACGGCAAAAAATTGTCTGAGAAATCTAACATCTGTGTTGTCGACGAAGAAGGAGAATACAAGGTTGTGATGACTCCAACAGACAGTCTATGCGAATCGTCGTCGGACTACACTTACGCAAAGGCAAACAAAGTTGTCATAGAAAGTCTTGGCAACCAAATTTCAGTGGAGGACACCGCTATAATAAAGAAGCAGAATGTGACGTTTAAGCTAACATCAGCGGAGGCGACTACAATCGTTCTATATAGTGATGAAGAATGTACAAACGCTATAGACACTTTAGCCGTAGAGGAGGGTGAGAATATCATCGCAATACCTGGTTCATCTTTGTCATTGAAAGGCGACACTGCTAATGTCTGGGTTATGGAAAACAAACAAACTACACTATTCCCTGAAGCTAACGGAAGCTATTTGTCTTTTCAAAAGTATGGAATGCTATTAAAAACAAAAAACAACGCCACACTACATTCTTTCAAATTTAAGGCCAAGAGTTTCGTTGGTTCTGCAGAGGTTACAGCGACGCCAATGTTATATCGTGCTTACTTAGACAATAAAGGTTTTTACACCGAATTCGACACTGTAAGTACAGGACAAGAGCAGAAATTCGTTGTAAATGATGAAGGTACAGAATGTACCTTGGTATGCGACTTTAAGATTCCTAACAATGGTATTTACGTTATCGGCATGGATTTTAATGGCACGGTATCTATGTTTTTGATATCTTCTCCTGAAATGGACATTAATAGTACATTACTTAAAGAACCAGTTGCCGACGAAAACAACTATGGAATCGAATGGGTTGGTTGTTCATCTAATTCATACGCTACAGCAAACGGTAGTGAAAAAACATGTTACTATGACTTGAAATTCTCTGACATTGAATTTGTCTCTTGTGGTGCAATGAAACTTACGACAAAGATTGATACTGTAAAAACAGACTGTATCAACATAACAAATGCAGAGAAAGCAAATGGCGAGAATTACGACATCTTCGGACGCAAGGTTAAGAACGCACAGTCTAATAGTATCTATATACAGAACGGAAAGAAGTATATCTTCAAAAAATAAGAAGATATTGTTTGAGGGACAAGCTTCGTATTTCCTCAAACTAACTTAACAAAAAGGTCGTTTGTAACATCCATTGGTTGCGAACGACCTTTTTATTTTGAGTTTTATACTAATTTAGTCATTCAAAAGATTCGTATTCTATATCACAAAATATTCTTTGATATAAAGACAAATACGTATCTAAACAGAGATTATAAGTCGTCCATTAAACTAATCTGATATTTATTTTGTAGTAGCGGATATTGGCTTAAACATAAACTGCATTTTGGGGTTCTTGAACAATTGTACTAAAAGATATTCAACAATTGCTAACGTTGCAAACAAGCCTAACACAACCACTTTTCCATTCATTTCGAATGGTTCTACTGCTACATAATAAAGACGGATCACAATATAATGAGTAATATACAACGTCATCGCATGCTTGCCTGCCCATGAAAATATCTTAAACTTATATGGGATTTTTTCAAAAACTGAATTAAATGTGATGCATCCAGCTATAGAAAAAACAAACCACAATAAATAAACTCCCTGTTTCAATTCATTCGGGAACATGTCCACAAAAGGAATACCCAGAACAACAAATAGCAAATATACACCAATCGCTGTTACACTAACATACTTATTATACTGTATTTCACGCAAGATGTAACCTAATGTGTAGAACACAAATCCTGAACATACATTACCAAAATATCTTGGCAATGGATTGCCATACAGATATAAAACATAAACCACAATTATTGCAGGAATTATAAAAACCACATAATACTTTGTGTTACTCTCAATCAATGAAAAAAGCACCTTGACAACAAAAAATGAGAACAAAAACCACAAAGGTTTATCTCCATATACTGATCCATCCAGCAAAAGTTCCTTTAATGGTATGATAAAATAATCAGACCAATCATGATTTCCCTCTTGTAAAAAAATTAAGAAATAGACTAAACACCCTACAATTGTGAATGTCAGAAAAGGATATAAGAGTTTCTTTGCAGATTTTCGTATACACTCCTTTACGCTTTGACGCCTATAAAACATTCCAGATTTAAAGAAAAACCACGGCATAAAGAAGCTCAAAAAAATCTGAAATGGTAATCCATAACAATGATAAGAAATCATATCAATAATCATAATGCCAGCAACAACATCAATACTTGTTACCCTTAGATTACCATTGCTTTCGTTTTTAGTCATAATAAATATTCCAACTATTTCTTATCCAAGAAAAATATAATCAAATACAAAAATAATACATTTGCTGATGAAAGGCACGTTTTTCATCAATTAAGGTTACTATTTTCCCATTTTAGTTTAACATTAGTGGACTTTAGCTATATATAATACCATACAATTTCTAATTAAACTTAACATCATAATACTAAAGCAGGCATTTCGTGCCTCAAAAATTATTATTTGGTATAAGAAAAAAGTCTATACGTCTAAAAATGAAAAATCCGTTACTCATTGCCTTTTTTTTCACATCGACAAACTATTATAATTCTATAAATTTGCCAAAGTAGAAAACGAGAAATCTTAATTCTACTAAAAAAAATAAAACTAACACATTTTATCATGAAAAAACACATTACTACGTTATTGGCAGTCCTTGCCAGCTGCACCATGACCTTCGCTCAATGGGGAGGCTTCGGTGGTGGAGGATTTGATTTCGGTGGTGGCGGTGGAGCCTCATCAGGATCACTTTCCAACTACACTAACAAACAGAACATCGACTATGTCGGAGACAACCACGTCGGCCACAAACTTGATATCTACTACCCTAACGACGGCAAAGCAACTCACAATGTAATTATCCATATTTATGGTAGTGCTTGGGGAAGCAACGACCAAAAGGGAGCGGCAGACCACGGTACTGTAGGTAAAGCAGCGTTGGAGGCTGGATATATCTTCGTCACTCCAAACCATAGAACATATAACGACGCTTTGTGGCCAGCACAGATCAACGATATCAAGGCTGTGGTGCGTTATCTTCGTGGAAATAAGGCAGACCTTAAGATCGACGATTCGTTCATCGGCATCTCAGGTTTCTCATCAGGTGGTCACTTGGCTTCCATGATGGGTGTTACTAACGGTGAGACAACAGTGAAAGTAGGAAGCATTTCCGTCGACATTGAAGGAAAACTTGGTAAATTCACAAGCGAGTGTAGTGCAGTCGACGCGGTTTGCGACTGGTCTGGTCCTGTTGACTGTCGTGATAAAACATGTGGCAATCCTATCAATATGTCGCCAGAGAACGATATGGTAGGCGGTTGTACACCACAGTCGTGCCCAGACAAGCATGCGTCGCTTGGAACTAACACTTATATCGATGCCAACGACGTGCCTCACATGATCTGCCACGGTACTACAGATAATATCGTGCCATGTTGTGAGGGTGAGAAATACGCTAATAATCTAAAGAAAGCAGGCATCTACGTTGAATGGTATAATCCAAGCCACGGACATCAAGTTAATGGTGAGTACACAGACGAGATGATCAAGTTCTTCAATAAGATTCGTGAAGAGAAGGCATCTAAAGGAATTGACAGATGCGGTGGTTCACAGGGTGGACAGCAAGGCGGAGACCAGGGCGGACAAGCTGGTGAACAAGGAGATCAGCAGGGTGGCAATCAGGGTGGCAGCGACGTCGATCCAAAGGAGTCTCTACAGGTGTATATCGCCATCGGTCAGTCGAACATGTGGGGCAATGCCACAGTGCAGAGTTCAGACAAAGCTACTCACGACCGTATCAAGATGATGAGCACAGCAAACAGCCGTGGCAACGTGGGATCATGGATTCCTGCCGTTCCTCCAATGTGTGCTCCAGGTGCAGGCTACTCACTTGCTGATAATTTCATCCGCACAATGGCAGACGGAGTGCCAGAGTGCGTCACTATCGGAGTCATACCAGTGGCAATCGCAGGAGCAAGTTTCAAGGCATTCGATCCAAACCAGTGTGGAAGCTACTTCAGCAGTTCTGAGAGCTGGCTACAGAATATGGCTAAAGAGTACGACAACAACCCATATAAGAGAATCGTGGAGTGTGCGAAGAAAGCACAGGAGACAGGAGTGATCAAGGGAATCATCGTACACCAGGGAGAATCAGATTCAGGTCAGCAGGCATGGTTGACAATGGTCCAGACATTCTACAACAATCTCTGCAAAGATCTTGGTCTTGAGCCATCAAAGACGCCAATCCTAGTAGGCCAGATGCTTGAGGGAGGTGCATGTGCCGGACATAATACCGTCATCGCACAACTACCAAGCAAGATCAGCAACTGCGCAGTGATCAGTTCAGCCGGACTTGCAGGAGAGAGCGATCGTCTACACTTCAAGCACGACAGCTATACTGAATTCGGAAAGCGTTATGCAGAGAAGATGCTCACAATGATCGATTTCGACGGAAAGTGTCCAGATGGAAGTGCAGTAGTCGAGCCAAAAGAATCTACTCCATACAAAGGTGTGGCAGCAAAACTTCCTGGAAAGATCGAAGCAGAAAACTACGATGAAGGAGGCAGCAACGTCGCATATTATGATCTTTCATCTGGCAATAAATGCGACGACTATACAAACGTATATCGTTCGGACGACGTCGATATCAAGAAAGAAGGAAGCGACTACATCGTAGGAAACTGTCAGAGCGGCGAGTGGATGAAATATACAGTCGACGTCGAGGAAGATGGAGAGTATGAGTTGACAGTTCGCGTAGGAGAAGGAGGCAACAGCGGTAAATTCTCGCTTTTGATGGACGACAAGAGCATCGACTATACTGTCAACGTGGAGAAGACAGGAGCGTGGGGAACATACGCAGAGCAGATCCAGAGCAAGAAATTCAACCTAAAGAAAGGTACACACGTATTGAAGCTAACAATCGAATCAGATTGGGTAGACATCGACTGGCTGAATTTCACAACAGAGAAGACTGACGTCGAGACAATCGTAAAGAGAGAATTCGCAATCGTGCCAAATCCAGCGTCGACAGCCATCTATATCTATAGCGAGGGCGAGATTGAAAGCGTATCAATCATGAACGCTATTGGCGACGTGGTAGCGATAAGCGACGAATCAAGAGTCGACGTCTCTACCCTACCAAACGGAGTCTACTTCGTGAAAGCCACTATTGACGGCGAGACAGTAGTGAAGAAATTGGTGGTGAATAAATGACGTTAACGTTGACGAAAACGAAAACGAAGACGAAAAACGGCAAGTAAAAATTTTATCCTATTCAATCAGAAAGGAGTCGGGAGCGATGCTTCCGGCTCTTTTTTTATATCCCCTATCCTTGCATATTTACCACTTTTCTTTACAAAAAGGAATTTGTAGTGCATAACCTTTTTTAATTCTTCCTTTATCCGTAAATTTGCGAGAGTTTACAAAAAATCAAGATGAAAAACATCGACTATATTACTTTAAGCGACATTGAAAACATCCTTTACAAAGGCGAGCAAATTTCGTTTGCCCCAAGCGTATGGGAGAGAGTAAATAGAAGCTACGACTTCTTAAAATCATTCTCTGGTGACCGTATTATCTACGGAATCAATACCGGTTTCGGACCTATGGCTCAATGGCGTATCTCCGACGAAGACCGTGAGGCTTTGCAATACAACATCATCCGCAGCCACTCCACAGGTGCTGGCAATCCGTTGCCCGACGTCTATGTGAAAGCAGCCATGATCGCACGTATCGGCACATTCACTCAAGGCAAAAGCGGAATCCATAAGAGTATCGTCGACTTGCTAATGAATTTCATCAACAAAGATATCACTCCTTTCATTCCAGAGCACGGTAGCGTGGGTGCGAGCGGCGACCTTGTGCAGCTTGCCCATCTTGCACTTACTTTGATTGGCGAGGGCGAGGTCCTCTACAAAGGCGAGAAGCGTCCTGCTGGAGAGGTGATGAAAGAGTGCGGACTTGAGCCAATCAAGATGTTTATCCGTGAAGGTTTGTCGCTTACAAACGGCACATCCTTCATGACAGGTATCGGACTTGTCAACCTAATCAATGCAAAAAAACTCCTTCGCTTCGCCACAATCGCGAGCGTGATGATGAATGAGATTGCCAGCTCATACGACGATTTCATGTCGGAGCCAATCAATGCGGTGCGACGTCAGCGTGGACAGGGCATCATCGCAGAGCAGATGCGTGAGATTGCCAAAGGAAGCAAATGTATGCTCGACAGAAAGAGCGAGATGTACGATAAAAAACACACTGAAGATGTGTTCACTCATAAAGTACAGCCTTACTACTCGCTAAGATGTATTCCTCAGATTCTTGGTCCAGTATTGGAGACGATGGAGAATGTAGAGCGAGTATTGATCAACGAAGTAAACTCAGCTTGCGATAATCCGATTGTAGATCCAGACACAGAGGAAGTTTACCACGGAGGCAATTTCCACGGTGACTACGTCTCATTTGAGATGGACAAATTGAAGATTGCCGTTACAAAAATGACGATGCTATGTGAGCGACAGATGAACTACCTATTCCACGACAGAATCAACGGCATCCTACCTCCGTTTGTCAACCTTGGAAAACTTGGTTTGAACTACGGACTACAGGCATCACAGTTCACAGCCTGCTCCACTACAGCAGAGTGTCAGACACTATCGAATCCAATGTATGTGCATTCTATCCCTAACAACAATGATAATCAAGACATTGTATCTATGGGAACGAACTCCGCCTTGCTTGCGAAACGAGTTATCGACAACTCATTCCAGGTGATTGCCATTCACTTCATGGCAATCGTGCAGGCAGTCGACGCACTTAAATGCGGAGATCGATTGTCGCCAGTGACAAACCGCGTCTACAAGGATATCAGAGCCTTTTTCCCACGTTTTGAGGATGATACACCTAAGTATAAAGATATAGAAAAGATGATTATTTTCTTGAAAGAGCAAAGTTATTAACAATTATTGCATATATTTGCAGAAATATTGTTTATCGGTAACGAGCAAGATATGAAAAACACGTTTTTAATAGGTTTGGCCCTTTCGCTTTTTGTATGCTTCAACGCAAACGCAAAATCTAAGAAGTCGAACGAGGCAAAAGCTGACACAACACAGAAAGCACCTCTTATAGACCCAGAGCAAGCTTTCGATGAAGCGACAGCAAAGGAGAGAAATCCAGAATTGAAGAAAGAGGATCAATTGTATGAGCCTCGTGAAGTTATGTTAGAAGTCCATGCAGGTTTGAACATGTCTGATTACTCATCAGACTATCACCAGACTGATTATAAGTTTGGACCAATCATCGGTATCGGAGCAGACTTCCCTATCAAGAACATTTTTTCTATCGCGCCAGAGCTTAACATAAGCGTTATCGGAGCCAATGTCAAGTATGACATAGACAATAAAGTGTCTGCAAAAGAGCGTCTTACATACATGGAAATTCCTATTTATGCAAGATGGCAGTTTTCTCACAACCAGTCGAAGCCGTTCATCGCAGTGGCACCAACAGTTGGAATCGGATTGGGTGGAAAGAGATGTTACGACAACGATTTGCGTGTGATGACAGAGGAAGAGGCAGAGAAAGTACCTTTGTTTGCACCTAACCAGGACACAGAGGAGCAGAGTGCAATCTATAAGAAAGCCGACTTCGGATTAAAGTTCAAGGCAGGTGTGTATGTGAAGACAAAGTGGGCAGTGTCAGTCGGCTATCAGCTTGGCATCGTCAACATATGCAACAGTGATTACTTTGGAAAAGATATTATTCCAGGTTACTTCAACGACAGAATCATAAAAGTAGCACCAAACGTAAAGAATTCTAACATCTTTGCGACTTATTCTTACTACTGGTAATAAAAAAAATGGCATTTAGGGCAGTCACATTGCTTATATTCAGTCTTTTAACTTTGGAAAACTGTTTCTCGGAACAGTTTTCCAAATTCTTTGTTGACTTTTTCACAGACACAAAGACACAGGCAGACAAGGTGATTTACCCATATTTGAGCAACTCCTCTAAGACGACAGCCAAGAGTGGTTGGCAACCGATAAACCTAAAAAACAAGAACCGTATTGTAATTATTTGTGCCGACTCACTTGAATCAGTGTCAAAAGAGGATAATATCGACGTCACTATCACCAACGGAGCGAATTTGAACGGCACAAGACATGCCTTCAGCAAGCAAGGCAAGAATTGGAAAATAAGCAACAGCCGAGCAGTCTCCACTAACGAATATGTCGACAAGAGCTTCATGGTATTCATTGAGCGATTCTCTACCGACGTCGAATTCCAAAAGAAAAACATTATCTTCCCTTTGCCTGAGAAGATGATACAGATAGCCGCTGACGAAAAAGAGATACAGGTCAACAACAAACTACACATGCCACGCACATGGGCCCCAGTCGGCTTCATTGGTCAGACCACACAAATATGCAGTTTTATACAGACAGGAGAAGATGCCAACAACCGTCGCATCATCACATTTGAGAACGGAGTCAAAACCACAAGCTACAACTTCATAAGCATCCGAGGAAACTGGTTTTTGATTGAGATTGAAAGATATACGAAATAACGGATGTTCCTTTTGGTTAGTCAAATTCACAATTTGTAATTCTAAATCGTAGTTCTTTCATATTCTGCAGTACATATAATGCCCATAAGACATATCACACGTTATAGTTTGACAATTTTCAAAAGAAAACATATAGCAAATCACACGTTAAAAAACATTAAATCCTGATTTAAGACACTAATTTTTCTTAATTTTGCAGAAATTGTGGTGATGTTTTGTTTGATGAAGCTCTATTAACAGAGCATTAAATACACGAGTTTTACCACATAATATTAGAAAGGACAAATATGGGCGACCACGCGGCTGAGAACAAAAGAATTGCAAAAAACACATTGGCATTATATGCACGCACCATCATTGTGATGCTTGTATCTCTTTATGTATCTCGCGTATTGCTTGACAAATTAGGAGTTGACGACTATGGTGTCTACAATGTTGTAGGCAGTATTGTTGTGTTGTTTTCATTTTTGAACAACGCGCTAACATCAGCATCACAACGTTTTCTGACAGTTGCACTTGGAGAAGGAGACAAAGGCAAAATGATCAGAGTGTTCAACACATCAATCTCCATTCAGTTAATATTAGTAGCAATAGCAATATTACTTCTTGAGATAGTCGGAACATGGTTTTTGAACAACCGACTCAACATCCCAGACGGAAGATTAGAGGCAGCAAACTATGCCTTCCAATTCTCAATTCTAACTTTCTGTTTTCATTTTATCCGTGTACCATATGCGGCAAGTGTCGTGGCATACGAAAAATTGGATTTTTTTGCATACTCCAGTATTGCAGATGCGGTCCTTAAGCTGATTATAGCTTATATGGTTGGTGTATCTGGATACGACAAACTTATAACTTATGCATTCCTTCTTGCATTTGAAAGTTTTGCCCTATTGGTAATATACAAAATATTCTGCACAAAAACATTCGACACTTGTGCGTACAAAAAAATTTTAGACAGATCCATTTTCCAAGAAATGTTCATGTTTTCTGGATGGACATTGTTTGGTGGGTTCAGCAATGTTGCCACACAGAATGGATTCCTTTTCATGCTAAACATGTTCTGCGGGGTAGCGGCGAATGCAGCAATGGGCATAGCCAATCAAGTATTGACAGCATTAGCCACATTCGTAGGAAGTTTCCAAACATCCTTTCAACCCCAAATTGTAAAATCTTTTGCACAAGGAGAATTTGAACGCCTACACAGTTTGATCAATACAACATCAAAATTCTCATTTGCTTTGATGTTTTTACCAGCCAGTTTATTGATAGTGAACATAGAATTTATCCTAAGCATTTGGCTCGGCACAGTCCCTGAAAACACTGCGCAATTTTGTCAGGTCCTCATAATTTGTTCAATAATAGATGCCGTTACTGGTCCCTTTTACTGTGCAGTCACAGCAACAGGCAAGATTGCTAAATATCAGATATTTATAAGTATCAGTTTCTTGCTTGATCTATTCATTGCATTTACATTGTTCAAAATGGGAGTCGAACCATTTTTGATCTTGACATCCAGAATCATGACAAGAGGCATTTTGAACGGCATCATAGGATTGCATTTCATAAAAAATCTAATAGGTCACGACATTGGTGTATACTTACGAAATACAGCAATGCCTATATCAATAGTTTTGTTGATTATGGCACCTATTATGTATAACCTATATATCAATTTCGACGGGCTCTCTCTATTAGCAATCTCTATTCCTGTTGTATGCTTGGCATTCATAATTTCAAGCTATTATTTCCTTTTCTCACAATCAGAAAAGGAATATGTATTATCAATCATTAATAAGTTCAAAAAACGTGGATAGATATAATTTTGTCTTCTTTTTGGAAGATTATTTCGATTTCAATAAAATAATATATGCCGAAGTCAGCAAGAGAGATAATGTAAAGTCTGTTATAGGATTTTCTCCTAAAAACAAATTCAAGAAGTTTCTCTTCCAACTTCAGCATTCCAAGACTACCAATAAGCATTTTCACATACCGTTCAAATCAATTTGGTTCAGCACATATTTCAAGAATGATTTTGCAAACCCAAACAAGCCTATTGTGTTTATATTTAACGCGAGATGGCTTGAATACGACTATATGCGCAGATATGCAGTATGGTTGAAAAAGAAATACCCAAATTGTAAATTGGTAGCCAATTATTGGGACATTGTTGCGACTTGGAAAGACGAAGCAAAGCCAGACGCCATCAGAGGGATAGTTGATATGTTAGTAACATATGACAAAAGAGACGCAGAGAAATATAACATGCGCTTTTATCCAACAGTCTACGCAGAAGCAAACATTTCAAGACCTAACGACAAACCAGAAACAGATGTGTTTTTCGTGGGTGCGGCAAAAAAACGTATGCAGAAGATTCTTGACGCATACGACCGTTTAGAGGCGGCAGGATTAAACTGTTTCTTCTATGTAATGAACGCGTCCGGACCATATAGACAAGAGCGTAAAGGCATTCTTTATGTCGACAACGACAAAATGCTACCTTATGAAGAATGCATTCAATATATACAGCATACTAAGTGTATTTTGGAAATCATGCAAGACGGAGCGATTGGAGAAACATTACGTGTTTGGGAGGCAATAACATACGGTAAAATGTTGCTTACAAATAATGTTTCATTCATGACAGAGTCGAAATTCTACGATCCAAATTACGTTTGCATGATTTCAAAAGATGGTGATTTTGACACACAAAGGATTAAGGATTACGTGTGCAAACCAAATTCTCTAAAAGAAAAAATTTTGCCAGAGAATTTCCTTAGATATATAGCAGATAATTTATGAATTATATACCGGCAATATATTTCACAACACTGACTGTAATTCTCTTTATAAAAAGAGGATTAGATGCCAGTTCGTATTTGTCGCTAATATATGCGGCAACTTCCATTTTTGCCATTGGCATCGACATAATGGGGTTAAATCCTAGTCTTGTCGAATGCGCTTCATTGCTACCGACAATCCTATATTGTCTGCTTCTTACACTGTTCATACTCCCTGCAATTCTAATTGACATCAATTCATTTGATGGAATATTGATGAGCAGCCTTAAATTTGTACGATTATTTAATTTTATTTTCTTCTTTTCATTTGTATGCTTCATTATTGCATACTATAAAGACGTACAATTCGTTTTATCATATGGAGATTTCCATGAACTGAAAAAGCTGGTATATGAAGGAGACGCCTATGAACTTACAAAATATCCTGGACCAGTTGAGCTGATACTTTATCCAGTACGAATCATAGTCAGTTCAAGCCCAACCATGCTTTTTATATTCTTTTTTAACATCACATTTTTAAAAGAAAAATGGTGGGTAAATCTTATGGCCATTCTTGGATCAACCACATCCATCATTAATGGAATTTCACAGGTAGACCGTTCTTCCACATTCTTCTGGGTTCTAATCTTGGGACTTGCGGTATCTACTTTTTGGAATCAAATGTCTGCTAAAATTAAAAGTGTTGCCATAAGCTTCAGTACCATACTATTTATCGCTGTAGCTTCTTATGCGCTATCAGTAACCAAAGACCGTTTCGAAGACAGAGACGGTGGTTCACAAGGAGGAGTTGTCTTGTACTTAGGACAACCTTATTACCATTTTTGTGAAATATGGGATTACTATCCTGCACCTGATGGAATAACGACAAAGTCACTATTTCCCGCACTACATAAATTTGTCTTAAAAGACTTCAATGGAACTGTTTCTTATCAACAGGAGATGGGATTAAAAAGTAATATGGACTTAGGTGTGTTCTATACTCATTTAGGGTCGTTCATACTTTCCGCTGGAAATTTTGGACCTTTTATGATAACCACCTTATACTTACTAATCTTTTACTTTTTTTTCAAAGAGGACGATAAATACAAGACCAGCAACAATGCGAACTATTTGGATTTCAAAAAGGCAATGATGATGTTCATCTTACTCTCTATTCCAGCAGTCGGTTGCATCTGTTACTATTACGAGAATTATTACTTGGAAGCATACACATATATACAAATAGCCGCACTATATACGCTCACTGATGAAGAACCTCAAATCCTTCATATACGAAAACATAATTAGTAGCATTAAACTTATCAGCAACTAGAAAATAAAAGATCATGAAGAAGATACTACTAATCATAGAACATTTAGGTGCAGGAGGTGCAGAGCGTCAAATCTGTGGCCTTGCAGCAATGCTAACGAATGCTGGCTATCCTTGCAGATTGGTCACTTATATAAAGGATCAGTTCTACGAACCTTTCCTACACCAGAACAATGTCGATTACGAGTTTTTACCAGAATTAGCCAATAAAAAAACTCGTGTTTGGCGTGCTGCCAAATATGTTCGCAATTACAATCCTGACATTGTAATTTCATACTTGCCTTCGGTCAACAAGGCTATGTGCCTTGCAAAACTGTTATTCAAGGCAAAATTGGTGGTATCAGAACGCAACAACAATACCTGCGTCACTAATGGAGACAAAATCCAGTTTAATCTCTACCGATTAGCGGATGCTATCGTGCCTAACAGCAACAGCCAAGGTAAATTTATCGACACAAATTTTCCATTCCTAAGCAAGAAAGTATTCCCTATCATCAATTTTGTAGATGTTAATCGCTTTACTCCAGCTGCTGAACATGTGGGAAACGACACTTTACGTATAATTACTGTAGCGCGCTACACAGAGCAAAAAAATATGTTGGTATATTTGGATGCTGTGCGTAAGATCAAAGACTTGGGGTTGAATGTCAGATTCGACTGGTATGGCGACAAGAACGACAATCCAAGTTACTTGGCCGAAGTGGAAAGAAAATATCAAGAGTTGGAGCTATCAGACATTCTAACACTTCATGAAGCAAACAGAAAAATTGAGGAAGAATACCGTAAATCCGACGTATTCTGCCTTCCTAGCCTTTATGAAGGATATCCCAATGTCGTTGCAGAAGCAATGTCATGCGAATTGCCTGTCATATGCAGCAACAACTATGAAAATCCATATATCGTGGAAGAAGGAGTCAATGGCTACCTGTTTGATCCTGAGAATGTGGACGACATAGTAAACGCTGTCAAAAAGATAGCTTCTCTTTCAAAAAAAGAACGCCACGAAATGGGAATCAGGAACCGCCAGATATGTTTGAAAAGAAATACAGAGGAAGAGTTCTTGAGCTCGTATATCAAACTGATCGAATCATTATAAAAATAGGAGATTATATAACCGTTATCCAAAATGAGGATTGTTAAGGGCGGAACGCCCTAACGCCATCTCCCACCGCGAGCCCGTAGGGCGAGCGTATAAAAATAAGCGTGTTTGGACAACTTGTATATAATCACTAAAAAATAAATGTGTAAACTAAATAAAAATATGGTTGAGTATAATATTTCATTAGAAGGTAAGACGGTGCTTGTAACAGGTGCCGCTGGTTTCATCGGATCAAATCTTGTGAAAAGACTTTTTAAGGACGTAAAAAATATAAGAGTCGTAGGTCTTGATTCAATCACAGACTACTACGATGTGAACATAAAACATGAGAGATTGAAAGAGATCGAATCTCTAGGTTGTAATTGGAAATTTGTAAAGGCCAATTTAGCAGACAAAGCGGCTATCGACCAACTATTCTCAGAGGAGAAGTTCGCTGTGGTAGTCAATCTTGCTGCGCAAGCTGGTGTGCGCTACTCAATCACAAACCCAGGATCTTACATCGAATCCAACCTTATCGGATTCTATAATATTCTTGAGGCATGTCGCCACAACGAAGTTGAGCACTTGGTATACGCGTCATCATCTTCTGTATACGGATCAAATAAGAAGGTACCGTATTCTACAGACGACAAGGTGGACAATCCAGTATCTCTATATGCAGCCACAAAGAAGAGCAACGAGCTAATGGCACACTCTTACTCAAAGCTTTATAATATTCCGTCGACAGGATTGAGATTCTTCACAGTATACGGACCTGCAGGACGTCCAGACATGGCTTACTTTGGTTTTACAAACAAACTTCGTGAAGGTAAGACTATCCAAATCTTCAACTACGGCAACTGCAAGCGTGACTTCACATACGTTGATGATATCGTAGAAGGAGTGGTTCGCGTCATGCAGCATGCTCCAGAGAAGCAGAATGGTGAGGATGGACTACCAATTCCTCCATACAAGGTGTACAATATCGGAAACAACTCACCAGAGAATCTTTTGGATTTCGTGACGATTCTTCAAGAAGAGTTGATTGCGGCAAAGGTACTTCCTGCAGACTATGATTTCGAATCGCACAAAGAGCTTGTGCCAATGCAGGCAGGTGACGTGCCTGTGACATACGCCGACACCACCCCACTTGAGCAAGATTTCGGGTTCAAGCCAAGCACAAGTTTGAGAGATGGATTAAGAGCGTTTGCCCAGTGGTATGCAAAATATTATGGAACAGCCCAATAAATAGGAACGAGAGATTTCAAAGATATCAAAGTTGCATTAGTTTGGACGACATAGAATTGTGATATCTTTAAAAGAGACAAACTTTTATGATAAGAAAAATCTTAGCAAAGATTCTGTATCTCTTTTATCATAATGAGATAAAAAAGCGTTCAAAAAGGCAAGACGCAATATTGTCAATATACGGACATGACCAACAGAAAGAGCCATTTGAAAAACTAGTGGCTTGGCTTGTTGATCTAGGCTATACTTTTATCACTCCTGAAAAGGTGTATTCCATTGTCACTGGTGCCGAACCTTTGGATAAGAAATACGTTTGGATGAGTTTCGACGACGGTTGGAAGAGTGGGTACGACAATGTTTTGCCAGTTCTAAAAAAATACCAGATTCCTGCAACATTCTTTATCGCATCAAAAGGCATAGAGGATGGCTACTATTGGTATTCAAGAGCCTTCCAAAATAGAGATTCGAATCTATACTGCAAGATCGACGAACTTTGGCAGATGCCTAATGCAGAGAGAACTAAAATAATAGATCAACTTCCTGCGTACCGAGGGCCAAGAATCACTATGAATGAGTCCGAACTTCAGGCGATGAAAGAGAGTGGATTCGCAAATTTCGGAAATCACACTCACGACCACGTTATGAGCGACAAATGCGCGAAGGGCGAGTTGTCGGAAGAAATTAACAAGTGTTCGCAGAGAATGAAAGAGATAAACGGAGAAGATTGTTCATTCATCTACTCGTATCCTAATGGCAACTTGGATGAGACTTCTGTTGGAATCATCAAAGAGAAAGGATTCAAGCTTGCAGCCACAGTGAAGATCGGATGGATCAAGCCAGGAGAGAACCCTTACGACTTGCATCGTAACGAGTTCAACAACGGTTGTCTTGAAGAAAATCTCCTCCAAATTTACGGATTATGGACTCCATTCTTTGATCGTATAAAAAAGATTTTAAACATAAAAAGACATAAATAACTATAGAATTCTGGAGATTGTATAGCAGTTGTCTAAAATGAGGGTTGCAACGGAGGATGCCCTCACAACACCAATTCGAGTATATAAAAAAGCGTGTTTGGACAACTTATATAAATGCCAAAATTTGACCAACATCTACTTATATGAAATATAAAGTTTCAATAATAGGATATCTAGCAAAGAAGGAACCTCTTTTTGACGGCCAGACAGTCAAGACCAGACAGCTGGCAAGTGTACTTCACAACCACTTATCCGATGAAGAAATTGGAGAACTGGACATGCAAGAGATGCGAAAATCCCCCGTCTCTTTCTTTTGGAATTTCTTCAAACTATGCAGAAATAGCGACAACGTGATAATACTTCCCGCACAGGGAGCGCTACTGATTTTCCCATTATTGTGTGTGTTGTACCGTGGGAAAAACACCAAACTCATCTACAATGTAATTGGAGGTTGGGTTGCAAATCACATTGAAAAATATGCATATTTGAAGCCAATATTGAAAATGTTTGATCAAATTTGGGTTGAGACTACAGTAATGAAGAAGTCCCTAGAAGAAAAAGGGTTCAACAAAATTACAATCGTGCCTAACTTCAAGGATATAACAATTTTGAATGAGGAAGATTTGAGCAAGACCGTTTCCAAACCAATACGTCTTTGTATTTTTTCTCGAATTATGGAGATGAAAGGAATTGACGACGCCGTTAATTCTATAATGGAAGTAGATCCTGAGGCAAACGACTTCTCTTTGGATATATATGGTCAAATAGACTCTACATATGTAGAGCATTTTACTGAGCTTCAAAAAAACTTTCCAAATAACATTCGTTACTGTGGATGCGTAGATGCGACGAAGAGTACAGAAACGCTATGCGGATATGACGCCCTTCTATTTCCTACAAAATTCCCAACAGAAGGTTTGCCAGGAACTTTAATTGACGCATATTCCGCAGGATTGCCAGTAATTTCAGCGAAGTGGAACAGTTTCGATGATTTTATAGAGGAAGGCAAAACCGGTATAGGATATACTCAGTGCAATTACAAAGAATTAGTTGATACATTACGTAAAATCAAAGAAGATCCTTCTATCATAACAGACATGAAGGTGAATTGTCTAAAAAAAGCAAAAGAATATTCCGCAGAAACTGTAAGTAAACAAATATATTCTTTGCTTAATTTACAATAGCCACTTATTGCAATTTGATAAAAATATTTGTTACAGCATATAAGCAAAGTCTTAATAACGACATTCGAAATAGGAAATTGTATCATAACGTAAGTGATATAACTGAAAAAAAATTATAAATTTGCATGAATTAAGCCGCTATAACGTATCACAATTATAATGAGAAGTAGCATATTATTAAATGTCATTTTAGCAATCTCATGTTTTTCGAGTGCAAACGCTGAAGTTCGCATCACGGAAATCATGACGAACAATGTGTCTACTATCATAAGTGAAAAATACAATTATGATGGCTATGTTGAGTTTTACAATGATGGAGGCAATCTTGATTTGAAAGGCTGGACCGTCACTAACACTAAGGAAGGCAAGACGAACTGGAGCGTAAAGTTGGATTCAACACACGTCTTACCAAACGGCTATTCTATCTTATTTTTTGGCAAAAGTGAAACAAGCAGCAAAACCGCATCAAGATTCCAATATAACTACATTGGAAGAGTCGGGCAAAAATTGACTACAGATGAAGGTTCGATCTCCTTTGAAAAAGATGGCCAAAAAATTAAGTTAGACTACCCTGCACAGTACCCTCACATATCGTATTGCAAAGATGGCTACATGATTCCATCCCCAGCAAAAGAAAACAACCGATTAGTCACAGACATAGCTAATCGTGTTGGTCCGGTGTCCTTTAAATCAGGCAAACCAGGAATTTATCAGAATGGATTGAATGTAGAGCTCAAGTGTGAGACAGAGGGAGCCAAAATATATTATACCAAAAATGGAGACATTCCTACTCCAGACAAAGGCACTCAATATAATGGTCCAATTTGGATCGACAAGTCGACATCCCTAAGAGCCAGAGCGTATAAAGACGGAATGCTTTTCAGTGAGGTTTTGACAGGAAGTTATTTTCTGCCAGACAAATATCACAATCAATGCAAGAATTATGATAGCAAACCTCTTCCAATAGTGTCTATCACAGCCAACAATGATGATATTTTTGGTGACATGAAAGGCATTTATGTAGTTGGTAATAACGGTATTCAAGGATGCGAGCAGGTTGCCAACTACAATCAAGATTGGGTTCGCTCTGCCAATTTTGAATATTACGTCAACGGAGAACTTTTAGACAACCAAGAAGTAGAAATCGCTGTATATGGTGGTTGTACAAGATATTACGTTGGAAAAAGTTTGAAAATCAAAGCAAACAAACGTTCAGGAAAGAACAAAATGCAATACAACGCATTCTTCGCTGACCGTTCATACAAGAAATACAAGAGCCTTGCTTTGCGTAATGGAGGAAACGGTTATGCATATGTACAGCCTCGTTGGAGAGACATGTTCATACAGAGTCTTGCCGACGGGATGAACCTCGACAAACAAGCCGGTCAACCCGTATCTTTCTACCTTAATGGAGAATATTATGGCATGATGATTCTTACAGAAAGGACGGATGAAGATTACGTCTACCACAACTATGGTCTTGACGAAGACGAAATCGATTTGATTAAAGGAACCGGAGACTACGTTTGCGAAATCGGCACTATCGACGCATACAAACAAATGATCAACTACGTCAGCAATAAATACGCAGATGAGGATTTTTACGACGTACTCAACACACATATGGACATTGATGAGTTTATAAACTATCAAATCCTTGAGCAATATGTAGGCAACAAAGACTGGATAACAAACAACATAAAGTTGTGGAGAAAACACGATGGCGGCAGATTCCGTTGGATTGCTTATGATTTAGATTTTGGATTGTCTCCTAAATCTACGTCGTTGGATATCAACATGCTTGACTTCGCTACAAAGCCAGTCAAAACAAGTTTTACGCCTGCATTAATATTGATGCAATCGTGTATGAAAAATGAAGATTTCCGTTGGAGATTTTTAGACCAATACATTGATATACTTGAAAATCAATTCACTGACGAAAGAATAAATTCAAATATCGACTCTCTTTTGGATTTAACAGACCACGAAATGTGCTCAACTATCAAGCATAGTGATCTTTTGGATTGTCCAGGAAGCGTCGACGCATATCACAATGACATTGAGACAATGCGATCTTTTGCAAAAGAAAGAAAATCTTACGTCATCAATCAGTTGAAGCAAGAATATGGATTAGGCAATGATTATGTCAGCGTCAAAATCAGAGCGGTATTCCCAAACAATGAAAATCCTGACTTTAAGTTTCTTCTGAACAAAAGAGAATTTAATGGATCTAAATATAATACCTCTCGTTATTCTAATGAAAGAATAAAGATTGAGCCTGAAGTTCCTTATGGTTACAAATTGGTTAGATGGGAGCTAAACAACGAATTAGTCAGAAACGACAACGGCAATAAATACCTTGAAGAACAATTTACCACAACTGCGGAATCGGGAGAGGTTAAAATATCAATGTATTTTGATTACGATCCAGATTGCGTACTTCCAAAAGATCTTCACCTAAATGAGATCTGTGCGTCAAACCAATCGACTTTGGATGAGAACGGAGAGACTTCCGACTGGATTGAGGTGTATAATGGTGGCGACACCGACGTCGACCTTGCCGGAATGACAATAGAGAACAAAAGCAAGAATGTGAAATACACATTCCCTAAGGGACATACTTCGACAATCGTGCCTGCCCATGGATATAAGCTATTGTGGGCGGATAAAAATACAGATCTCGGACCGCTTCATTTAGATTTTAAGTTGACAGCAACATTGTCTGATACGATTATCCTTAGTAGAAACTATCGTAGTAACGACGTCGAATTAAGCAGAATCACTTATAATCCACATAATCCAGATGAATCTTTCGGAAGAAATTCAGATGGAGCGTCTACAATAGTATTATTTGCAAAATGTACAGACGACAATGGGAATGATTTAATCACATCCACTCCGCTGTCAAAGAATGGAAGCGTCAAATGTCCTAACACTGATATAGACGAAACATTTGCCAATAATCACAAAACTCTTGTGTTTGCTGAAGGCAAGAACATCTACGTTCAAAATGCCAAAGATGCTAACATCCGAGTCTATACGATATTAGGCAACGTAATTGCCGACAAAAAAGCAGATTCAAATATGTTTAACATAACAATGCCAGTTTCTGGAATATACATAGTTAAACTAAATTCTGAATGCTGGAAAGTAGTAGTAGAATAACATTATAAACAAAACCAAATAACATATCAACGATGGCATCCTCATCTAAGAACAAGACCGACATCCTGAAAAAATTTGCTTTGCAATGCATAAAGAAGTGGCCAATATTTGCAATTTCGCTCTTTTTAAGCATTTGTTTTGCTGTATATTATATCTATACAACACAGCCACAGTACACTCGAGAGACTCAGCTTTTAATCAAAGAAGAGTCGAAAAACAACAAAGTGTCAGTATCCGACTTGACTGAGGACTTTGGTACATTTTCGGGCAACACAAACGTCAACAATGAGCTTTCAAGAATCCAAAGCCCAACACTGATAGGAAATGTAGTTAAAAAGCTACATCTTGACATTAATTACCAGAAGGCTTCAACACTTCGCAAAAGAGTCATATACGGTGTTGAGAATCCGATAAATATCGAGATTTTAGGAATAGACGAAAATGATTTCTGTGATTTTGACATCACTCTCGACTCAACATCAATGATTGCCTACGCAAAAAAGAGCATAAAGGAAGAGGAAGCAAACGACACTACAAAGACAGACAAGCCAAACGACATCAATAAGCCAAAATTCAAAATTACAAATCTTAAATTTGGAGATACTGAGGTTGAAGGCATATGGGAAGGAAAGTTAGAGACTTCAATTATCTTGTATAAAAAACTAAGAGTGCTTGTAACATATAACAGCGAATATAAGAGCTATAGTAAAGACCGTTCTGAGCATCCATTCCCAGAGAATATTCACATAACAAAATATGGCTTAGTTAAGAGTGTAGAATTCTTCAAGCAGAAGCTACAGGTTAGCCTTATCGACAAGAAGTCAAGTATTCTTAACTTGAGTTTCAGTGATGCTGATGCCAAGAGAGCAGAGAATGTATTGATTGCCCTAATCGAAGCTTACAACGACAACTTGCTTGAAGGAAAGAACAAGATCGCACTTAGTACGAGCCAATTTATCAACGACCGTTTGTCGTTGATTGAACGTGAACTTGGAAATGTAGATGAAAACATCTCAACTTATAAGAGTCGAAATCTGACACCAGATGTAGACGAAGTGGCAAAGCTACACTTGGATAAGGCGAGTCAAGCACAGGATAAAGTGTCCGAGCTAGATGCACAGTTGGCAATGTTAGAGTACATCAGAGATTTCATCGCTAACAATCACGACAAGCAGTTCTTGCCTGCCGTAACAAACATCACAAACAATGTGATTGAGAAGAGTATCGAAGAGTATAACGCACTACTTTTGAAGCGTAACGATCTATTGTCTAATAGTAGTATCAAGAACCCTATGGTTGTCAGCTATGACAAGAATTTGGGAGACATGGAAAAATCAATCCTTGTCAACATTGACAGCCAGATCGATGCCATTGACAACCAGATTCTACACTTAAGAAAAACAGAGGCAAAGAGTAAGGCTAAAATTGCAAGTAGCCCTACGCAAACCAAATATTTGCTTGGTGTTGAGCGTCAACAAAAGGTAAAGGAGACATTGTATCTATTCTTGCTTCAGAAGCGTGAGGAAAATGAGTTGAGCCAAGCATATAGTGCCTACAACAACCAAATCATTACTCAACCCAACGGTAAACTTGAGGCTACAAGTCCTATCAAGAAAAATATTCTGATAGTGGCAATATTGCTTGGTCTACTAATTCCTGCAGCATTTGTTTGGGTATGGGAGTCTGTCAAAGGTAGAATAAACAACATGGATGATTTAGCAGAACTTCCTGTCAACCTTCTTGGAGAATTGCCATACAGCAGCAACAAAATTGTAGTTGGAGCAGAAAAAAAGGATAAAGAAAACTCAGCTTTCAGAAATTTGAGAACAAATCTGGAAACTATAAAGTCAGACGAGGAGATCAAGTCGATAATGTTAACTGATTTAAATTCAAACAGTGGCAAAGAATATGTCGCTGCCAATTTAGCTAAAGTTATTGCTTTGAAACAAAAGAGAGTAGCTATAATAAACTTTGATAAAAGCGACGTTACTATTGATACTCTTACAGAAGGCAAGACTGGTGTTTACGATTTTCTTTCTGATAAAAATCCGTCATGGCAAAACTATGTTCATCAAAGCAAATCAGATGAATATCTATTCGTTATGCCTACAGGTACAGTACCTTCAAACCCTTCTGACTATCTAGAAGAAAACAAATTACAGACACTTGTTTCTTTCCTAAAAGCAGGTTTTGATATGGTTGTAATCAATTGTCCTTCAGCAGCAGACGAATCATCGACAATGTTGATCGGAAAATTTGTGGAACAGAATATCTTTGTGTTGAATACAGAAACATCAACCACAAAAACACTTTCTATTCTAAACAATTTGGCTATTAATGAAAAATTCAAAAACATCTCCGTTATTTTAAATAACAAAGGATAATTATTGAGCATTTATAAAGGGTTGTCCAAAATGAGTTTTTGGACAACTCGTTTCATAGTAACCAATCATTTATCACTACATAATTACAACTTCATAACAAAAGGATCAAGGCATGAATAATAAAATTAGTGGATGGATATATTATAACCACGCAGTAATGCCAACAACAGCCCCACACGAGGAGCCAAATATAAATCCTATCAAAGATGGCAGTATTTGGACCTTATCTAAAAATGGAAAGAAACCTTTATTTGCCCGCTTTACATCAAATTTTGATTGCGGAGTTGATACAGGATATTGGTATGTAGTTAAGAATCCTCCATTTGTATTTGAGGATTTAGATAAAAAATATCAGAAAAACGTATTAAGAGCATTAGCTCGTTGTGACGTCAGACGTATAGATGCAGTGGCAGAATTCGAAAGCATATATGAAGTGTATGAGGCGGCAGTCAACAACTATCAGAATATAGATAACAAAACAAGCAAGGAAAGATTCCATAGAGGAGTCCAAATAGACGGGTTGGAATATTGGGGAGCATACGACAAACAAACTGGCAAATTAGCAGGATGGATGTCTTGCCAAAACAATGGAGACTGGACAGAAACTATATCAGCTAAATATCATCCTGAACTACAATCATTAAGGCCTAGTGATGCTATTCATTATGCAATTCTGAATCACTATCTAAACGATCTTGGACAGAGATACATATCTTCTGGCACCAGAAATTTGAACCACAAAACTAACGTACAGGACTACAAGATTAAGAACTGGCACTTCAGAAAAGCATTTTGCAAACTGCATCTAGTTTATAGAAAAGATATTAATATTATTATTAAGCTACTATATCCATTTAGAAATCTGTTAATGAAGTTTGACAACATCACAGCTATCCACCAATTAAATAGTGTTTTATTAATGGAGAAGATTAACAGGGACAGCAAATAACGAAATACTGAACAATCATAGAAGATTTCTTGCGAACAAGAATCAGTATACACTATCCTAAAATGTTGTCATACACCAGAATCAGTTCATTTTGATTCTAAATTGTTCAATTCCAAAATGGAAAGCAGCTAAGATACGAGTGATATAAAAAAAGACATTGTAGGACAAAGGATGCGTTAAATATGTCTTTGTATAGCTTCCAATCATATGCATCATATGTGAAATGACCTGAAAACCACTCTTTTTACTAAATTGTGCACTTTCTCTTCTCACTCGTCTGTAATAGACTGCTTCCTTCGACGTAAATTTCACTCTTTTTAATCTATCCGAGATCAAAAACATAAAAACAGCGTCCTCTCCATTTGTAAGACTCTCGTCAAATCGACGTCGACCTATAATATCCTTATTTATCAACTTATACACCGGGCCGGAAAAATATTTCTTTGCTGTCATGAAAGGGTAATCCATATCTTTCTCTTCCCGGAAATTTGATGTCACATAATACGGTTTATAATTCTCAGTGCCATCCTCAAATGAAAGTGGATAACATAGCGAAACTGTGTTTGGATCAGCATTCTCATACAATTCCTCAATATAGCTAGGAGAGATGAAATCATCGTCGTCGAGAAATGTAATATAATCGCCTTTTGCAACGTCTAAAGCTAAGTTACGAGCATAACTGACACCTCCTTTATCTGTTTGAATAAAATTAACATTTAATTCATCCATCTTGTCAGATATATAAGATTCAATCTGTGTCTTCCACGGATCGCAACAGCCATTGAGCACTATTATAACCTCAAAATCATCTTTAGGGAAAGTCTGCTCAGCAACCGATTCAAGACATTTCCAGAAATAATCTTTAGGTTTGTATGTAGGAATTATAATAGATACCTTCATTTACATACTGTTTTATAGTAATCAACGTAACTTTTTGCTGTATTACTGATATCGAATGGGGCAAAGGAATCGACACACTTACTCTTCAGTGTAGACACCTCCTCATTTGTCATCATAAGGAATCTTTTAATCGCTTTGGAATACGACTCCACATCATACGAATCGGAAAGTATTCCATTCTCACCATCCTTAACAACATTGACAATTCCGCCTACAGGTGAACAAATTGGAACACAACCAACCGAGAACGCCTCCAATAATGTAACAGGCATTCCTTCAAAGATGGAAGGCAAACAGAAGGCATCTGCTTTTGCCATAAGTTCAGGGATATCACTTCTCAAGCCAAGGTATTTAATTCGATCAGAGAAATAAGGAGTCAATCTACTATAAATCTCCTGGTCATCATTGCTACCTGCTATAAGGAGGACCACGTCATTTCCTTCTTCAATAACCCTTTTAAAGACTTCACACAACACTTCCTGGTTTTTTTGTGCTGAGATTCGTCCAGGATTAATAAATACTTTTGTTGAAGGAGTTATTCTTGATTCATCAACAGGATTGTCATGTCCGAGTATTATTGGACGTGGTACACCATTGTATATAATATGACCAGGCATTCCATAAAGTTTCTTAAATGAATCTTCTGACGTTTGCGAAATTGTCACAATATTTACAAGTCGGTGTTTGAACGCCCACTTCTTCAGGAAGAACAGACGCTGATCCCACAATGAGTTTTCCATCTGAGCATCATTGTGTACTGTATAGAAAAACTGCACTTTTTTGTTAAGTAGAAACACGGACATAATGTAGTAATAGAAGAACCCGTGTATATGGACAACATCATAGTTGCCTTTCGAGATAAATTTGAATATCTGGAAAACATTCTTAAGATCAAATCCTTTTTTTGTTTTGCCAAGGTGAGTTTTTTTCACAGATGGATTCAGTTTGTCCCAAAAAACAAACTCCTCAGTAGGCTTAAAAATGGAACAAACAGTCACTTCATGCCCTTGCTCTGCCATTTCATTAGCGAGCGCACATATCATCGCCTCTATTCCACCTCCATTCATTGATGGGTGAATGTGAAGTACTTTCATTTTTTTAATACTAAGACATACATTAATGATAACCCGATAAATATCAATGTAAAACCATTTATCTAAACAGAATCATCAAAAGATACCAAATTCATAAATTTATACAAATGTAATCCAATAATCAAAATTATACAAATTTTTAAGGGGTATTGATTTTTTACCACGACTAATTTCGGAACAAATCCGAAACGTTGACATATTTTCGACTTTCATTAACAGGTTTATTAATCATTATGCAAAATTCTCTCACTTTCTACAATTTGCGACAAAAATTTTCTTTTACGCATGAAAAAGACTAATTTTGTCAACTAATTGCGATTCTATACGAAAAATATAAAAAAGTTCAATAATAAAAATGAAGCAATTTAAGCTACTTAACAATGTTGTTGGTGGAGTTGTGTTTCTGATCTCTTTGGTCGTTTACCTACTCACTATTGAGCCAACAGCCAGTTTCTGGGATTGCGGCGAGTTTATCAGTACCGCATACAAGTTAGAAATCGGACATCCACCGGGAGCGCCATTCTTTATGTTGATGGCAAGATTCTTTACACTATTTGCCTCGGATGTCCACCAAGTAGCTAAAATGGTCAATGTGTTCTCGGCATTCATGTCGGCTTTGACTATTCTATTCCTATTCTGGACAATCACTCATTTGGCAAGACGTTTGGTCATTAAAAATGAGGAGGACTTTTCTCTTGGCAACACTATCGCCATTCTTGGTGCTGGTGCTGTAGGTGCGTTGGCTTACACATTCTCCGACACATTCTGGTTCTCAGCTGTGGAGGCAGAGGTTTATGCGTCATCTTCAATGTTCACAGCCGTTGTCTTCTGGGCAATGCTTAAATGGGAAGACGTTGCAGACAAACCATTTGCTAACAGATGGTTGGTACTTATTGCATACTTGATGGGACTTTCAGTAGGTGTCCACCTATTGAACTTGCTTTGTATTCCTGCCCTTGTGCTTGTCTACTATTTCAGAAAGTATAAGTTTAGTTGGAAGGGCGTAGGAATCTCATTGTTGATATCAGTCATTCTTTTGGCAATTATCCTATACGGTATCGTGCCAGGATTCGTGACTGTTGCTGGATGGTTTGAGTTGTTGTTCGTCAACACTTTCGGATGCTCATTCAACACTGGAGTGATCATCTACAGCATCGCGCTAATCTCTTGCTTAGTAGGCGGAATCTACACTTCTTACTCTGAGAAGTATGTAGGTTCAAAAATTCCGACAATTCTATTTATTGTTTCGGTAACTCTTCTTGGCATCCCATTCTTCGGCAGCCATATCTTCTTAGGTTTGATAATCATTGCCGCTATGATTGCTTACTTCTTTTTCATCAAGAAAGAAGACAACGCGACAATGCCATTGCTTAACACTGTGCTTACTTGCTTGACAGTGATCCTACTTGGATACTCGTCGTACGCAACTTTGGTTATCCGAAGCAGTGCTAACCCAACAATGGATCAGAACTCACCAGACGATGTGTTCTCATTGAAGAGCTATTTGAACCGTGACCAGTATGGTGACACTCCTCTTCTATACGGAGAGAGCTTCGCTTCTGAGTTCAAGTACGACAAGAGTGGTTCAGTCGCAAAGGATTATGGTGAGGATCTTTGGGCTAAGAAGATCAAAGACAACGAAAAAGAGCCTGACCAGTACTACGCATACGACAAGAAGACAAAGTATATCTACCAAGACCAGTTCTTGATGGTTTTCCCTCGTATGTACTCACGTCAAGCCAGCCACATCTCAGCTTACAAAAGTTGGTCTAACTTCACAGGAAAGAAGGTCAAGGCCGACGACGGCAAGAAAGTGGAAGTGCCTACATTCGGCGACAACATGGCATATTTCTTCCGTTACCAGATTGGTTTCATGTACTGGAGATATTTCATGTGGAACTTTGTAGGTCGACAGAATGATATTCAGGGACACGGTGAGATCACTCACGGAAACTGGATATCAGGTATCGACATACTAGATAGTTGGAGACTTGGAGACCAGTCGTCTCTACCAGATGATTTAAAGAACAACAAGGGAAGAAACTGCTATTACTTCCTACCTTTGATTCTTGGTTTACTTGGTATTCTATACCAGTTCAACAAAAACCAAAAAGGAACAGAGAGTTTCTTGCTTGTCAGCGTTTTATTCTTCATGACAGGTCTGGCTATCGTGGTTTACTTGAACCAATATCCATACCAGCCACGTGAACGTGACTATGCATATGCGGGTAGTTTCTATGCGTTCTGTATCTGGATTGGTTTAGGAGTGCTATTTATCTTCGATTTTATCAAAGCTTTTGTAGACAAACGAATCGCCGCAATTATCGCATTCCTATTGTCTTCGAGCGTGCCTACAATCATGGCCGTAGAGAACTGGGATGACCACGACCGTAGCGACAGATACACTTGCCGCGACTACGGTGCTAACTACTTGAAGACAATCCCAGAGAACGGAGTCATCTTCACTAACGGAGATAACGATACATTCCCATTGTGGTACAACCAGGAGGTTGAGGGTGTAGGTTCAGATTGCCGCGTCGCCAACCTTTCATACTTGCAGATGGGATGGTATATCGACCAGATGCAGCGTGACGCATACAAGTCGAAAGCCCTTCCAATGGGAATGAAGAGCAAAGATTACTCTAACGGCAAGTTGGACGTAGCTTATATCGACAAACGTATCGACAAGGAGATCACTATCGACGAAGGATTCAAATACTTGCTTGACAAACGTACAGCTAAGCAGCTTGGATACAGAGAGGGCATCGATGTGCTTCCTTCAACTAAGCTTGTACAGCACGTTGACAAGAATGCAGTTGTTGCTGCCGGTATTGTTGATCCTAAGGATACAATCCGCGTTATTAAGGATACAGTCATGATGGTCAACCAGCCAAATCCAAACAATGGTGGCAAGACAGAGCCTCATTTGAGACCGGTAAAGATGGATATGACCAAGAAGATCATCGAGGACATCAAGATCGACTTGAGCAAGAAATCTTACCTTGGAAAGCAGGATCTGTTCATTCTTGACTTGATCCGCTCAAATAAGGATTGGAAGACACCAATCTACTTCGCAGTCACAGTCGGCAGAGACAGCTATCTTGGTCTTGACCAGTATCTTGAGCTTGAGGGTATGGCATACCGTTTGGTTCCATACAAAACTCAGGGAGGAGTCAATACTGAGAAGATGTACGACAACATGATAAACAAGTTCGAATGGGGCAACGTAAGTCAGCCAGGCATCTACATGGACGAAAACAATTGCCGTATGGCCAGAACATTCCGTCACATGTTCGTGCGTCTTGCTTCTGAGCTTGCTGAGGAAGGTCAGAAAGAGAAGGCAATCGAGGTGCTTGACAAGTGTACGAAAGAGATCCCGACATACAATGTACCTGCAGATCTAACATCATGCAACATCGCTCATTTGTATGCAAGTCTTGGAGAGAAGGAAAAAGCAGAGTCGATAATCGACGAGATCTTCGAAATGGGCAAGCAGTATAGAGCATGGAACTTGGCTCTTTCAAGAACAGAAAGAAAATTAGCTTCTGAGGATATCACAGAACGTTTCGACATGATGAGATACATAGCAGCTACAGCTTCAAAGGTATGCAGCAAGGAGAAAGCCGATGAAATCCGCAAAGAGGTTGAAGATTTCTACCAGGAGATTGAGCAAGAATAATTAACTGATGATTATAGAACAACCACCACGTCTGTTCAGGGCATTTTTCCCCTGGACGACGTGGCGTATAAAAAAGCAGGAAGATAAAGTCATTTATCTCACATTCGACGACGGTCCGATTCCAGAAGTGACGGAATGGGTGCTCGACGTACTCGACCGTTATAATGTGAAAGCGACATTCTTCTGTGTTGGAGATAACGTTCGCAAACACCCGGACATCTTCAAGATGGTAGTGGAGAGAGGGCACAACGTCGGCAACCACACCTATAATCATCTCCGTTCGTGGGGCACATCAGCCAAACGCTACTGTGAGAACGTGGAGAAAGCCAACCAGCTAATTCATTCCCCACTCTTTCGCCCACCACACGGAATTATTCGTCCTACCACTATCCTCTTTCTCAGAAAGAGATACAAGATTGTGATGTGGGACGTGGTGACAAGAGATTACAACAAAAATCTCACTCCTGATGACATCTTCGACAAAGTGAAGAAATATGCCAGAAACGGATCCATCATCGTCTTCCATGATTCATTGAAGTCGAGAAAAAATATTGAGGGAGCTCTGGCAAAAAGCATTGAATGGCTCTTAAAAGAAGGCTATTCATTCAAAAAAATAGATTATTAACATCTCATTGAGATCCGGCACTCCGAAAGACGGTGCATGCCCCGTCTCTACAAGAGAAAAAACAAAACATAGATGAACGTACTAATATTGGGAAGCGGAGGTAGAGAGAATGCCTTGGCTTGGAAGATTAGAGAGAGCAAGAAAGTAGACAACCTTTTCGTTGCGCCAGGTAACGCTGGAACAGAGCTTCTTACAAGAGAGGTTAACGGAAAGACTGTAGGTTGCAAGAACGTAGCAATGAAGGCTGACGATTTCGACGCAATCAAGAAGTTCGTGCTTGAGAACGACATCGAAATGGTAGTTGTAGGACCAGAGGATCCACTTGTAAAGGGTATCTACGATTATTTCAAGAGCGACGCTGCACTTAAGAGCATTAAGGTGATCGGACCATCTAAGGAAGGTGCAAGATTGGAAGGAAGTAAAGACTTCGCCAAGGCATTCATGATGCGTCACAACATCCCAACTGCAAGATACAAGAGTTTCACAAACGAGACAATCGAGGATGCATTCGCATTCCTTGCTGAACTTGAGGCTCCATACGTGCTAAAGGCAGACGGTTTGGCAGCAGGCAAGGGTGTACTTATCCTTAACACACTTGAGGAGGCAAAAGCAGAGCTTAAGACAATGTTGACTGGTAAGTTTGGCGACGCCAGCAAGACAGTTGTCATCGAGGAGTTCTTGTCAGGTATCGAGTGCTCTGTATTCGTTCTTTCAGATGGAAAGAACTACAAGGTGCTTCCTGTAGCAAAAGACTACAAGCGTATCGGAGAGGGAGACAAGGGACTTAACACAGGTGGTATGGGAGCCGTTTCGCCAGTGCCATTTGCCGACAAGACATTCATGAAGAAGGTTGAGGAGCGTATCATCATCCCTACTGTAGAAGGTTTGGCAAAAGAGAACATCACATACAAAGGTTTCATCTTCCTTGGTTTGATCAACGTGAAGAACGAGCCAATGGTAATCGAGTACAACGTACGTATGGGAGATCCAGAGACAGAGGCTGTTATGCTTCGTGTCAAGGGAGACTTGGTTGACGCATTCGAGGGTGTTGCAGCAGGAGATTTGGACAAGCGCACACTTGAGGAGGACGAGCGTACAGCTGTAACAGTGATGTTGGTATCAGGTGGTTATCCAGAGGAGTACGAGAAGAACAAGGTCATCACCGGTCTTGACAAGGTGAAGGATTCAATCGCATTCCACGCCGGAACAAAGATGGTGGATGGCAAGGTGTTGACAAACGGTGGACGTGTAATCTCAATCAGTTCATACGGTGCTACAAAGGCAGAGGCTCTTGCTAAGTCATTCGCCAATGCACAGGTTATCGACTTCGAGAAGAAATACTTCCGTCGCGATATCGGATTTGATTTATAATTTTTGCAATGTAGTGGCGGTCCTCGTGACCGCCCATATATCATAAATCCAACAACCACAGAAAGATGTACAACGGTAGTTTTCAAGACAAAGTAAAACCATCATTAGTCGCATACATAGCCATTGTGTGCGTCGCTCTTTTGTTGTGGTTGATTCCATTCAACGCCACATTCCTTCTCTCGAAAGCAGGGAATCTAAGATTCATGGCGTTGCTGGAAAGCTTGGTTGAGGTGCCTACGTTAGTGACCTATTGGGTAAATTTTGCACTTATCCTATTAATTGGTTTTGCATTAGGCCTTATCAACAGTGCGTTTTCTCTATTGAAAGCGCCAACGATACTGCCGACGGTGCTGTGTATTTTTGTAATGATCATTTCACTTGAGAAAGAGGGCATCAACTACGGCTACTTCCTAACCTTGATGGAATTGGCAATCATAGCATCAGCATTCGCATTGTCGGAAAGTTTTCATGAGTTGCATTCTTTCAATATCGGTGGACTAATCACAATTGGTTCGGTTGTCTACACTCCATTCTCACTCAACGTGATTCCGGTGCTTGCCTTTCTATACTTTAGCAACCGTATTCAGTTGAAGACAGTGTTGAGCATCATAATCGGTGGACTCACAATCGCCATCTATGCTGTGGCGGGAATCTATCAGTTGGGTTACTTTGATGGCATTTCGTGGACAGCAGCCCCAAGCTTCAGTCTCAACGATTTCTCTGAATTTGAAAAGTTCGGAAGATTCAGCAAGATATTCTACGGATATCTGCTAGTCTTCATCTTCGTATGTGTGATGCGACTTTCAAGCCACTATAGCAACAAGAGCATCCAGCAACGAGGAAAATATTCATTGTTGTCAGTGATCATCGTGCTTGCCACATTCTTTGCGGTGGCAATGAACTTCGGATTCGAATCGATGTTGAGCACAATCATCACACTCGGCACATTTTGTATAGGTGGAGCCGTAACTTTATTTTATAGACGAGAACTAATAATCACTTGGATGTACCGTCTGTTTGTTTTGCTGGCAGTCGGTTATCTTGCTGTGAAACTAATCGGATTGGAATAATGGATCTAACCTGGCTTGCAGAATACGGATGTTGGGGACTGTTTTTAGCTGCTTTTTTAGCAGCGACGGTACTACCCTTGCCTTCTGAGGCTGTATTCTCAATAGTTTTGGCATCTGGAGCCAACAGATACTATGTTTTATTGGCCGCCATAGCAGGCAACACACTTGGAGCCATGACCTGCTATGCACTAGGTTATCTCGGAAAGACAGAATGGCTTACCAAATACTGTGGTCTTGACGAGGGAAAAGTGGGAAAGGCGAAGAATTGGGTGCAGCAACGAGGCATCTGGCTTGGTTTCTTTTCCTTCACGCCTGGCATCGGAGATTTCATTGTCATGGCACTCGGATTGATGCGTTCTCCATTTTGGGGCGTATTGTTCTGGGTCCTTTTTGGAAAGACAGTGAGATACGCCGTTTGGATGGCAATTACTTACGGAGCATTTAGTTTATTGAATTAATATATGAAACTACGCAATTTATTATTATACATAACCGCTTTCACATTGGCGGCAGTAAATACAGGTTGTAAGGACGACAAGGAGTCTGACACTCCGGATCCTAGAATCCGCCGCGTCTTGATTCCTCAGTTAGGCAATGTCAATTTCATTGTCAACGACTTCGAAGGTAAGATATACAACTATGACTCTTTGGCTTATGGCACAAGAGTAGACTCGCTTTACCCTACTTTCTATAGTTATAACACCAGTAGTGGTAACAACCTAAGTTTTCAGTATTCTTACGACGGCATTAACTTCATCGATTTTAGAAACACAGTGGCAATAAATTTCTCGAAGCCAGTGAAATTTGTTTCTACTAACACTGAAGATAATTCCAAGAAAGAGTACATGTTGGATGTTCGTGTTCACAGATATGACGTAGAAGCATTCCAATGGACTAACATCAGCACCGTCGCAGAATTGGGAGAAACTATTCTTTCTCAGAAATCTATCATGTACAACGACGTGATGATGCAGTTCATTCAGACTGCCACTGACCTCAAAGTTCTGTCTTCTGTCGACGGAAAACAGTGGAGCAGCAAACTTATCGCAGAATCTGAGGTGTTAGAATTACCTACTCTATGTTCAATTGACGATTCAATATTCGTCCAGGGCAAATCAGGAGCCATCTACGCTGCGAACTTCAATAATCTGCAATTCAACAAGTTTGATGCCATTCCTAGCGGACAATTACTATACGCGCTCAACAACCAAATATGGGTGCTTGACGGAAGCGACATCAAATCGTACAGTAAAAACGGAGAGCCAAAAATATCACAGCCTCTTCCTGAGAAATTTGTGGTAGATACGCTTTGCCCGTTCACAGCGCCAAGTGGAAACACAATTCTTGGCTACCTTTACGCTAAAAAAGAGAATAACGCAGAGATCTGGGCTGCAGACAGATATGGCAACGTAGAGTGTTTGACTGATGCATCATTCGGATTACCATACATGGATAAAGCTATTACTTTTAGATTCGGCAACAACCTTAGCATTATCGGTGGAATAGCGGTAGACGGAACATACTCTACTAAGTGTTATACATCTGACAACAGCGGTTTGTCGTGGACTACAGATGAGCACAAAGACCTTGGCAGCACAGTCGGATCTTTGTCGGATGCAGGTCTATTCCAAATTGGCAATAAAGGTGAGTTCATCCTAATCGGAGGAAAAACTGCAAATGGTCAGAGCAACAATGTTTGGGCACTGCGTCTTAAAAAGCTTCTTCTTGAGGAGTCGTTTCTTAACAAGATAAAATAAAATGAAATTCAATTTCGATGTCATAGTTATCGGTGCAGGTCACGCTGGTTGCGAGGCGGCATCAGCAGCAGCCAACCTTGGTTCGCAGACTCTTCTCATCACTATGGATATGCACTCCATAGCGCAGATGAGCTGTAATCCTGCAGTGGGTGGTATTGCAAAAGGACAGATTGTAAGAGAGATCGACGCAATGGGCGGACAGATGGGTATCGTCACAGACCTTACTGCCATCCAGTACCGTATGCTCAACAAGTCGAAGGGTCCGGCAATGTGGAGTCCACGTAGCCAGTCGGATCGTCAACGTTTCTCGGAAAAGTGGAGAAGCCTACTTGAGAACACCGACAACCTCTGCATCTGGCAGGACATGGCAAACGAATTATTGTTTGAAGGCAACTCAGTTTGCGGAGTTCGTACTGCACTCGGCGCAGAATTCAAAGCTAAATCAATCGTCATCACAGCAGGTACATTCCTAAGCGGATTGATGCACTGTGGTAGACAACAGATAAAGGGAGGCCGTATCTCTGAACCAGCGTCGTACGGAATTAGCGAACAGCTAATGGCAAAGGGCATCAACGTCGGCAGAATGAAAACAGGTACACCAGTCAGAATTGACGGTCGTACAATCAATTTCGACGAGCTTGCTCCACAGGACGGAGACAACGACTTCCATAAATTCTCTTATCTTGATTTCCAGCCACGTCCGCTAAAGCAGCGTCCGTGCTTCATCACATACACCAACGAGCAAACTCACGAGATTCTTCGTGCTGGTTTGCCTGAATCACCGCTTTACAACGGTCAGATCAAGAGTGTTGGTCCTCGCTACTGCCCAAGTATCGAGACAAAGATCGTGACGTTTGCGGACAAGAATCAGCATCAGCTCTTCCTTGAGCCTGAAGGCGAGACAACTCAGGAGTATTACCTTAACGGATTCTCCTCTTCTCTACCCCTTCATGTGCAGCTCAACGCACTACGCACAATCAAAGGTTTGGAGAATGTGCAAGTCTACCGTCCAGGTTATGCCATCGAATATGATTACTTCGATCCGACTCAGTTAAATCCAACATTGGAAAGCAAGCTCGTAGGCGGACTTTTCCTTGCCGGACAGGTAAATGGCACGACAGGATACGAAGAGGCCGCAGGACAGGGTTTAATGGCCGGAATTAACGCACATTTGAAGTGCCACGGCAATCAGGAATTCGTATTGTCACGAAACGAGGCCTATATCGGTGTGCTAATCGACGATTTGATCACTAAAGGAGTGGATGAGCCATACCGTATGTTCACGTCGCGCGCAGAATACAGAATTTTGCTTCGTCAGGACGACGCAGATAGCCGATTGACTCGCAAATCCGCAGAAATCGGTCTTGCACGTAAAGATCGCGTCGACTTGCTAACTCAGAAGGAGGAGGAAGTCAACCGTTTGAAGGAATTCACGTCGACTTTCTCAATCAAGCCAGCATTGATCAATCCATTCTTGGAGACGCAGGGCACATCCCCACTTCGTGAAGGTTGCAAACTTATGGATTTGGTCAACCGTCCGCAGCTAAACTTCGATTCTTTGCGTCAGGCTATCCCAGCATTGCAGGAGGCGATCGATAAGATTCCAAACAGACGTGAGGAGATTGTGGAGTCGGCAGAGATTCTAATCAAGTACAGCGGATATATCGCACGTGAGCAACAGATTGCTGACAAACTTACTCGCCTTGAGAATATCAAGATCAAAGGCAAGTTCGATTATATGTCGATCAAGACTATTTCCACAGAGGCTCGCCAGAAACTTACACGTATCGATCCAGAGACAATCGGTCAGGCAAGCAGAATCTCAGGAATCAGTCCGAGCGACATCAACATCCTATTAGTTCTTTTGGGACGTTAACCTTTAGAAAAAGAAAATGACAGACGAAAACCTAATTCAGATACAGCAAGTCAGCAAAAACTTCGGTGACTTGGCCCTTTTTGAGAATGTGACCTTCACTATCAACGTAGGTGAGAAGATTGCATTGATCGGACGCAACGGTTGCGGAAAGAGTACGCTGATGAAAATCATCTTGGGTGAGGAGCCACAGGATTCCGGCAATATCACCCGTCGACGTGATCTGAAAATCAGTTTTCTTGATCAAGATCCAAAATTCAACGATGGAGAGAGTATCCTCGACGGTGCTCTTCGCCACGTATCTGGAGAAATCACCACTGTCATCAAAGAATACGAGAACGCCATCAACAATGGTGCGGACGCAGATGTGATTTCTGAATTGTCGCATAAGATGGATGCTCTTAACGCGTGGAATCTGGAGACGACGGTAATCTCTACCCTTTCCCGTCTTGGTCTACGCGACATCAACCAGAAGATCAGCACGCTATCAGGAGGAGCCCGCAAACGTGTGGCATTGGCGTCGGCTATCATTTCCGACCACGATTTGCTTGTGCTTGACGAGCCTACCAACCACCTTGACCTTGGAATGGTGGAGTGGCTTGAGGAGATGCTTGTGAAAGAGAAGAAAGCCCTTTTACTTGTAACTCACGACAGATATTTCCTTGATAACGTCTGCAATAAGATTTTTGAGATCGCAGACACTCAGATTTACACATACCAAGGCAACTACAGCTACTACTTGGAGGAGAAAGAGCATCGTGAGGAGTTAGAGCAACGTACTCTTGCCCACCTTCGCAACACTTACCGCCGTGAGTTGGAGTGGATACGTCGTCAGCCTCAGGCTCGTGGAGGTAAATCACGTAGCCGTATTGATAGATTCGACGTTATTGAGAAGAGACTAAAGAGTGTTCGCTCTGAATCGGAGTTGACTCTTGCATCTAAATCCAACCATATCGGAACAAAGATCATCGAACTTAACTATATTTCTAAAAAGTACGATGAAAAGGTGCTTTTAAAAGATTTCTACTACAATTTCGCTAAAGGTGAGAAAGTAGGAATCGTCGGCACAAACGGATCTGGAAAGACGACGTTGCTAAAGATGATTCTTAACGAAGTCCAGCCAGACAGTGGAGAGATCACTATTGGACAGACGGTTCGTTTTGGCTACTACAGTCAGGAGCTTCCTAAATTCAAGGAGTCGCTAAAAGTAGTAGAATACATTTCGGAGATTGCAGATCAGGTGGAGGTGCAACAGGGTGTTAAGCTATCTGCCACTAATCTGTTGAGCAGATTCTTGTTTGCCCCAAGCCGTCAGCACGACTATATCTATAAATTGTCAGGTGGAGAGAAACGTCGACTACAGCTTTGCAGAGTGTTGATGGAGAATCCGAATTTTTTAATCCTCGACGAGCCAACCAACGACCTTGACATCGCAACGCTATCAGTGCTTGAGGAGTACTTGATGGAGTTTAAGGGCAACGTGCTAATCGTAAGCCACGACCGTTACTTCATGGACAGAATCGTGGATCACTTGTTTGTGTTCAATCCAGACAGTTCAATCAAAGACTTCCCTGGCAACTACACAGACTACCGCATCTGGAAGGATATGTCCGATGAAAAGGAGAAAGCTGAGAAAGAAAAGAATGCGAAACCAGCAGAAGCTGCTCCAAAACGTGAGCGCAACACTGCGATGGACAAACCGAAGTTGAGCTACAAAGAGCAACGTCTACTTGAGCAAACCGAGATTGACATCGACAAGCTCAGCAAAGAGAAAAAAGAGATCGAGGATCGACTTGGAAGCGGAGAGCAGATGAGCAACGACGAAATCATGAAATTGTCGAGCAGAATGCAGGAAGTGATCGAAGAACTCGATGAAAAGGAGATGATTTGGCTTGAATTGAACGAAAAGATATCATAATCAATCGTAATATTCGATTTCATCCAAATAACAGAAAACCAAGACTCCGTTCTCATACTTTTGGAAGCCGCATAGGCTTCCTTTTTCGTCGTACGAATTGACTCTTTTTGATTTAAGATTGCCTAATTTGTCATATACACGACGTTCTACCTCTCGGTTGTTATGATCATAGGAATAATCTTCTTTTTCCGTAATTTCAGCCCCTTTATAAGAGACAATCTCAGACACCTTGTTATTTGTATTATAATAGTAAACACTTCGAGACTCTTCTTCACCACTATTACCATCTACCACCTTCATCTCCTTAACATTTCCTTTACTATCATAAGTGTAGAGTTCTTTTGATTTATCTCCTGTACGTGAATATTCTATCACACGCTCCACCTCTCTATCATTTTTGTCAAAAGTACAGACATAATAATTTGTTTCAGTATTTCCGTCCATAGGTTCTTCTATCTCCCAAGCTATGCAGTTTCCACGTTCATCGTAGTGACTACGTAAAATAGAGCAAATGCTTCCATCCTCATAATACAATATTGATTCAACGTTTTGATTCTTATCATTATATGTATTACGTTCTGTAATCAACTCCTTTCCATCATTCATAATTTCCTTTACCAAAAGAAGATTACAATTACTATCATATTCGTTGATGATACGTTTATCTAAATTTCCTTTAGCATCGTATAGTATAGAGTCTACAATCTTCTGATTTTCATCATAGTTTGCAACAAAACTAAGATTACCTTTTTTTGCAGTGTCTCCTTTAATTGTCGTATAATACCTACGAATTGACTTCACCTTTCCTTCGTAGTTTTCTTTCTCTTCAACAAGATTTGGCAAATGTTTCATGAAAAAGTCATAAACATGTGCTTTGATATCTTGAGAATCCAAAATCAAATTTCTATTTCCTTTCACTTTTGTTGTTATAAAGACTGCCACTTTGTAGAATATGACTGCAGCCAAACAAAAAACTAAGTATCTTATTAATATTTCCATAAACAGATAATTTTAAGGAGATTATATACTTGTTGTCTAAAATGAAGATAAGACTTATAACAAAATATTTTAACAAATTTGAATAGCTTCTAGTCCTTCTTCACTTTAGATTTTAGCAGAGCGATGACCGCATTCTTATCCTCTTCGGAGTCGAATCCATTCAAATCAATCGTTATTTGCTGATACTTGGAGACATAAAGAACTAGGTAATTCTTTACGAATTCCCATCCAGTCAAACTACTATAGGGATAGATGGCATGTGCTTCAGGTGTCACTTCATTGCTTACATGGCATTCCACTTCTTCATCCTTAAAAAGAAAAGAGTGACGGGATTCTCCTTCACCAATAATTTTTTTATATGTTTTCTTCAATCTCTTCGGAGTGCTAATATTTGATTGCACCCGACTGAAAGCCAAGAATATTCCACCCAACAATAGATTAACCCACCAAGGGAAAAAACCGCTAGGACAAATAGCCAGTTCAAAAAGGGACACCGCCAGAAAAGTGGTAATCCATGAAGTGATAATGAACTTTTTCTTTGACATCATCACATCTGTCAAAATCTCATAAGTCAGGCGAGTTTCATTCTTTATCTCCATAAAGCTGTTAAATTTTATATTCTAAGGTCTTCTTAACAAACCGCATTAAATACGGTCAAAAAAAACAGAACATAGTTTTCCTGTTTGTTTGCAAAAATAAAAAAAAGGATTAATACCTAAAGAATAACAGATGTGATTTTTAATCATAATACTCTATCTCATCCAAATAGCTGAAGATCAAAATTCCGTTTTTATATTTTTTTGTGCCACAGAAGCTACCTCTTTCATCATATAGGGAAAATTGATGACGTAGCATATTCCCGCTTTTGTGACGGTTTCTTCTTTTATATCTGTATAATATCTAGTGATTTTTTTCACTTTCCCTTCATATTTTTTTGCATCGTTTAAGTTAAGTAATGAAAATTTCAGATGGGCATATTCATCATTAAAAGACATTTTTTCATGTGCTTCTTCGTTTTTGTAAAATCCCCAACGTTTCCATATTGTTGGGATTAAAAACTTCAATAAATCCTTGACAATCCCCATAATTATTTTTCCCATAATCATATCTTTTTTTCGGACATAATTTAGACGATAAGAATGTAAAACGTAAGGGTATTTCCCTACAGAGACGCCGTAATACGACGTCTCTACATTCTGACGATTTGTTTTTCCATCATTCCTTCCTCTTTCTACAAATCTGCATAAATGCACACATATCGCAGAATTTCTCAGGTTCCTCTGTTTGCGTGAAATCTCTGTTGACATTGAAGATATCCGATAGCGCATTTTTTAATTTACCATCGAATTCATCGCAGAATTGGTCATCGACAAGTATTGGTTCATCGATTTTTTTAGGTTTTCCCTTGTCTCCGATAACCTCTTTGAAAACACTGAGTACACACTCGACATCATCTGTTTTCTGATTGACAAAATCCAAAACAGGAGCGACGTCGACACCTTTCGTCTTATGGATAAGCGAAGAGTATATCAAAATCTGCAACTGATAATGTACCTTCTTTCTGTTGGTATAAGCAAACAAATCATCGATTGATTTTATCGACGACGGTTTTTCTCCACCTGTCTTGTAATCGACAATTCTTCGTTTTCCACCGTCGACTGAATCCTGGCGGTCGACCACTCCTCCGACATAGATCTGATGCTTCTCTCCATTCACGTCGACTTCTATCGGAGCAACAACTTTTTCCTCAGATGTCAAATAATTCAAGTCTTTCAACCTTGAATCTATGACTAACTGTTTGCGGACAAACTCCAAAAGTAGGTCTCTCGCCACAAGCAGATGTCCATGAAACTGAGATACTGTCTTCGGCAAGGTCTTAAACTTTTCAACCTTATAATAATGAACATTTATGAAACGATCAATGATAGAATAAAGTTCCGCATTGGTCAAAGATGTCAAATCCGACGGTGAAATGGACATTCCTTTCTTTTTAACAAGGTCGGAATAGATTTCCTCCATGACAGCGTGGAAGATTGTTCCCATATCAGTAGAAGAGATTCCGTCGTCATCCTGATCAGGCTCTTTTAAGCCCAACGCATATTTGAAATAGAATTTCAACGGGCACTCAAAATAGATATTGATTGCCGACGGTGACAATGGTCTTTCAGGATTGGTTGAGAATCGATCCAATAATTTTTTTACGATTTCATCGTTGTTTTTCACGCTCCACGCTTCTGCAGAGATAGATGGCACAACATTTTCGATATCATACTTCTTAATCTCAAAATTCTTATTTTCCACAAGCATCTGAAGCATGTAGCGACTCATCTGTCCGTCGGTTGTCTGGCTGTCACAAGATGAATTATAAACAAGTGTGACATCCTCAGCCCTTTGAATCAAACGGTAGAAATAGTATGCGAACAACGCATTTTTCTGCTCCACCGACGTCATCTCAAATCCGGTGCGAATTGAATGAGGTATGAATGATGTAATCTCAGCGGAAGGAGGAAGTTGTTTGTTCGACGCGGATAGCAAACAAATATGTGAGAAATCCAATCCACGAGTCTCCAAGAATCCCATCACCTGCAATCCTTCAATCGGTTCTCCGTGGAATGGCACTTTTGTCTGAGCCACAACCTTCATCAAAAGCTGGGCTGTCAGCGCAACACTCATCGACAAATCTTCCGAACAAACCTCATCAGCGAATCTCACAAGGATATTGTAAACGCGGAATAGAGATTCATTATAAAGGTCAGAATATAAAGAATAGTGAGTCTCATGACTGGAGATCTTAATCAACACTTTTTTCAATTTGTCAACAAATTCGGTCGAATCCACCGCAGGTTTTAAAAGCAGCGACAAATCAACATCGTTTTCAAAGGTTGAGACTGCGGGGAAGACATTCCTTTCACTCTTCATGAGAGCAACCTTCTTTGTCACCTCAGGGAATACTGTTTTGATATAAGAGTGGTTTGCGATTGGCTCAATCAACGATAAAGCCACTGTCTTTGGCTTTCTCTCATCAAGATAGACATGATAATTAGCAAGAGCGTTGATGAAACTTGTGATTGGTGTTTGCGACACGGGGAATCCCATAGTTACATTCAACGCCATATCTCTATCATTAGGTATTGAATGCAATACTGGCAAAAGCAAAGTCTCATCACAAAGCACTACAGCCGTTCTTCTATCAATTTTCTCCTTTTCACCGCTCTTTTCATCAACTACAATATCAGCAGTATTGTTTAAAAACTTAGACACGTAACCTGCCTGAGCACTGTCAGAAGAGGTGCTGATAAAGTTGATTTTCTTCGGTTTTGAATAGTTGTCGAATAAAGATGGTTCTTTAAGCGACGACGGAAAGTCAACGATATTCTGACGCATAAAGAGTCCAGCTTCCTGAATCGACTCTGGTGCGGAATAGTAGATATCGTAATCCCAGTAGAAGTCAGCTCGTTTGGAATCTCTGTATCTTTTAAAGAAGGCATACTCTGTTCTGCTCAACACATTAAATCCGATAAAAACGAGTTTTTCATACTTAGAATCATCGATTTCACCGCTTTTTAGACGCTCCACGACATCAAGCATCAGCATTCCTTCATACGCCTGAGTTTTGCTCTGTAGACGCTCCTTAAATGCAAGATAAATAGAATATAGATTCTCCCATAGTTTTGCAAACAACTGGATTTTCTCATTCTGTGCATCGACAGAGAAAGTAGAGAAGAAATGCTCCAACACTTTAACCTGCGAATCAGTAAGGAAAGAGAAATCTTTCACATGTTGCAAGTCTGCCACATTAGAAAACAATGCTTGAGCATTCACACTGTTCTTGTCGATATCGTCGAAATCGGATAGCAACGTCTGCCCCCAGAAATAAAACTTGTCAAAATTAGGTTCCGAACCTAATATATCCGGATGCGTATCCTTAATAGTGTTGAAAAGTTCGATTAAAAGGGCAAGTTCATCAGGCACATCATATGGAGACAATGAGTGGAACAAGTCCTGGATAGTGGTTGAGTCAGGAGCAAAAACTGGTTTGTCAAACTCATCAGCCCAACACTCATTGAAGAACAATATCGCACGACGGTTTGGAAAAACAAGCAATTTGTTTTCTACGTCATCGTGGTTTTTCAAGTCCTCGGCAACAATTTTCAAAAATGGTTTAGATTCTTTTCCCATAGACACAACACTTATTCGTTATTTTTTTACAAAAATAGAACTTAAATATGCAAAATTCTAGCATACCACAGATAAAAATTTATCAAAACACACACGTCCGTGTGTCTCTACGAGTGTGTATTGTAGAGACGCACGGACGTGCGTCTAATAAAGAAGAGTAGGCAAAGCCAAATCTTCAGATTATTTCTCTGTCTTTTTCTCTTTGTCGTTCTTCATCGAATCTTCAACATTCTTTGGAATATTGAACAACTCATTTATATTAAGCATAGGGAGAACAGCAGGAGCAAACTTAGTGACTGGTTCACACAACACAGAACCTTCCGAATGTTTTCCATCCATCACATGAAGCTTCTCGTTGATTGGCCCCAACACATTTAATACAACGCTGATCACCAAAGTATACTTGACAATAGATATCAAAGCTCCCAGCAAACTGTTAAGCCAACCAAGACTGATCGCTTTGATGAGTTTCTGAGCACACATAGCCAACACCTTAACTAATATTAGCGAAACTATGAATGCCATTATCATTCCCAATGCAGGGCAATATTCCATACCTACATTGAAGAACCCATGTATAAACTCCGCAAATGGAGTGCTGTGGTATCTTGAAACATATACGGCAATGATAAGTCCTATCAATCCCGAAAGCTCAAAAATAAGTCCTTTTGAAAATCCTCTCACCATTCCTGCTACGATAAGCAAGAGAATCAAGAAATCAAGCCAATTCAAATTAGTTAATAATTAAAAGTTAATGATTAATAAAGAAGATTAGAGCATCTCTCGTAGAGACGCACGGACGTGCGTCTAACGACAAATATTTTATTATTGATTATACACGTTGTCCAAACACGCTTTTTTTAATACGCTCGCCCTACGGGCTCACGTTGGCAGGGTGGTTAGGCCGTTCCACATACAGTTCTAAACAAAATTAAGAATCGGACTACTGTCCGACTCTTAATTTGATATTTTTCTTCATTTGGGCAGGTACAAGACCAGCCCTTACGAAATTATAGTTTACGAGCGACCTCGATTGTCTCGAATCCTTCGATGATATCACCAACCTGGATCTCATTGTATCCGTTAAGAGCAATACCACAATCGAATCCGTTTGCAACCTCCTTAACGTCGTCCTTGTAACGCTTCAACGACTGCAAATCTCCGGTGAATACGACAATTCCGTCGCGAATCAAACGTACCTTGTTAGAGCGCTTGATCTTACCGTCGCGGACAATTGAACCAGCGATAACACCGACCTTACCGATCTTGAAGATTTCAAGCACTTCGGCTGTACCAGTAACCTGCTCCTTCAACTCTGGAGCCAACATACCTGCCATAGCGTCCTTCAACTGCTCGATAGCGTCGTAGATGATAGAGTGTAGACGGATATCCACACCTTCCTTCTCTGCTAGCTTGCGAGCCGACTGTGATGGACGTACCTGGAATCCGACGATGATCGCGTTGGATGCAGATGCCAACATAACATCTGTTTCTGAGATCTGTCCGACTGCCTTGTGGATAACGTTGATCTGGAACTGCTCTGTTGAACAATTCTGCAATGAGTCTGACAATGCCTCTACTGATCCGTCCACGTCTCCCTTGACGATGATATTCATCTCCTGGAAGTTTCCAAGTGCACGACGACGGGCGATCTCATCAAGAGTGATGATTCCGTTACCAGCACGCAAGCCCTGCTCACGCTGTAGCTGCTCACGCTTGTTAGCGATTTCTCTAGCCTCCTGCTCTGAACCAAGAACGTTGAAGTTATCTCCTGCCTGTGGAGCTCCGTCAAGACCAAGGATCAAAGCTGGCTCAGATGGACGAGCTTCAGTGATTCTCTGGTTACGCTCGTTGAACATAGCCTTAACCTTACCGTAGTGAGTGCCTGCGATAACCACGTCACCAACCTTCAAAGTACCGTTGCTTACAAGCACTGTAGCTACATAACCACGTCCTTTATCCAACTGGCTCTCGATGATTGAACCTGTAGCCTTACGGTTTGGATTAGCCTTCAAATCAAGCATTTCTGCCTCAAGAAGCACCTTCTCCATCAATTCCTCAACACCGATACCCTTCTTAGCAGCGATATCCTGTGACTGATACTTACCACCCCACTCTTCTACCAAGTAGTTCATCTGCGACAACGACTCCTTGATCTTGTCTGGGTTGGCAGTTGGCTTATCGATCTTATTGATTGCAAACACGATAGGCACACCAGCGATACTTGCGTGGTTGATAGCCTCCTTTGTCTGCGGCATCACATCGTCATCGGCTGCGACGATGATGATAGCGATATCTGTAACCTTGGCACCACGTGCACGCATGGCTGTAAACGCCTCGTGACCTGGAGTATCCAAGAATGTGATCTGCTGACCGTTCTTCAATGTGACATTGTAAGCACCGATATGCTGAGTGATACCTCCGGCCTCACCGGCGATCACGTTAGTCTGGCGGATATAGTCAAGCAATGAAGTCTTACCGTGGTCTACGTGTCCCATCACAGTTACGATAGGTGGACGCTGGATCAAATCCTCTTCCTTATCCTCTTCCTCCTGGATAGCCTCACTTACCTCGGCTGACACATATTCAGTTTCAAATCCGAACTCACTTGCAACGATATTGATAGTATCCGCGTCGAGACGCTGGTTGATTGACACCATCAAACCGAAGTTCATACATGTTGTGATAACCTCTGTGATTGTCACATCCATCATCTTAGCCAAATCGCTGACAGTCACAAACTCAGTGATCTTAAGTTTGCCCTGTGCCTCACGTTCCTGAGCCTCACGCTCCTCAGCACGCTGACGGATTGACTCACGTTTATCATGACGGTGCTTAGCACCACTCTTGTTCTGAGCCTTATTAGAAGTCAAGCGAGCAAGAGTATCTTTGATCTGCTTCTGTACATCTTCGTCAGAAACCTCCTGCTTCTGATTCTTCTGCTTGTTGTTGAACTTCTTGTTGTTCTTTCCTCCTTCGTTGGCTTCACGACCTTCATTTCTGTCACCTTTATTGTGACGGTCGCCCTTGCCACCCTGTTTTCCATCTTTGTATTCAGAGATATCGACTCTCTCTTTACCCTGGATACGATTTCTTTGTTTCTTCTGACCATTCTGGCCCTGACCCTGCTCACCTTTCTGGCCGCCCTGCTCGCCGCCTTTCTGGTTCTGCTTCTGATGGTCTTTCTTTCTCTCTTCCTTAGTCTTCTTCTTAGGTCTAGTCTGAGAGTTGATAGAAGACAAATCGATTGTTCCCAACACCTTAGGTCCTGTGACCTGCTGAGTAGGATTCAATCTGAATACATCTTCAGATTCGTTTTGTGATGCTGACATATTATTTGGTTTAGTCTCAGCGACAGGAGTCGAAGAGACTGGTCGTGTTTCAGTAACTGGGGCTTGTGGTTTTGGAGCGTCATTGATCTTGCCGACAACCTTTAGCTGAGGTGCCTTAACCTCCACCTTGATGTCGACCTCGTCTTTCTTTCCAAATCCTGGAATCTCAACGACTTTCTCCTTCTTATTCTTTTTTCTGTCCTTCATGTCGTCAAACTCTGCCTTTGCATCAGACTTGAACGACTTATCCTTGTCATATTCCTGACGTAGGATATCTTCTTCTTTATCAGACAATTTGTAGTTGGGATTCGCATCTTCGATTGCAAATCCTTTCTTTTTTAGTAGTTCGGTAGCAGTTGCGATACCTACATTTAATTCTTTAGCTAATTGACCTAATCTCGACATAAAATTTTAATTACCACACTTAAAAAAACAACACACTTAACTCATCATAGTATGCTGCTTTTTTATTCCTTCCCACAAAATTAAAAAACAGCAACCACAAATTGCACCTTGTCCATAATGTTTTTGCTTTTCCCGAAACAAAATACCTTTGGGTGCTAAATCCGAACGCACCCAAAAGTATCCTATATTTCAGAGAAACTCATTCCTACCTGACGGTTAGGAATTACTTTCATCATTGTTGTCAGCGTCAGCGTCGAAATCCTCAAACTCAGACTTCAAAACTGCCAACACCTCATCTATAGTCTCTTCCTCTAGATCAATACGACGAAGAAGCTCATCTCTTGAAACGTTCAATACGCTAAGAGCTGTATCGAATCCGTTCTTCTTGAACTCCTCGATAACCCATCCGTCGATCTCGTCTGCGAACTCGTCAAGGTAGATATCTCCATCATCGTAACCGTCTGAGTTTCTGAATACCTCAATCTGGTAACCTGTAAGCTGTGTTGCAAGCTTGATGTTCATACCACCCTTACCGATTGCCAACGATACCTCCTGTGGATCCAAGTAAACCTCTGCCTTCTTCTCCTCCTCGATGATTCTGATAGATGAGATTCTTGCTGGGTTCAACGCTCTCTGGATATATAGAGATACGTTTGATGTATAGTTGATTACATCGATATTCTCATTACGAAGCTCTCTTACGATACCGTGGATACGTGCTCCCTTCATACCTACACATGCTCCTACTGGATCGATTCTCTCGTCGTAGCTCTCTACAGCGACCTTAGCTCTCTCTCCTGGGATACGTGCGATACCCTTGATTGTGATCAAGCCGTCAGCGATTTCAGGAACCTCCTGCTCGAACAATCTCTGAAGGAACATTGGCGATGTACGAGAAAGGATAATCTTTGGATTATTGTTCTCATTATCCACCTTAGCCACGATAGCTCTCAATGTATCCTGCTTGCGATAGTTGTCTGAAGGGATCTGCTCTGCCTTTGGAAGGATCATCTCGTTACCCTCCTCGTCAAGTAGAAGAACCTCCTTCTTCCAAGTCTGGTAGATCTCACCAACGACGATCTTACCGACCTTCTCCTTATACTTGTTGAACAATGTATCTTTCTGAAGCTCTAGGATCTTCGACGCAAGTGTCTGACGAAGATTCAATACAGCACGACGTCCGAATGAAGCGAAGTCTACCTTCTCTGAGAAGTTCTCGCCTACCTCGTAAGAAGCGTCGATCTTCTTAACGTCTGCCAAAGCCACCTGTGAGTTCTCGTCGTCGACAGTACCGTCTTCAACTACTACTCTATTGTGATATATCTCGAAATCACCCTTGTCAGGATTGATGATAACGTCGTAGTTCTCATCAGTACCATACGTCTTAGTGATGACACTTCTGAATGACTCTTCCAAGACACTGATCATTGTGCCTCGATCGATGTTCTTAAGTTCCTTAAACTCAGAAAATGAATCTATTAAGCTGAGTGTTTCCTGCTTAGCCATAATAATTTATATTATTTGAATCTAATTGAATATTTCGTATATTTTACCTCGTCGTACTTGAACGAGTATTCTTTTTCCACGTCGACTTTTCTCTTCGCTCCTTCTGGCTTCTCCTTTACAGTCACGACGATTGTAAATTCCTCCTCAGTAGCGCTCTTCAACACGCCCACTAACTTCTGACCTGCCTTTGAAAGCACCTCAACCTCCTTGCCAACGTATTTCTGATATTGGCGAAGGACGACGAAAGGTGAACTCAATCCAGCTGAGCCGACCTCCAACTCATAGTCTTCCTGCTCACGGTCGAACTTAGATTCAATATGACGTGAAAGCGAGACGCAAGTGTCGATGTCAATAGAGTCTTCGCTATCGATTGTAACGACAATCTCATTGGCAGGGCTTACCTTAACCTCAACAATGAAAAGGCTTGTACCGTCAATGAATTCGTTAATCGCTTGTGTAAGTTCTTGTTTATCTATCATTATATTAAAAAAATGAAGGAGAACAATTCGCTCCCCTCCTCATTCCAAATGCAAATATACATTTTTTTAAGTCAATTGCAAAAAAGAACGGAGAAAATTAATTCATAATGCATAATTCGTAATTCATAATTGTCGGTACGGGCCAACGGATTGGGGAAACACCACATTTTTCATGTTTATGGTTTCCACATAACATATTCCCTAACGGGATAATTGGAAATGCGGAATCGACCGTGGAAACGCCACACATCGGCAATGAAAGCCAAATCATTTCATATATAATTTCCTTAATAAATGTAAACTGATAGTGCTGTAACCGTTATTTTATATACTCCCAAAAAGGATCATCAGGGATTGTTGTACGAGAATATTCTAAATAAAGATCTTGCACAGGCACATCAAATTTGTCAGATACGAAAAATTTACCTTCATCTGATATTATATATTTAGTAATATGAACTATAGTGTTTTTTGCATTTTTGTCTTTCTTCTTTATTCCAGTATATTCACCAGAAGAATTAATAGCCCGTTCGTAATTACCCCAATTTGTTTCATAACAAAAAACAAACAATGTGTTCTCATTATAAATTATAAAACTCGTATAACTACCGTTTTCCTCATCATGTTCATCAAAAATTAGTTTATCAATTAGAGTTCCTTTTTCTGATAGTACAGAAAAATATAAAAATTTTTCATCATACAAACCATCTAATGCATCCTTCCATGAGGATAAAACAAAACACTTAAATTTCTTGAATGTCCAGCTATTGTCTACCCAAACTTTCATTATTGAATAGTCAACAAATTCTAATGATTCTGTTTCGTAATCAAAACTAGTAATATCATATTTAAAATCTTTAATATCAAAGCATTTCTTCATTATAGTTGTGTCTATTTGATTTTCTTTTTTTAAAGAAGTATTCCCTTTTTTATAAAATGGCAAAGGAAGCTGTGGTGCCTTTTCAAATATGTGATTAAACAAGATAGAATCTTGTCCCCACACATTTACGCCGAATAAAAGAAAAGATAGAGTTAATACAATATTTTTCATCATTTTAGTAAATATTTTTTATTGTTTAATCTTACAGTAATAAGAGTGTAATAATCCGAAGATTGAAACATCGCCCCCCTTATCGACAATTAATGACAATTCATTTCGGATTCACAACATCGAGCAAATCATTAAATTTTCATCATATGTAATAAATACATGAGAGACACCGCACTACTTCAGATACTCATATATAGGATCGTCAGCAATGTTTTCACGTTGATAGTCAAAAGAGCCTTCTTTAGCTGGAACATCATTTTTTTCTGTAACAACAAATTTTCCCTCTTTCGAGATTGTGTATTTGGTTATATGAGCAATCGAACGAGGTGCATTTTCATCTTTAAAGATACTTTCTCCACGCTTCCTTTCTTCTTTAGTTTTAATATTGCTCCTGTTAACATCATAACATAAAGTAACAATTGTTTTTTCATCAACCACTACATACGCATTAAACGTAGTAACTTTTTCATCAATCTGATGAATTACCAATTTATCAGTAATATTTCCATTATAAGACTTAATGAAAATATAGAAAGTGACTTCATCGAAAGGTGGAGATGGAATATCTACATGAGAAGATAATGCAAAACACTGGTAATTTTCACATTGCCAACTGCCATCAATCCAAAATCTTGCAATTCCTTCCTCATCTATAAAGTTTGAATTGTCATCGAAATAATAAAACTCACGAACAATTTCATCCTCATCAAAGAAGTACTTCATGTAAAAAGAATCTATAGGTAGTCTATCTTCTTTTAATTTCTTTTGTGCAAAAGGCAAATCATAACGATAAGCCTTCTCAAATAAATTGTCAAGATTAATAGAATTATTTCCTAACAATTGAACTACAGGAAGCAAAAAAATTGCTACAAATTCAATCTTTTTCATCATTTTAACATATATTTTTCCACTCCCGAAATCATTTTTTTCGTTATATATAGGAGGCAATTAATGACAATTCATTTCACATTCCACAACATCGGCAACGGTAGGCAAAAGGCTTCGTCTTATCGTCAACCATTGCCTGAGAGGACAACCGTTGCCACGGTTGGAAGATATAGTGGTAGTGATATCAGCATGTGCTTAAATCACATAATGCAAAAGCATACATTTCTTACATATCATTATAATATACAATCAAGAACAACATAAAATACTGTCTGGACACTTTCATTTATAATGGAATATTCATGTTTTCCCTAATATCCAGAATAATCTACATTTTTTAAATCGACTTCTTTTATTCTACTTATATGTATGTATCCTGATTTATTATTAAACCAGTCTGAAGGTCGTTTTATAATCTGTGCCCATTGAGAATTTTCTATCATTTTAATGCCCATCAACTTATTAGAAGGTATCGTATACAATATTTTTGATCGAGAATCAGGTTTACTTCTAACGTTAACATAACCATCACTATCAACTATCTTTACAATTTTCTCCCCACACAAAATCATTCGTTTGTTATCCTTTTTGTCTATCTTATATATGATATCCATTTGACACTTATCTGAATCATCATGATTATCATTATATACAAACTCACCTCTAATTATCGTTGAGTCATTTAGATTCTCAGCATAATACACATTATCATCCAAATTATCTTCTGTGATATCTTCTGGTCCATTATACTTTCCGTCCATCCATCTGTTTATTTTTACAAGTATTCCGTCTGAATTAAACTTATATGTCACATAATCATGTAAACCAAAATCATTAGAATGCCACATAATCGTTGAATCTTCATTGATTTTTGAATCAACTATCACTTCTAAATCTTCTTCTTGATCGTTAATTATATAAGTGCCTTTATTTGCATAATAGAGACAAAGTTGTGTTACTGGCTTTCCACTACTATTTGAAAAGCCCCACAAATCATATCTTAAATATGAAGCGGTTTCTTCCAATAACAAATAGTAATTTATATCTGTATTTGTCAATATATATCCTAATGACAGGACTTTGTCATTTCCCAGAAAAACTCTTTCCATTTTTTTATACGTATAATTAGGAGATGTTGAATATCTGCCAAAAAAACTTGGAGTCAAGGAGATATTCGATTTAATGGAATCCATTCTTACTATAGAATTAATAAGTGTATCTGTAAATAAATAATCTGGATGTATAGCAAAATAATTGGATATTGGAAAAGTCAATTCATTTCTAAAATATTTTTTCATTTCTTCATTCTGCGAATGCAATTCAACAGAACACAACAGACAAATAATAATATTTATAATTCTATTCATAATACCTAAATCCATTTTTCAAAAATAAATATTCCTTTTAATGTAACATAATTTATTTCATTCCACGAATGTAATCACCCCATCCTAACGGGACAAATAAAAATATATTATGATATAACGTTTTATTTTTTGAATAAGGGACAAAATCCATACAATCAAAACCCAATCGATATCCTACATATAAAAAGGACATAAAATCTAAACCTACATTGGCCTTAAGTTGGAAACGTCTGGCATTCATATCAAAATAATTAACTGTATCATACATTTCAGAGTATGACTTTGCGACAATCTTGAAACATGAATTTATACCTAAATAAGGAAGTACGTACATAGGAACTCTTGTTTTTGTAATAACAGGAACTCCAATATTCAGAGGGATATTAAAGGAACGAAACCGGTCAGAGAAATCTACCGATACATTTTCTATACTTTTTTTATGAGTAGATCTTAAAAGTGAAAATTCTATTCCGGACTGTATAATTAAGTCCCTTTTATTGGGGAGCAGTTGGATAAAATCTATCTGTTCTGAAAATCCAAACGTAATCCCATGAATAGGGGTTCTTAGAAAATTAGGAGAAGACAATGTTTTAGCAACTTCTAACCGAGAATCAAGACTAAATCGTGATGCAGACGAATTTTCATTAGTAGATAATCTTTCTTCAATGTTCTTTTTAGAAAGTCTTGGACAATTGTCAAAAGCACTTTCTGATATATTAATAAAGGATTCTGGAAATTCTACCTTTCTTAGTGAAGTACAATTCAAAAATGCATTTGAACCTATTTCTCTAACATTTTTAGGAATTATAATACTTTTCAAGTTTACACAACCTTTACACATTTCAATTGGGATACGAGTAATAGACGCAGGAAGTTGAAGTCTTCTTAACTTTTTGCAATCCATAAATGTAGAAAAGGTCCCTAAATTATATACAGAATCAGGAATTATTAATTCTTCAATTAACTCACATCCTAAAAAAGCCTCTTTTCCAATCCTCTCTAATCCGTTTGGAAGAATGACATCCGAAATATTTGTTTTGTTAGCAAACGCCCTATCTCCAATAATTTTTAACGAAGAAGGTAATTTTACGCATGAATAAGTATCAGAAAGATCAATGTCTCCTTCTTTTAATTCAACAACTCCCTCTTCTACAAATAAAGTATCTCCCTTAATTGTATATTTATCACTATCGGCTCTTGCTGTTGGCAATAATATAATCAAGAAAAGCTGAAGTAATATAATTACTTTTATTTTATAAGAAATCATATCATATAAAAAATCAGTATATTTTATAATCATCCTTAATGTTAAAAACATCCATGATCTTCTGATTCTCCAAATTCACCCGTAACTGGATCTAGACGAAATAATTCCCAGTATGGATCAGCAAGCCCTCTTAATTCAACCCACAGAGTTTTTTTATCCTTAGGATTATCTACCCACACGATATCTGCTATAAAAGAAGGTGAATTAGGTGCACGCAATGCTCTTTCTTGAATATTGAAATCTGTCCTTTGAGGTAAGACTAAATTCATATATAAACTGCCATCCGCATTATAAATGCATGAATAATTTATATGATTATTTTTATACGAAACAATCACTCTATCCATTGTAGGAACAGGACAAGACCCATTCTTCCTGACATTAGGAATATCTATTACCCTACCTTCAAAAATCCATCTTATTCCAATTGGTCTTAATCTATTTATTTCAGAATTGTAATAAAACTCTTCAGGAAAGCTAAATCGCCTTCCTATACATGGATTATCCTTAAACGACAAAGTCATTCCCAAATCATTATACCATTCGAAATCAGTCAATTTTTCCATATCAAATAAATTTAATTATCATCTGCTTCATATACCCTTTGTTGTCTAATTTTTTGGGAGTACTATATTTATGTATTAATCCGACAAATCATACAAAAAAACACATTTTTTTCATTTTCTTCTTTACTCCGACGTCGCAAAAATAATCAATTAATTAATAATGCATAATTCACAATTCATAATTGTCGGGACGAAATGGTCCAGCGGACCAGGTTCGACGAAGTCGACGGTAGCCGATTCCAAAATATAAAATTTGTCCTCAAATTTTGTATTTTGGTGTCGGTTTAAATGAAATTCGTGGTTAATTCGTGTATTTCATGTTCGTTATTCCACATCAAATTTTTCGAATCATTTTCGGAAATTTTACGTTCCCATATTCAATTCACAACAATTCCAATTTAGGGGCTAAAATAAAGAGACGCGAGTTTCCCCGCGTCTCCCCATTTACATCTAATTAACCTATTTCTTACAAATGCTCACAAATTCATCCCAAGAAACGATATCGTATTTGCTTCTGTCGACATTCTTGCAATTCTTGCCATCTATACAGGTGAACTGTAGTCCTGCCTCCAATGCTCCACCGTCGGAATCAACTTTGTCGCCGACCATCAGCGTCGTCGCCAATTCTAATCCATTTTCCTGACAAATCTGGGCGAATGGTCGAGACTGTGGCTTCAATGCACCAAACTCTTCAGCGCAATAGAATTTCTCAAACACCGAGCTGTCGATTCCCAAAGCGTCAATCTTCTCTTTCGACATCGTATAGTCAGAATAGACAAGAAGACGTATACCTTTATTTTTTAAGGCCTGCAACACCTCATTTGTCTGAGGACGTGGCTTTTTATGCTTGCCGATCTGTCTGACCATCAACGGCATGTAGCTGGAGAAATACCAATCTCTCAACACGCTCTCTTTCTTTCCTGTCTTTTGCGACAGTATTGAAAAGAAGGTATTGTAATAATTGTCCGCAGTCATGTAGTCGCGACTCTTCATCGCTTTCCTTGTCTGCCTCTCTCTCAAAGCCCACATGCATCTCCAGATATCACCAAGGATAAGATGTTTTGCTATTCCTCCGGTGTAGAGCGTGCCGTCGACATCAAAAATGACTGCTTTGATATTGTCTAAAGTCATTGCAATTGGTTTTTCGTCAGCGCCAACGTTAACGTTTCATTAAGCCTTTACAAGGTCTTTGAACTTAGCGTGACGTTTCTCATCCTGAAGCAGGATGTTAAGCTTGAACTGTCCGTCTCTTGCTCCCTCGTCGATACAACGTGCCTTGAACTTCTCGAATGAGTTCTCCACTAGCATGTGAGCGATTGGATCCTTCACACGGAATGATGCTCTCTTAGCCTCGTACTCGATGTTGACCTTCTTCAAGTTCTCATCTACAAGTTTGTTGAACTCGTCAGCCTCAGCCTGAGTTGTGTTCTGATCCTCAAACTCATAGTAGAAATGGTATGCAGAGATCTCCATATCAGCGAATCCGATATAGAACTTAAGCTTCTTACCTGTTGTCTTAGATGCCTCCTCAACAGCTGTGATGAACTGACGCTCGTGAAGTTTCTCTCCTGTCATTGTCACGATACCGTTGATCTTCTGGATCATGTGGATAGTAGGAATCTGGTTGAACTTTCCGTCTACCTCAAGAAGGTCACTCATTGTGTAACGGTAAAGACCTGCCCATGTAGTAACGTATGGACAATATTTCTTACCGAACTCAAGCTCGTGAAGCTGAAGGAACTTAGGGTTCTCGCTGTCGATATCATGCTCCTCAACGAACTCGAAATAGTGCATGTGAGGGAAGACGACGGTACCGTTTGTATCCTTAGTCTCAGGCATAACCAATCCAGCGCGACACTCAGATGAGAAGTAGCTGAACTCCTGGTGCAAGCAGCAGTCAGGGAAAGAGTTCTTAAACTTGTCAAGATACATACGAGTGTTACCACACTTCCAAGTGTTAAGAATCTGTAGGTTTGGCCAGTAGTGCTTAGGAAGCACTGTGCCGTATTTAGCCTTCAAAGCACGAAGCTCAGCCGCACGCTTTGGATTTGGCTTGATATTCTTCTCAGCCAACATCTTCTCGCGAAGCTCGTCTGAGATATTGATATTCTTGCTGATAGTACCGTTCTCGATATCGTTGCAGTACTCATCAAAGAACTCATTAACGTTGTTCTGCATCTCTACGATTGTCGAAGGGTTTGCAGTAACGACAAGAGTAACATCCTGCTCGATACCGAAACGCATGATGCAGTAGTAGCGAGCCTTGTAGTCTGCGATTGTGAAGACGTCTGCAGGAGCAGTGTAAAGCTTCTTCACAAATCCAGGACAGTCACGCTGTGTCACACCAGACACAGATCCATATAGAGTGCCATCAGGAGCCTGGCCCTCGATAGCCTTACCTACGATAGAAACGATCTTACCATTGAAGACGTCAGGACGGTTCTCAATGAATGAGTAAAGCCATACCTTAGTCATCTTAGAGTAGATGTTGCTGTAGTATTCGTTAGTGATAGGAATCCACTTAGGCTCAGAAGTAGTACCAGAAGTAGTGGCGTACATCTTTGGTTTGCCAGGGAATAGGATATCACTCTCACCATTCTTATGTCTCTCTACGTAAGGACGGAAATCCTCGTAGTCGTTAGGTTTTACGTTCTGACGGTATGCCTCAAACAAAGCATCATCTGTAGTAGCCTCCAAAATCTTAGCAAAATTATGCTCCTTTCCGTAAACGGAATCCTTAGCATAAGTCAAAATTGCTCGAAGTGTTTCAGCCTGCGACTTCTTACAGTCCATAGAAGCCTTCACAAGTTTCTTCTTCTGAATCGAACCAGCGACGCTAAGAAGGAACTTTGCAAGATACGAGTTAAATGATTTTGCCATATATTATCCCTTTTTATATTATCGTGTTAAGTTTACAATCGGCAAAATTAACATTTTTTTAGAATATACGAATGTTCGTTCAAAAAATTATGAATATAGGTTCGGAAATATAGGGAGGAAGTATAGATTAACAGAAAAATGTCTTCTGAGAAATCTACACAAATCTTGACGAATATTTCCAAATTATTACAAAAATCTTGACGAATATCTGGTCGTATTTACATTTTTCTTGAGGAATACCTTCAAATTTTCGCACAAATCTTGAGGAATAATCGGCATTTTTTACATTTTTCTTGAGGAATAATTAGCAAAATTCACACAAATCTTGAGGAATAATTGGCAATTTCTACATTTTTATTGGGGAATGCATACTAGTCTATCTCATAATCAACAACCTCAACACTATTTTTGTTTATATATTCTTCAATTTTCTTGTCAGAAATCTTGAATGATTTGTCGTCTTCCAACGTCAGTAACAGATAGAATTTGGCAGGATCGAAAAGAATGAATGATTGTGAATATGAAACTGATAAATTTAAGGTACTACCTTGTTCACACTCTATCTGTCCTATTTTTATGGCTTTTGTCTTAAACTCATTGCCATCAGTCAAGAAAATATACGATGCTTGCATAATAAGTCCATTAATATTGCTTGCAACGTCTACCGGAATAGGGTATTTGTCTTTATTTTTACACCAGTTATAAACATCTGATGACACCTTGGCAATAAATATTTTTATCGGTGCTTGGTATACTCTTCCTCTTTGTGGAATCGCATTCTTAACATGGGCAAAAGAGTTTTGTTTTCCACTCAAAATATCTTTTAGATGTTTTTTTAGCAAAGCACCTTCTTTATCGACATCTTCGTTAGGAAGCAGAGGAAAGGCTCCAATATTGACACTTTTGATACTTTTGGAATAATATCTTTGTGATATTATATTATCATCTCCACGTCCAGGGAAAAGAATATATCCTCCAATCACTTCCTTCGATTCATACACTCCTTCGTTAGCTCCATAATAGATAGCGTCTCTGTAGCGGTGCATCTGGTTGATGGCATCGCTTGGTGGATAGTCGCCTCCATTATTTTTTTCTGACTCGTCTTGATCAGCTATTTCAAAATCCTTATCCAATTTTTTATCATCAACGACGCGATACTTCACGTCATAAAGATATGTAAGTAGGATGTCTCCACTTGCTTTCTTGATATTTAATACAATATCTGGACGTTGTTCCGTGGTGGCGGTCCCTACACTGTAACCGTCGTATTGTGTTCTATTGAATGTATGCTGATAATGCAGAGTGACGATGTCTCCATTATGAACATCAGTATCGGGATACTGGAATTCTACTATATGTTCAAGTGTGGAGTCAGTGAAAGGATTTAGAAGAGTTCCCTTGGGTTCATCTTCTAAATTCTCATAGTTCGGAGCATTTTTATCAATACCCATCACTTCACGGACCAGATGTTTCATCTTTATGAAACACCATAATTCATAGATTTCCCAAATCTGAAGCGTACCAATATTTGTTGCTCCGTCATACATATCTATTCCACGTCGCAACTTTAACCAATCTTTATAGATTTGTTGATAACCAAGTCGGCTTTGCAACACAAGACTTTCATGCTGCATACCTTCAAATCTGCCAACCGACTTGAAGAATGGATGCTTTTTTAGTTTGGACAAGGATGCTTTATATATTTCCCACTCCTTTCTATGATTATCGGATACGAGAGTGTTATTCAACACTTTATCCAAAATCTTTTCAAGTCTAGAACCTATTTGACCGAGAGTATATTTCACAAAACGATTTTCAAACGTATTTGTGGTATTCTCGTATTCGTTATAAGTGAAATATTTTTCTTCCAGACGACCTTCTGCTTCTGCCTCAACATAAGCCTCCTCCATTTGGGGAGTCCATCTCTTTATATGGTCTGCTTTGCGAGATATCTCGTATGTTCGTGTTTTGAAATGTGGGTTTTGAGTGATGCGTTTTACATTTCTAAGATAATCATCCACTACTGTTTGGAATGCTTCCATCCAAGTATGATCGTTGCGGATTTTTCCTTTTTGGAATTGTTGATAGGTAGTTGAGAGATAACGATAGATCACATTCTCGTATTCTTCGTTTACGGTACGAAGAATGCTTTTATAATCTCGTTTGGTATCTAATTTCGGCGACACCACCTCAAATGTCATCCATGCGTGTCTTTTTTTTCCTCCTTTCTCGTATGAAAATTCAAGACGAAAAACTCCAGGATTGTTTAGAAAATCTACATTTCCTACCAATCTATTGTCTTCTTGGTAGAAGCAAGCTTCAATGTCCTTTCTAATATGAACAATATTGAAGTTTTTTATCTCTTTTTCAAATCGAATGGAAATCTGATATGCGTTTGTTTCAAAAACAACAGGCCAAAGATTTTCCCAACGAGTTGATATATTTTGAGTTGATAGGTTATGATTAACAATATCATATAGAGACAATTCGCATTCATCACTGGAAGTGTAGACGCAATATTTGTGAGCAGACACATCATTATCGTTATGCACTCTGCTCTTGAATCTCTTCCACGAATAAGAGATATTATCCGTTGTACGGACAAATACCTCATAATCAGAATTCTTATATGTTATGACATCTAATTGCATAAATGCTCAATTATGGCCAGAATCTTGTGAATCCATTTTCCAAACGCTCAATCATCTCCCCAAGTTTGACATAAGATTCGCAATATTTCTCTTCAGAAGCCCCAGAACCATTATCGCCTTCTTCTTTGGCATCATCTACTTTTTGTTCGTCTTCTTCTTTGATCTCGCCTTCCTTGTTTTCGTTTCCACTTTTTGAAGAAGTTGATTTTATTTCCTTAAATAGATCCTGTAGTTTCTCCAATTTGTTTTGGGAATCATTATTGATTGTGAACATCTCCTCGTCGCCCTCAATTCGAGGAAGAATCTTCATTAGTGTGATTTTGTCGACAGCTGTATTGACTAAAGTCTTGAATTTGTCATCTGTGCCATCTCCCTGATATTTAGCGTCATCCAAAAGATTACCAAGATAGATTACCAATTCATTTAGCACACGGTACGACACCTCAAATGGAGTGTTTTTCAAACATGAATTGATTTGATTTAACCAATCTGTCGTTTGATTCTTAATTTCTTCAGCACAATCCTGATGATCTGCAAGCACCTCATCAGCGTTAACATATTTAGGACGGAACAGATCTATACTAGCGACATCTGCATCGTCTGCTGGATAAGTCAACTTAGCACTTCCGCCGAACATATCCATTAATTTGCCACCATTCATTTCAATAGTCATAGCACGATCTATCACCTTGCGACTAAACTGATGAGTAGTGTCGTCCATGTTGACTGTACCAATCACGAACACATTATCAGGAAGAGTGAGACCATAAGCCTTCAATTCGTCAACAATATTTTGATTCTCATATTTTTCGGTAGAAATTTCTTGGCCTTTTGATTCAGCAGCCTCATTTTCCATTGCAGATTGTTCTTGACCAATCTTATTCAATCCGAGTTCTTCAAAAATATCGGAATTTTCGTATGATTTAGTAAACCAATCCGAACTAATTAAAGAACCAGTTTTTATCTCATTTCCCGCCGCTTTCTTTCTTGTCTCCAACACGCTGAGATACTCGGCGAAATATTGCTCCACAGGAGCAAGGTTCATCTCATCAAGGCAAACAAAGAAAGGCACATCATGATATAGTTTAGCCTTCACTAAGAATTTCACAAATTTAGTGAAGATATATTTTTTACTGATATTGCTGTAATAACCTAAAAGTTCCGTGCTATCATGCCAATTAGGTTTCACCTCAATCATACAGTAGTTGCCAGGCGTTGTTCCGTCGTTATCCTGAAGATAACTTGGACAACTTGCGAAAGCCAATTCCCTTACAATTCGGCTCTTTCCTGTTCCTGAAATTCCTGCAAGAAGAAGGAATGGCTTGGTGCGTAGGGCGGTGAGGAGATTAGGATGAGAGTAGTCTTGCAAGTTCACCCGGGTTACTGCAGAAAAAGCAGGCTTTAGCATCTGACATATCCTATCATATAACATCTGTCCATCAGAGGTGAATTTCCAGCCATCAGCAGTAACGCTCGCAAAACCTAATTTCTCCAATGTTTTGTGAGCCTTTAGATTTCTGACCTTTTGAGAAAAGTAAGAATCATTTCTACCACTCAACAATTGAGCATCTTTCCCATCAGGTTGAAGTACATCTACCAATTCGGCAATCAAATCTGATGTTGAAATAGACCCAGACCTTTTTCCCATTGCAATTATCGATGGATAAACAAGAAAATTTTCAGAATATTCAGACATAATTTGTAATCAATAAATGTGTAACCTTTTTGTTATTTCTATTCATAAAACTCACGACATATTCCTTATCAAAAGAGCGTATATTTACGCCCTCTTTATTAGCATACAATTCATAGATGAAATCAGTATGCTTAATAATCAACATCCAACGAGCAGGACAATCGTTTATTAAATAATTAGCTAATCGTTTTTGATCTTCTTTAGAGAATTCATTATTGGCATAAGTACTGAACTCGGAATCGTATGGCGGATCCAAAAACACAAAATCATCATTTTGCAAAGGAGAATCCCGAAGGAACTGTTCAAAATCTTTATTATGAATTTCAGTAAGTATAAATTTCTTTTGCACATCTTGTGTTCTATAGAAATTCAACTTTTTAGATAATGTCTTAGAATTATAAGCAATACCTCCATACGGAACGTTAAATTCTCCCTTACTGTTATACCGAAACATCCCACTATAAGCATAGTTTCTAAGGAAGAAAAACAAAGCAGTATGAATTTCTTTATTCTCTTTTCGATTGTAAATAGTGCGATAATACATATACAGTGCACTTTTCACACACGCCTCAACATTGTCATACAAATCAGATACAGATAGCAATCCATTTTCAGTCTCCAAATCACGCATTCTTGTGAATTTTCTGGACAAATTCGCTTTGATTTCTTTTAGCAATAAATCCTTATAAAAGATGCTTTCAGACAAAACATTTTCTATTTTCAAAGAGATATCATTACAATAACATTCTAAACGGCTCTTCAAATCACATTTATTCAACGAATCTCGATATTGAAGATAGATACCTTCTAAAACTGGGTACTCATCTTTAACAAAAATGCCGATTCGCATCCACGATTCATCAATTTCTTTTGCAAAACGAAAGAAATTCTCATTATTGCTTTTTATGTTTTGATACAAAGATACGAGTTCCTCAGAATAATCGTTAATAAAATAAGATTCAGCTTGCAATGCCATAAATACAGATCCTCCACCAACAAAAGGATCAAACAATCTACTAAACCCAGCGGGCGCATATTGGGCAATCTGAGGGAGTTCTTTCTCTTTACCACCTGGCCACTTAATTATAGGTTCTAAGTGCGTTTTCCCGAGACAACTACTCATAACTTACTTCAAATACCCAAGCCACCCCACTCAGGAACAACATTTTATAATCACCTCAGTCACAAACAAAAAAAAGCGTGGGTATCTGCACCAAACTCGTCCGAATTCGAGGTCCTGAGAAAACCCTATACAATAGACGAGCAGATACAAGATACCCACGCTGAGATATATGGTACACCAGTAGAGTGTGTCGTGAGGGCACAAAATACCCTCGGACACACTACGGACCAGTACATACAACTCATCCGTGGCATCCTCTCTGCAGTGTCCTCGATTGTATATTCAAAATTTCTCAGGTTCCGAATTACCAAGAACAAAGCGTTGATGACGCCTTTTATTTATGTCGTTGCTCCAATCTTTTTACGCCATAGGAGCATTGGGCGGATTGCAAAGATAATAAAAAATTCATAATGCATAATTCACAATTAATAATTGTGGGGTAATCCAACACGGGATTTCATTCTAAAGACGTTAGTGTTCGTGTCTAAATAATTGAATACAAAAAAAGACGTGGCTCTCGTCACGTCTCGTATGAAAAATATTATGAATTGTCTAAAGTTTCTCAATCTCCTCAATTGACAATCCACTCGCAATGGAAATAGTAGACATGTCAACACCTTGATTTTTAAGGCTTCGTGCAATTTTCAATTTTTCTTCCTCTCTGCCAATCTTAATCCCTTTCTTAAAACCATGCTCCTCCATGTCCATCTCATCTGCAAGTTTCTTGAGGCTCGCTTCATACACGGCACGATCGTCCTTAGACAAAGCTCCTACCTTGGCTTTCTCTATTAATCTAAGCAAACCTTCGTCTGCTCTCTCAAACACAGATGAATGAATGTTTTCCATACTCCCTAAGTTTTTGAAGAGGTTAATCCAAATGTCCTTTGTTGTGAAGTCTTTGATATCCAACTCGAACGATGGCAAAGATATAAAATATTTTCGATGTCTGTCCCAAAACACTTCTCCTGTTTTGACGTCACACTCAGCTGTGCAGGTCAGTGCCTTGTTGATGCCTGCCATTTTCTCTCCCAAAATGAAGATGCCGATGATTCTGTCGATGTCCTTCTCCATTTTTCGCCACTCCAATCCCTTTTCTATCTTACTGTCAAGAAGACGGTAGACGTAATAGTTTGCCCTTGTCTTGAAATAGTCCTGACACGAATTCTGCATCTCAATCAAGATTGAGTCTCCGCTCTGTGTCGTGCAGTGAAGATCGAACGTCACTCCACGTTGGCTGTATGTTTCTCGTGGAATCTCCACATTTTCAAAATTGACATCCGTGATTGTCTCCACGTCGCCTTCCAGGATCGCATTTAGAAAGGATCTCATGATTATCGGGTCTGACATACAATACTTGAACCCGAAATCGCATCGCAAATCGATGTATTTGCCCATGATTTAATGAATTATATTAATTTATACTGTGTCTAATCTTGTCGACTAAACTTTAACTATTGCAAAGATAGTAAAATTCATAATGTAGATATGAATTTCGATACCAATCTTAGCCAAATTCTTTCACAAAAAATAGGGTGAGAACAATGTCTCGCCCTATTTGATAAATGATTATAACTTTTCTATTTCTTCTAAAGAAAGTCCCGTCAGTTTATGAATAAGATTGAAGTCAAGCCCCTCCGCCTTCATGCCTATGGCTAATTGAATAGTTTTGTTACGTTCACCTCGTTTTTCTCCAATCTCTATGCCTTCTTCTCTGCCAATCTCGATTCCTTCTTCTTTTCCAATCTCTATACCTTGCTTAATCCCTTTCTTAAAGCCATGCTCCTCCATGTCCATCTCATCTGCAAGTTTCTTGAGGCTCGCTTCATACACGGCACGATCGTCCTTAGACAAAGCTCCTACCTTGGCTTTCTCTATTAATCTAAGCAAACCTTCGTCTGCTCTCTCAAACACAGATGAATGAATGTTTTCCATACTCCCTAAGTTTTTGAAGAGGTTAATCCAAATGTCCTTTGTTGTGAAGTCTTTGATATCCAACTCGAACGATGGCAAAGATATAAAATATTTTCGATGTCTGTCCCAAAACACTTCTCCTGTTTTGACGTCACACTCAGCTGTGCAGGTCAGTGCCTTGTTGATGCCTGCCATTTTCTCTCCCAAAATGAAGATGCCGATGATTCTGTCGATGTCCTTCTCCATTTTTCGCCACTCCAATCCCTTTTCTATCTTACTGTCAAGAAGACGGTAGACGTAATAGTTTGCCCTTGTCTTGAAATAGTCCTGACACGAATTCTGCATCTCAATCAAGATTGAGTCTCCGCTCTGTGTCGTGCAGTGAAGATCGAACGTCACTCCACGTTGGCTGTATGTTTCTCGTGGAATCTCCACATTTTCAAAATTGACATCCGTGATTGTCTCCACGTCGCCTTCCAGGATCGCATTTAGAAAGGATCTCATGATTATCGGGTCTGACATACAATACTTGAACCCGAAATCGCATCGCAAATCGATGTATTTGCCCATGATTTAATGAATTATATTAATTATACTGTGTCTAATCTTGCCGACTAAACTTTAACTATTGCAAAGATAATAAAAAATTGGAATGCCAACTAGCATTCCAATTTTTTAGTCTCCTTCACCCATTCCCACAATTTTCTATAAAATGCGTGGTGGGACAATGTTGCTGCATTACCAATAATCATGAGTTTCATTCTTGCTCGCGTCATCGCCACGTTCATGCGTCGCAACTCTTTCAAGAATCCGATCTCTCCATTCTCATTCGAGCGTACAAGGCTGATAATCACGACGTCGCGCTCCTGTCCCTGGAATCCGTCGACGGAATTGACCGTGATGAATTTTCTGAACGGTTTCAAGAATTTCGACTCTTTTATAAGGTGGCGTAGGTAATAAACCTGGTTCTTATATGGTGAGATGATTCCAAAATCAATACGTTCCTCCTTGACTCTGTCCGGTCCGATTTTCTCTATGAACTGAGTCAGCAATGCGATGGTAAGTTCTCCCTCCATCTTGTTGACACGTCCTGCCGACTGAGAAACATACTCTTCCTCAAACGACAATTCCTCCGTGTTGATCCACTCCAACGGATTGTCGAAATCCAATACGCCACGACACTTGACCTCGTCGGCTGCCTTCAACTTACCGTCGTAAAACCAGTCAGAAGAGAATTTCATAATGCTCTCATGCATACGGTACTGCACATTCAATAGTGAAACCGACGTCGGCTTTGTTTCAGCCAGTTTCTCCATCAAAGTGTGTGAAAGTCCGGCTTTCTCCGCCTCAAAGCATTTGATTGTAGGCGGCAACTGCTTATGGTCGCCCGCAAAAATCACTCGGTGCGACTTGGAGATCGGAATCCAACATGCCGCTTCCAAAGCCTGTGCTGCCTCGTCGATGAAAAGGGATTGGAAATTTCGTCCGTATAATATAGGATTGGCTGCTCCGACGAGTGTGCAAGCCACCACACGTGAGTCTGAGAAAAGGCTCTCACGAATCTCATATTCCAAAGCCTCAGCCTTCTCCTTCACCGCACGAGCCTTGTCCTTGTTGGTTCGGTAGAGTTCACGCACAGTCTTACGCATACCCCAAAGAGTATCGTACATAGGATGAGACTCAAACCTACGCTCGTAAGTGGAGGCGAGCATCTTATCGTCGACGCGGGACGGATTGCCAATACGCAATACGCTGATGCCACGATCCTGAAGTTGCTCGGAAATCCAGTCGACAGCCATATTGCTCTGAGCGCACACCATCACCTGAGTCTCGCGTCGCAACGTTTCATAAATAGCCTCGGCGAGTGTTGTCGTCTTACCTGTGCCCGGAGGACCATGCACGATAGCCACATCCTTGGCACGGAGAATCTTGTTGATTGCCTCCTCCTGTGACGAGTTGAGCCACGGGAACCGGATAAGCGAGAAATCGAAGAAATTTGGTTCACGGTTGCCAAGCAGAATCTCACGCAGATCATAGAGTCTGCCATCCTTCACACTCATCACCCTGTCCATAGCCTCGAACATAGCCTTATAACTGCTCTCGTCGAAACCCAACTGCACGCCTAGGCGGTTGACCGATTCCAAAGCACCAAGGGCATCCCTACCTGGCAACGTCACCACCAGCATTGTAGGCGTGGCATAGCTAACCTGTGCGTTCGTCTTCACCACACGAATCTCCTCATTATAAGAGACGCTGAAGAATTGCACAGCCTTACCATATTCAAAATGGTCCTCCTCATCTTCCAACGGAGCATGAAGAATCTCCACAACAAACTGATTCAGTGAGTTGTAGTAGGATTTACCCAAAGAGACAGGGTAACGGCAGATGCCGGCGGAAATTTTCTTGGAAATAGAAATTTGGGAAGACTGAACGTCGAAACTCTTCCTATCGTATTCGTATTCCATCTTTAGCAGCTCGCGATGACGCTGCAACGACAATAATGATGATGTGTTGTTTGCCATAATGATGGCAAAGATAAGGATAAACTATATAGATATACTATATACTTAATACATTTCTCATTATCCACCAACCAAAATATAAATATACATATACCTTCAAAGTATATCTGTGAAATACTATTTCTTTAAGTTTACCAAACACGTCATTATAATTGTACCATGACACTAATATGGCAAGAAACGCATAAGGGACGGATAAAATGAAAAAATAATTATAACTTAAGGCTTCAGTAAAATTTCCGTGGGAAAGGGCATGCAATGCTCTTTGTGCTCCACAAGCGGGACAATCAGTCCCAGTCAAAACTTTCCAAATACATTTAATTGGGAAAGAAGTCACATGAGGATTGACAAAATAATATATTATCACTAACGACAGTATTACCATCGGGAAGATAATACCCATTATTTTGTCAGTCCTAGTCATGTGAATCACATTAGTGACTTAGAGCAATTGCACTTGCTCCAAAAACCACAGCGATAATTACGTAAAGCACGATAATTACTGCAGCACTGATCATACCCCACTTTGAGAACTTCTTTGACTGCTCTGAAGCATTCTTTGCAGCTTCATAATTTCCTGCAGCGTAAAGGCCGTCTACTTTAGTAGCATAAACAATTGAAGCAATTCCTAGAGGCAAGCAGCACAATAGTGTGCAAATGATTGCCCATACCATGTTGTTGTCTGGTTTTGGCTGTTGATTTTCCATTTTTTAAAAAATTAAAATTAATTACTCAATTCAAAACAAAAATTCGAAACAAAAAAAATAAAATAAAGAATACCAAACGCAAAACCGAAAATGGCACCCCATATAGCATACTGCTTGGCATTATCGGCAGATTCTTTTGCAGCAGCATAAAATCGTTGTGCATAGCAATGCCACACCTAATTATTATCAGGCTTTGGTTCTGTATTATTTTCTAATATCTCTAAATTCACCAATTTTTCATTCTCCTATTGTTTAGTCCATTTTTTATACCTCAACAATAATTAGAACGCACAAATATACACATTTGTTTCATTTCAACTACTACTTTTCCTATTTTTTTACCATTTGTTCTCTATTATTTGTTAAGTCGGCACATCAGAAGCAAATCTGAAATCCATGTCTACCTAACATCAAAGTAGAAAGCTCAGTACGAAAAGGAGAAAATCATAAAATCCAACAGACGACATTTTAAGGACTTTCGTTTTGCCCGTTCATAAAAATGTTGATAACTTGTTGCTATTTGTGTTAAAATCTTCAACTCTGTTTTTTTTGAATAAAAAAGTTGATAGGATAAATTTGCAAACAGTAAAACACTTATCAATTAAATTTTAACGCTTATGATATGGGACATGATGATCAGCACAGTGCTTGCAATCGGAGCCGTCGTAGCTATTTCGTCGGTGTTGCTGGCACAGGTATGAGTCCAATGGCTCTTTTCCTTGCAGGAAAGGGCGAAGAGGTTTATGGAAGCGATCGTGCTTTCGCTCAGAAAGAGAAAAACCAGGACTATAAAGAACTTACTCGCCACGGTGTCAATTGTGTGATGCAGGATGGCGAACACTTACCGTCAGATTTGGATTTCGCAGTTGTGAGTACAGCTGTGGAGGACACAAATCCGGATATCAAGGAAATTAAGGCACGCAATGTAAAGATTATGCATCGCAGTGAGCTTCTTGCGGAGATTGCCGGAAGCCACAAGGGAGGTGCGATTTGTGTGGGAGGAACTGCAGGTAAGAGCACAACCACTCACCTTATCTATCAACTTCTGCTTGGTGCAGGAAAACATCCGTGTATGATCGCAGGTGCTGCCGATAATGATGTGAAAAGAGGAGGAGAACCCGGCAATTTCGATAATTCAGGTGATGGTCCGCTCGTATTTGAGGGCGACGAGAGTGACAAGAGCATCGTAAGATATAATCCTACTATGTCTGTCATCACAAACGTTGGCCACGACCACCATGAGATCGATGTCACAGTCGGTTTGTTCCAGACTGTCGCTGACAATACTGCCGACACTGTGGTTCTCAATTCAGGTGATGAAAATCTCCGTCGTCTTAACTGCAAAAAACGAGTTTCTTTCGCTTTAGCCGATTTAGACCCAAATGCAGACTTTAAGGTCACAGACCTGAAACATACCAGCGAAGGCATAACATTCTTAATCAACGGAGTGCCATTCGCATATCATTCTATTGGTCTTCACAACGCATTGAACATCGCCGCAGCCGTGGCTATGGCAAGTGTGTATGGTGTCGACGTGAAGGAGTGTGCAAAGATATTGAGCAAGTTTGGCGGAGTCTACCGTCGTGGAAATATCATCGGAAAGAATCCTAACGGAGCCATTTTGGTGGACGATTTCGCCCACACTCCAGAGGAGGTTGCCGAGACAATCCGCACGCTGGCCACATTCTCCGACAAGGTTCATGCTGTCTACCAGCCTCATGGATTCGGTCCGCTTCGCAAGACATACGAGCAGATGGCGATTCTTTTGAAGGAGGTGATGAGAAAGCAGGATGTCTTCTATCTTGCCGACGTATACTATGAAGGAGGCACAACCGACATGAGCATCGGATCTAAGTTTGTGGCTGATTACTTCACGTCGCAGGGCATCAATTGCGTCTACGTGCAGGATAGAAAAGAGATCCCAGCGTTGACAGCGAAAGAGAGCAAAGCCAGCGATTCGATTGTGGTGATGGGAGCACGCGACAAGTCTCTTGCAGATTATGCCTGCTCTTTTAAAGGATAATCCGAAAATATTGATAATTTTGCATTGTAGAGACGGGGCATGCCCCGTCTTTTCGTGTCAAATTGCATCATAAAAAACAATAATATGCAGATTAAAGAACTTGGTGAATTTGGATTGATCGACAGACTTACGAAGGAATTCCCTATCGTGAATAAGTCGACAGAATTGTCGGTTGGCGACGATTGTGCTATCTTGGATTACACAGGCAAGAAAACATTAGTAACGAAGGATTTGCTTCTTGAAGGCGTTCATTTCGACCTTACATACTGCCCTCTTCTACACTTGGGTTACAAATCGGCGATTGTAAATTTCTCCGACGTCTACGCAATGAACGGCAAGCCAAAACAGATGGTTGTGGGACTTGGTGTTAGTTCAAAACTATGTGTGGAGGATCTTGATGAGCTATACGCAGGAATGAAGATCGCTTGTGAGGAGCACGGAGTCGACCTTATCGGTGGAGATACAACAGCCTCGCTAAACGGTCTTACTATCAGCATCACATGTATCGGTGAAGGTGAGGAAGGCAAGATTGTGAAGCGCAGTGGAGCTAAAGATACAGATTTGATCTGCGTCACAGGTGATCTTGGTGCCGCATATATGGGTTTGCTTCTTCTTGAGAGAGAGAAAGAGGTGTTCAACGCAGGAAGTGGTTCGGATCCAGATTTCGCAGGCAAAGAGTACTTGATCGAGCGACAGTTGAAGCCAAGAGCAAGAAAGGATATCATCGAGTCGTTGGAGCGTATTAACGTCGTCCCTACAGCGATGATGGACATCTCGGATGGATTATCGTCAGAGTTGCTTCATATCTGCAAAGCAAGCCACGTAGGATGCCGAATTTACGAGGATCGTATTCCTATTGATTTCTTGACAGCGCAGATGGCTGAGGAGATGAATATGAACATGACAATGGCAGCAATGAACGGTGGTGAGGATTATGAACTTCTATTCACTATTCCTCTGTCAATGCACGACACATTCACTGCCTTGACTGAGGTTGCCCTTCCTGGAGTGCCACGTCCAGACATCAAGATCATCGGCCATATCACATCAGAGAATCTTGGAGCACGAATGATCACACGTGGAGGTGGAGAGATCGACATCCAGGCTCAGGGATGGAACTCGCTTAAGGAATAATTCGTAATTCGTAATTCATAATTGTCGGTATATTCCAGAACACAAGGGGTATACCGACATTTTTTTTGTGTGGGGGGATTATATAGCAGTTTAAAATTTACGTTTTTGTATATAGATTTTACTGATTTAAGTTCTAGAACAAAAAAAACCATGCAAATTTGCATTAAAACAAAAATATGACAACTATGAAAAAAAATCTGATTTGGGGATCTCTCTGTTTAGTAGCCCCATTATTCTTCGCCGCATGCGACGAGGTTGATGAAAGCAACAACGATCCCCAAAAGGAGACACCTAACGATGGTCCCGATGAATTCTGCGACACATTGAAGGGATGGAATATCAACCAACGTCAGCAAATTGCAGTACCTCTTGTGTTAACAGGAAAAGAACAGGAGGCGATCAACAAAAGTAATGCGTTTGCAAACCAGTTGATAAGCAAACTCATTAAGAAAGACACTAATATTGTTGTCTCTCCTATCAGTTTGGAGATTTTATTCGGCATGATCATGAACGGTCAGAATGAAACCGCACTGAATGAGACAAAGGATGTGTTAGGATTGGGTGATCTATCTCTTGAAGACATCAACATTCTAATGAATAAAATCTCAACATCACTCAATTCAAATCTTGATCCTACCTCATATTTTGAGACTCAGAATGCTATTTGGTCAAACAATATTCTATTCAAGAAGAAGTTTGTAGAGACTGTCCAGAACAACTATTCTGCATCTATCGCTAATCTAGACTTCAACCAAGAAGGAGCATCAGACACGATCAACAATTGGTGTAAGGAAGCGACAAGAGGTATGATTAATCATTTGGTAAGCAAGGAAGAATTGAAAGAGCTTGCTGCGGTAATGGCTAACGCTTGCTACTTCAAAGCAGAATGGGAAGGCAGATTCCATTGCATGGACAAATACACATTTTACGATAAAAATGGCAATGTTGTAAAAGACGATGCCTACATGATGTGTAACCCAACCGCAAATATAAAATATGAAGAGACTGATTCATACGAATTAGCCAGAATACCGTATGGCAATGGTTCTTTCTACATGGATGTAATTTTGCCAAAAATTGGTAAAGACAATGACCAATTTCTACTAAATTTCGACTGGAGCAAAGTCAACCCACAAGAGTTTAAGAGAGTTGAAAATGGTTGGGACGTGTCTCTTGTGTTTACAATGCCAAGATTTAAGGCTGATAATCACCACTCACTTCTTAAGATGATGGAGGATTTAGGAATGAAGAATATAAAAGCAACTCTTTCCGGAATGAATGAAGCTCTTTATATATCTAGCCTTGGTCAATTAGCAAATATCGAAGTAGACGAAGAAGGGACAAAAGCAGCCGCTGTTTCATACGCTCTACTAGAGACATCTGGAGAGCACTTTAACTATTATATGAACGTCGATCGTCCATTCTATTATGCCATCAGAGAGGCTAACACAGGCTTGATATTATTCACTGGTTACGTAGTTGTCCCTGACGATTACGTGGAGCCAGTAGAAGGAAAATACTACTAAAAAATATAACACTTTCTCAACCACCAAAAAAGCACCGTCATTCATTTCTGAACGACGGTGCTTTTTCATCAGCAAAACATTTTCAAAAGATGAAAGAGGGTGTATCAAAATAGATATGCCCTCTTTTCGTATTTAAAAATCAACGAAAA
>JAKSKW010000005.1 GCA_024401495.1 Paludibacteraceae bacterium
CTCTCATATCGGTCACGTTGCTTACATCCCATTTCGAGATGTCTCCGTTGAATTGGCTACTATAAAACATTTTACTCATATTGGTAACGTTGCTTACATTCCAATTTGAGATATCCCCGTTGAACAGACTGTAAGCGAACATACCTCTCATATCGGTCACGTTGCTTACATCCCATTTCGAGATGTCTCCGTTGAATTGACTGATCGAGAACATGAAGGACATATCGGTTATTTTGGAGGTGTTTATACAATTCAAGTCTGCCGAGTCTCCCTGTATGGCTATTTCGGCATTTATTGCCTCTTTAAGTTCCTCTGTAGTCTTAGGGAAGTATTTGTGTTGGGCATTGGCTATAGTGCTGAATACGATTGCTAACAGCAGTATAATGGTCTTGGATATTGTTTGCATAATGATTGATGTTTATTGTTATTCCTTATACCACGCTGGTCTTGGACATGGGCAGCCCTCGAACATTTTGGACATATCGATAACGTTGCTTACATTCCATTTCGAGATGTTACCGTTGAATGGGCAGTTACCGAACATCTTCGACATATTAGTAACGTTACTTACATTCCACTTTGATATGTTTCCGTTGAATGGGCTGTTACCGAACATGTTTCTCATATCGGTAACGTTGCTTACATCCCACTTTGAAATATTCCCGTTGAACTGGCTGTGAGCGAACATCCACGACATATTAGTAACGTTACATACATCCCATTTCGAGATGTCTCCGTTGAATTGGGTGTAAGCGAACATGGATCTCATATACTTAACGTTGCTTACATTCCAATTTGAGATATCCCCGTTGAACAGACTGTAAGCGAACATTTCGGACATATCGGTCACGTTGTTTACATCCCACTTTGATATGTCCCCGTTAAACTGGCTTTTAGCGAACATTTCGATCATGTTGGTAACGTTACTTACATTCCACTTTGATATGTCCCCGTTGAACTGGCTACACCAGAACATTCTTTTCATATCGGTAACGTTGCTTACATCCCACTTTGATATGTCCCCGTTAAACTGGCTTTTAGCGAACATTTCGATCATGTTGGTAACGTTACTTACATTCCACTTTGATATGTCCCCGTTGAACTGGCTACACCAGAACATTCTTTTCATATCGGTCACGTTGCTTACATTCCATTTCGAGATGTTCCCGTTGAACGGGCTAGCAGTAAACATATAACTCATATTGGTAACGTTGCTCACATCCCATTTTGAGATGTCCCCGTTGAACTGGCTATACCAGAACATGCTTTTCATATCTATAACGTTGCTTACATCCCATTTAGAGATGTCTCCGTTGAACTGGCAACTAGCGAACATAGCACTCATATGGGTAACGTTGCGAACATTCCAATTTGATATGTCCCCGTTGAACGGGCTAGCAGTAAACATATAACTCATATTGGTAACGTTGCTTACATCCCACTTTGATATGTCCCCATTGAACTCACTTTCATAGAATAGTTCGTACATGTCTGTTACGTCGGAGGTGTTTATACAATTCAAGTCTGCCGAGTCTCCTTGTATGGCTATTTCGGCATTTATTGCCTCTTTAAGTTCCTCTGTAGTCTTAGGAAAGTATTTGTATTGGGCATTGGCTATAGTGCTGAATACGATTGCTAACAGCAGTATAATGGTCTTGGATATTGTTTGCATAATGATTGATGTTTATTGTTATTTCTTATACCATGCAGGTCTTGGACATGGACAGCCCTCGAACATTACTTTTTCTCTTTAATCCATCTTTTCAAGCAAAACACAGCAAAGTATGGGATAGTGTAGAACTTACCATTGAAACCATAGTTTTTATAGCAAAGTTTTATGCCATAATTCACGTTTTCAGTCTCGATTAGTTTGTTGAGAGATGGCGTCGGATTGTCTTTTGCTTTTACCTCTATAGGAATTAAACTTTCGGTGTCTCTCACAAAAAAGTCCATATCAACGGTGCTTTTCTCGTTTTTATAGAAATAAAGATCGTATCCCTGTTTTGTGAGAGCATCTGCGACGATATTTTCGTAGATGGCTCCTTTATAGGTGTTGAAATTCTTGTTTGCTCGCAAATCTTCCTGAGCTTCCTCTTCCATAGATGCGATTAGAAGAGATGTCTCTTTATAGTAAAGTTTGTAGTTGTTCGGATTATAATTCCCTTTTAGCGGCAATTCAAGTGATTCCAAACAATAGCATGGCGACACGATACCTGCGTCGGCAAGCCATTCCGTCGTGCCAATATAATCCCTATTTCTTGCATTGCGAGAAATCTTGCTTATCTGGTATTTCTTGTTCTCTTTTGCAAGAAAGACGGAGATGTTGCTATATACGTTTTTGATTTTCCCTTTGTCTAATCCAATTGCGTATTTCGTTATGTCCTCTTCATAGTCGAGAAGAAGTTGTTTTTGCATATCAAGAATCCCAGAATAGTTTTTTTGCGAGACATATTTTTGCACCACTTCCGGCATTCCTCCCACGATCATGTACTCTTTGAAACATGAGAACCAAACGTCTAATTCTGTAGTAGAAAAAGGAGTACCGTCCTTTAAGTGTTTATAAATGCTTTCCACCTGTCCTTTTGAATAGCCTTTTGCCCAAAGAAACTCTTCAAAATCAAGAGAATGCATTTCATAATCTGTTTTATATCCTACACTGTTTGATTCTATTTCATGATAATTAATGCCCATCAACGAACCAGAGCATATCACATCGTATCTGCCGTCGATGGCAAACGATTTTAGGCTTGTGGCGCAATTAGGACAAGCTTGCAGTTCATCAAAAAATATGAGAGTGTTGTTTGCTTCGACCTTTATGTCCTGATTCAATAATGTGATGTTGTTTATGATTGTATCAACCTCAAAACCATCGTCGAAAATAGATTTGAATTTCTCTTGAAGTGCAAAATTGATATTGACAACATACTTATAGGAAGACGTTGCAAATTGCATAATGGAGTATGTTTTTCCAATCTGACGAGCACCCTTAATAATCAGCGGTTTTTTGTTGCTGCTTGCTTTCCACTCGTTTAAGTATGTATCTATCTTTCTTTCAATCATATATAGATTCTATTTCACAAAATTCCAATGCAAAAGTATTTTATTTTCACAAAATTCCAATACTTTTTGATTCGGATTTCACAGAATTCCAGGTGTTTTTAATGCGATTTTCACAAAATTCCTAATTGAAAGGGCTGCCTCATATTTTAATATGTTCACTCAAGTAAGCATGAGCTATTAATGTATTTACAAAACAGTCAAAAAATCTTTCGCCAATTCCACTGATTTATAGAACGCTGCATCCTGACCTGGCACTGTGATGAAGAGATGCACCGAGCCGTTGATGGTGATATGTTGGGCTGGAACTTTCAAATCGTGGAGTTTGTGGATGAAACTCTTGCCTTGGTCGTAAAGCACATCTCGTTCCGCTGCGACGAGTAGGGTGTTTGGCAATCTTTTCAATTCGTCGTCGTTGAGATTCAACGGAGATACCAAACCTATTGATCTTTGCTCCTGTGGAATATAGGCGTCGGTGAACGCTTCCATGATTTCTGCGTCGTTGGCATAGCCTTCTCCGTAGGTCTGCCACGATTCACCGTATGGTTTGCTCACGTTTGTCACTGGGTAGAATAACAAAAGCGAATGGATAGAATTTTCTGATTTCAACGCACTTACGATAGCCAAGTTGCCTCCCGACGAATCACCGCCGATGGAGATTCGTGTGGTGTCGATTCCCAACTCGTCGGCATGGACAGACAGGTATTTGATGGCGTCGACGCAATCGTTGATGGCTGACGGGTAGGGATTCTCCGGCGCAAGACGGTAATCCAACGCGGCTATGACAATGTCGGCATTGGCACTCAATTCTGTGCAGAAACGTGAGCAACTCTTGATGCTTCCGAAACACCAGCCTCCTCCGTGTAGATATAGAAGCACTGGTCGTCTTTTCTTCTCCCCCGACGGAGTATAGATTCGGATGTTTGGCAATGAATCGTTGACGGCAACTCTTCCGTCGACATAATCTTTTTTCGACCTTCCATTACGGATCGCATTCAACGCTTCGGAATCACCTGCGATGGCTTTACGGATGGCTTCGGTCTGAGCCGCTTGCCCCTTCGTCGCACCAGACGCTATAAAGGCATCCGCCTCTTTCGCATAGATGGAGTCTGCCTCGACGGTGAAGATTCCCGTCGTCGACTTGGGATCACATCCGCTCAATATGATTATTGCGACTGTCGCGATTATGATTCGTAGTGAATTTGATAGGACTTTCATATTTTTTTTGTAGTAGCGATAGTTGATTCTATGGCAAAGATACTGATTTTGATTTTAATGAGGGAGTTGTGAAAGCCAAACGATTATATTATATTTGCATTGTTGTTTATCAAGTTTATAATTAACCATTTTTTAAGGTGTCTATGACTGAATTAGAAATTGAAATAAAGAAATATGCCGACGCGTATTATCAGGGAAATGAACTTATCAGCGACTCTGATTATGATGCGTTAATCGCTAAACTTAAGAAAGAACAGCCTGATTCCAAACTTTTGAATGATGTTGTAGGCAGTGACCTTAAAGGTGTTTCCACTAAGTATAAACTTGACGCCACTATGGGTACTCTTGAGAAGTGTAACACCGACGAGGAGATGGCAGAGTGGTGGAGCAAGCATCCGCATAATAATCTGATTGCCGAACTTAAAATCGACGGTAATGGCCAGTTGCTGACTTACGAGCATGGCAAGTTGGCATACGTTCGTTCTCGTGGCGACGGTGAGTATGGCGACGACACTACAGCCAATGTGTCAAAGGTGCAGGGCGTGCCAGCTCAGTTGGCTGCAGATTTTAGTGGCAGTATTCGTGGTGAGGTGGTGATGTTCCGTTCTGTGTTTGAAAAACATTTCCCAGAGGGTAAGAATCCGAGAAACATGGCTGCCGGAATCATCAAGCGTCTTGATGGTAAGGATTGTGAGAAACTGAATTTCATAGCCTACGATCTTTTCGACAAAGACAATAAGCAGGACGTTTCTGAATCAGGAAAACTTGCATTTCTAAAAGATAATGGATTTGATATTCCACGTTATGAAACGAATCCAACTCTTGAAGGTCTAAAACAGTGGAAAGATTCACTTGAACCGAATGGTGAGATTCCGTGCGACGGAATTGTGATCAAGCAGAATATTGTCAGCAAGGAGGATTTGATGCGTCACACTCCGCTTAATAATGTGGCTTACAAACCGAATTGTCAGTCTGCGGTCACAACAGTCAAACGTATCGTTTGGCAGCTTAGGGGCAAGTACTTTGGCCCAGTGGCTGAAGTTGAGCCTGTGGAGTTGGAAGGCACAACCGTGTCGAAAGCAAGTTTGGCTAACGTCAATATTATGAACGAGTTGGGAGTGTATGAAGGTGCTGAGGTCATCATGACAAAGCATGGACTAATCATCCCACAGATTGATAAAGTGTTGCATCCAAAGCAGAATGCGTTTACTGTACCGTCGACATGCCCTGTGTGTGGAGGCGACGTGGAGGTAAACAGTTCAGGAATACCTGTTTGTATGAATCCTGCATGTCCAAAGAAGGTTGGCCATCGTTACGGACGACTATTCAAAGTGTTTGGAGTGAAGGGTGCGGGAGAAGCATTCCTAAAGAATTTGGAAGACGAGAGTTTGCCAGTGGAAGATTTCTTGGCAATGTGTATGTCCGACGACAAGAGTATTCTGAACAAGTATGCTGGAGGCTTGAACGGAGAAAAGATCTACGCTCAGATGCGAGACGCGTTAGCCCAGCCAATCACAGCGTCGCAGTTTTTGGCAACTTTCGATTTGAAATTGTTTGACGAGAAGAAACTCAACCAGTTGGGCCGTAAGTCGCTTGACGATATCTTATCATTAAAATACGACGAGATTGTCTTAATCGATGGTTATGCCGACACCACAGCCAACGCATTGCTTGAGTTCTTGGATTCATATTCAAGCGAAATCGAGGCGTTGAGAAAGTTCTTCATATTCAAGAATGTCGACGAAATGGAAGCAGAGGAAAGTACAGAATCTCTTCCAAGTGTCTGCTTCACAGGAGCATGTCCTGGCTATTCACGTGGTCAGCTTACGGAGATGGCAAAAGGCAAATATGATGTGAAAGATGCGGTGACAAAGGATTTGAGTATATTGGTGTGTGCCGATCCAAATTCCGGAAGTTCAAAACTGCAGAAGGCAGCCAAAAATGGAACAAAACTAATGTCGTACGACGAATTCTTGGCGACGTTGGGGTAAATCGAAATAAATATTTAAGACGCAAATAATTATAGCCATCCTATCGAGTAGGGTTGGTTATTTAATTTTGTTTAATTGATTCGTCTCTCTATTTCTTCTGTAAATGCATAAAGAGGAAGACATTCCAGCCAATCTTGTTTGATATGGTTTTTCATTGAAATGCGAATGGCTTCAAGATCTGGATTCTTTGCCATAAATGTTTTCAATGATTTTGCATGTACATTTTCCTCTGCTTTTACCTCTACAGGATACACTTTATCCGCGAGTTGGATTGCGAAATCAATCTCAATAGTAGAGTTGTCGACACTATGATAATAGAAAGGAATGGCTGTAGTTGTAAGTTGGCAACAAACAAATAGTTCGGTAAATGCTCCCTTATATTCAGAGAAGATTTGGTCGTTTATGAGGATTGAAGAGGCGGGGACGTCCACCATTGCTCCCATCAACCCCACGTCGAGCACGAATAGTTTGAACGCAGAGAAATCCTCATAGAATTTCAAAGGCATTTTTATAGAGTTGACGCGATTTACTTTATATATCAGACCAGCGTCGATCAACCACTGAATTGCAAGCTCAAATTCGTTGGCTCTGGCTCCTTTTTTCATCGCTCCATATATAAACTTTTTGTTGTCTTTTGCGAGTTGCGACGGAATGCTGTTCCACACCATTTGGATTCTTGGCACTTGGGATGATGGAGCATGTTTTGAGAAATCACGTGAGTAGTCGAAAAGAATCTGTTTTTGACGGGCACGAACTTCATTGAGTCCCAGATTTTGGACGAATGCAAGAACCGCTGAGGGCATACCTCCCACGTAATAATATTGACGTAACAAATCTTTGTAAACGTCAGATAGCGCGTTTATTATTTCCCAATCTCCACGTTTCAGCTCCTCCACAAGTTTTGGTTTGTCCATTGCCAATAGAAACTCTTCAAACGACATTGGATATAGACGTAGCATGTCAACTTTCCCGACTGGAAACGAAATCCCGTTGTGCAGAGATATGCCTAACAATGATCCGGCTACAACTATATGATAATCGGGAGCGTCTTCACAAAAAAATTTAAGAGATTCAAGTGCTTTGGGACAATCTTGTATTTCATCAAGAAATATCAGTGTGTCATGTGGCGTTATATCTATTTCTGACAATGCAGATAGGTTACGGATGATTTTGTCTGTGTCTCCTCTATGTTCAAACACTTCACGTACAAGCGGTTGTCTGTCTAAACTGAAGAATGCGAATTTCTTGTACTCATTTCTTGCAAATTCATTGATCAGATATGTTTTTCCTACCTGACGAGCACCGTTTAGGATAAGAGGTCTTCTATCCTCTTTTATCTTCCACTTTATTAGCGACTTATATAAGGTGCGTTCCATATCGTTACATTTTTTTTGATGAATTTCCAGTGCAAAATTACATTTTTTTTGACGACAAAATGACTTTACCTTACACTTTTTCTGACGAATGTTGAGCAAAATTTCACATTTTTCTTGACATCGTAGATCATTTATATGGAGTGAAAATGGGAGATATCAACGTTTTACTTATTCCATCTCTTCAAGATTTGTGCCGCTATACTGCCCGAAAAGTTATGCCAAACAGAGAAGATGGCTCCTGGCACCGCAGCCAACGGATACATCGCAAAGTGGGCTGTGGCAAGTGATGTGGCGAGGCCTGAGTTTTGCATTCCCACCTCAATGCTTATGGAAGTTCGTTTCTCTGGTGGCAATCCCATCAGCATACTTGCAACGTAGCCAAGAGATAGGCCAAGAATATTATGTAGGATTACAGCGACAGCTACAAGCATACTGCATCCGATGATGTTTTGTGCATTGTGAGAGACGATGATTCCGATGATGGTGGCAATGGCAAGCGTCGAAAACATCGGCAGATATGGGGTGATTCTCTGTGTGAAATTCTTGAAATGATGGTTGATGAAAAGTCCTGCGATTATCGGCAATATCACCACCTGAACGATGCTTATGAACATTCCCACAATATCCACCTCCACCGTCTTCCCGGCTAATAATAACACCAATGCCGGTGTGGCGAATGGAGCGAGTAGGGTGGATACTCCGGTCATAGCGACGCTAAGAGCGACGTCGCCCTTGGCTATATAGCAAATCACATTGCTGGCTGTTCCGCCCGGACAACATCCCACAAGTATCACTCCCAAAGCAAGTTCCGGAGGCAGATTAAGCAGACTGCATAGCCCCCACGCCACGAGTGGCATGATGATGAATTGTGCCAACTCACCAATCACTATCTCCTTTGGATGCATCAGTACGGGTTTGAAGTCGGACGGCTTCAATGTCAATCCCATTCCAAACATCACGACTCCGAGCATAGGAGTGATGGCCTTCGGACTTATCCATAGGAAAGACGACGGTACAAATAAAGCGATAGCAGTTACTACAATGACAATCAGCGTGATATGCGACGCTATCCAATTAGGTATTTTGATTATATTCATATTGTTTTATTCCTTATGATAGAATCTTCCACATGGAGATTAAGTTAGATAGAACTGTCAGATTTTAGTTTTTCCTCTTCCAACAATTTGATTTTCTTTTCAATCATTTCACCATCGCGTTGGCCGTGAAATCCACCTATGGATCCGTCCGACGCGATTACTCTGTGGCAAGGAACCTCCGGAGCAAAAGGGTTTCGTTTGAGAGCCTGACCGATGGCTTGAGCACTACGGCATCCGATTCTCTGTCCAAGTGCCTTGTAGGAGATGGTCTCTCCACGTGGCACTTCCAGCAATGCCAAGTAAACTTTGCGTTGAAACTCAGTGATGGATTTATCGTTTATTACACGCTCACGAATGGTCATGGAGAAGGGATTAATGCATTGATTTATAAACCGTCTCGACGACGCGTCTTTGACATTCCGCAAGATTGTCAAGAGGTTTTGTAGAAATCAACTGGAGAACGCAAGTGGAGTAGGTGTGGCAGTCGTTAAGGATCTCTGGATTTTCCGTCTCGACGTGGAATCCGTTACGCTTATAAAACTCGATTCGTCTGGCATTCATCTCGTTGATGGGCCTCTCCACTTCACCGATTATCGGCAGTTCCGACTCCGCTTGGAGAAGATGCAACGTCTTGCCTCCCAACCCTTTATTTCGCTTCTCTTCCTCTACAGCAAGGTAGAGAAGATAGCGGCAGATGCCAAGATCCCAGATGACAGCCATACCTGCAAAATCTCCGTCGTCGACAATAGCGTTGAAAGTCATCTTCGGACAGTTGTCAATCATTGCCAAGAACTTATCTGTCTCAGTCCTCTCGTCGGCAGGAAAAGCTGATTCATAAAGTTGTGCCGCGTGGGCAATCAACGGATCTTTTGATGAATGAATCTTGATTAGTTCCATGAATACTTATTTAGATCTACAAAAGTAGTGAAAACTTTATTTCTCTCTATATTCCTGAGGTGTCATGCCAAGGTGTTGCTTTACATATTGGCAGAAAAATGAGAAGTTGGAAAAATTGTATTTGATGGCTATCTGCTGAATAGGAGTATCCGTAAGTTTGATATCCAATTTTATCTGTTGCATTGCATGCTTATTGATAACGTCAAGTGTACGGTTTCCACTTTTTTCCTTAATCACTTTCGACAAATGCTTTGGCGAAATGTACAGACGGTCAGCATAGAAGGCGACGGTTCTATGGCAACCTCCGTCTTCATTCAAATATTTGAGGAATTCTTTGAAAATAGAGTCCGCTCTGCTTGTTTGATCGTTATTGTTTGTCGTGTCTTCTTGTAGACGCAATGGTTTGCAACATTGATTGAGCACTTCAAACAGCAGAGTGCTGAAAAGATGATAGATGGTGTTGCTCCTGAATGTTAGGTTTGGATCGCTCCCTCTCTGACGTAACATATTGAGCAATACGAAGATATTTTCGTCAGCTTCATTTTCTGTAAAATGGATCAGTGGATGAAACTCTCCCTCCAACACTTTCGACAGATTATGTCGTGCTGGCAGAATGAAGTCGACAATATGAGGAGAGTAGAATAGTACCCAGACTTGGCAATCGCTGCTGCTCAATACTTGAAGTATTGGCTGACGTGGCTTGCAAAGAAACGCGTCTCCAGCACTCATCTGCTTGTTTTCATCTGAAATTGTCAGTTGCATATTGCCCTTTTTGCAAATAAACAATATGAGCATTTCCGACTGGAAGGCACCATTAATATATGGCACTTTCGACAGATTGTCGGCAAGTGCGAAATCGTCTTCCAGGCATATAATGCCCGGTGTTTCCGAAAGAATACTGGGTGTGATATTGTTGACCATATTGCAAAAATAGTCGTGATGGTTTGATTTTGTATGTTGAATGTTACCCTTTATGTGTTATTTGTCTGATTTAAGGCATATATCGTATGATTATATAGGTTTAATGCGAAGTTTCAAACATTATATGCTGAAAATCGTAAATCAAAAATCAAGTGGAAGAGTTTACCTTTGCACTCAGATAAAAATGAAAAAAAATGGGAAAGAAAACGCTAATGTGGCTGTTGTTGTTTTGCTTAATCACGTCGGCAAATGCACAACGAAAGATGAGTATTGATGATCTATTCTCTCTTGTCGAGGAGAACAACAGTCAGTTGAAGAGCGGAAGAATAAGTGTAGAATCAGCTTCACATGGAGTTGCTTCTGCGAAGAGCAATCGTTTGCCGGGCGTCAATGCTCAGCTTTCTGGAAGTTTTAATGGTGATGTGGTGATGCTGGATCGTGATTTTTCGAATGCCACTTCTTTCAGTCAGCCTCGCTGGGGCAACTCTTTTGTGGTTGAGGCTCAACAGACCATCTATGCTGGAGGTGCAGTCAATGCCGGAATAAAGTTGGCTGAACTTGGCAAGGAGATGGAGGAAACAAATCTATCTGGCACTCGTAATAATGTGCGTTTTTCTGCACTTGCACAATATCTTGAACTTATCAAACTCGATAATGCTGTGCGTGTGTACGATGAGAACATCCAGCTGATGAACCATCTTATCGAGCAGGTCAACGCCAAGCGTGACGAGGGTATGGCACTCCGCAATGATATCACTCGATATGAGTTGCAACTTCAGGAACTTACGTTGGGAAAGCGTAAGGTGGAGGATGCAAGAGTTGTGGTCAACCATCAGTTATGCAATGCGTTAGGTTTAGATGACGAGACTATTGTTCCTGACATTTCCATCACAGATTTAAAATACAGCCAAGAGGGAGAAGCTCATTGGCAGTCATTATCGTCAACCGAGTCGACGGATTTGAAAAAGGTAGAGCTGGGGACACAGATGGCAGAGCAGAAACTTAAGATTGCCAAGAGTGACCTGTTGCCAAAAATAGCCCTCGTCGCAGCTGATAATTTCAGTGGACCATTCACTTATGATATTCCTCCCGTCGACAAGAATTTCAATATCTGGTATGTGGGAATAGGAGTGCAGTATTCGCTTGGCAATATCTGGAGATCAAACAAGAAAATCAGCCGGGCAAAATCTGAACTTGAATTGTCGGAGTCGCAGAAATCTGTCGTCGCAGAGATGCTTGACAATAGAATCCAAGAGGCTTACACTCTCTATATGCAGAGTTATGTGGAGCTTGAGACACAGCATAAGAGTGTGGAACTTGCCACACAAAACTATGATGTCATCAACGAGCGCTATCTCAATTCGTTGGCTCTTATCACCGATATGCTCGACGCAAGCAATATCAAGCTGTCGGCTGAACTTCGTGAGGTCGACGCGTGGGTAAATATTGCTTTCGCATATTATAAACTTAAGTTTATAGCTAACAATTTATAAGAAAATTGTCGCTCACCCTTCGGGTTCGCGAATGAGGAGGGTGTTAGGGCGTTTCGCACTTATCAATCCTCGTTTATTTCAATATTCAACTTAGTCAATAATTTAGAATCAAATGGATAATAAAAAGACGGTAAGATTAGCTTACAACATTATCATCGCAGTGTTGCTGATAACAGGAATAGCAATAGTAATCAATAAGTTTGTCCACTTTGGAAATGTGGAGTTTACGGATAATGCCCATATCGAACAGCATATCACTCCAGTGAACACAAGAGTGCCAGGATTCATCAAGGAAATCCGTTTCGACGAGTTTCAGATGGTAAAGAAGGGTGATACACTTGTAGTCATAGAGGATGCGGAGTTTCGTTTGGCATTGGCACAGGCAAGAGCAGGCTTGGCCAACGCACAGGCAGGAAGTTCGGCTACAGGAGCCAGCATCTCCACAACCGCTGCCAATATGGATGTGACAAACTCTGCTGTGGAGGAGGCGTTGGTGCAGATGGAGAATGCCAAACGTGAAGAGGATCGTTTCGCTGCTTTGCTGAAGAAAGATGCCGTCACACGTCAGCAATACGATGCCGTGCATACCGCTTATCTTTCTGCTAAAGCTCGTTATGAAGCTGTGAATAATCAGAAGACGTCGCTTGCCAGTGTGAAGAATGAACAAGGGCACCGACTATCACAGTCGCGTGCAGGAATCGAGGCTGCACGTGCTGCTGTGGAGATGGCTGAACTCAATCTGTCGTACACTGTTATCGTCGCCACAGCTGATGGAGTGATCGGAAGAAAGGATATTCACGTAGGTCAGTTGGTCAATCCCGGCCAGACAATGTGTTGCATCGTCGACAATTCTGAGAAGTGGGTTGTGGCAAACTATCGAGAGACGCAGATGCCTAATATCGCAGTAGGAAGTAAGGTTGACATCACCGTCGACGCGGTGCCTGGAGCTAAGTTTGAGGGTGAGGTGGAGCGTATAAGCGACGCTACAGGTTCAGCCTACTCAATGATACCACAGGATAACGCTACAGGTAATTTTGTCAAGGTGGAGCAACGCATACCAGTACGTATCAAGTTTGCTAAGAATGCTGTGTCTGACCGACTTTGCGCAGGCATGAATGTGGAATGTGAAGTGAGATACTGATGGAAGAGAAAATTCCCCCATTTTCAATGCCGATGTACCACGACTGGGTTCCAGAAGGAATACGTCCGTGGATATACGTACTGTTGGCATTCTGTTTCCAGTTTAGTGGAGGCGTCTACCTTGGAGCAATGAATGACATGATTGGCGAGCATTCGTGGATGAGGGAAGACGTGGTGTTCCTTCTCTACTGTAATTTGGCAGGTATGGCGGCATGGTTCCCTGTGCTTTTCAGAATGAAATTTCATTTTAGCAATAAGTTTTTGCTTATGACTGCAGCCTCAGTCATCCTCGTCTGCAATCTGCTTACAATGCATAAACTGCCATTGCCTGTGATGTGGGTAGTTTGTATCATCGCAGGTTGTGCCAAGATACAGGGAACATTTGAATGCATGTCCAATATCCAGTTGTGGATGACTCCGACGCGTAATTTTGGCGTCTTCTTTCCGATATTGCATATAATCCTGCTTACTGCAATTGAGGGTGCAGGTTTGCTTGCCGCAACATTGGCTTTCCACATGCACTGGACTATGATGCATTGGTTTGTGGTCGGACTTATGCTTGTCGTTCTCACCGTACAAGCGTTGCTCACACGACCATTCTGCCCGATGCCACCCGAGAGACGAGTGCCGCTTCAGGGAATTGACTGGCTGTCGGCGGCAGGTTGGATATTGTTTTTCCTTCTTTGTGCCTACGTGCTTAACTATGGCGACTGGCTACAGTGGTGGCATTCAAGCACCATACAGCTATGCACAGCGGCAGCATGTATCACGTTGGCTGCACTTATGATACGAATGAAGAATAATCCGCATTCGTATATCGAGTGGAAGATAGTCCGCTACCGCTATTTCCGTCCGATCATATTCTTTGTGATGATATTTGAGCTTATCATGTCGGTGGAGCATGTGTTGGAGACGATATATTATGAAGAGGTGATGCATTATTCCGACCTTACCTACGAGACACTCAACCAGTGGTCGTTGATAGGAGCGTGGACAGGCTGCCTTTTCTCGCTTGGTTGGTTGAAAGTGATGACGTGGAAACCGTACCGACTGATTATCATAGGAATGTCGGCGATTTGTTTGTATTGCGTCGGATTCTATTTCCTTGTAGATCCGCAAGTTGGCTATTATCAACTTGTGCCGCCACTTATCTTTAGAGGTTTCGGTTATGCCATCCTCTGTATTGCATTGATGTGGTCGTTGGATGAGGTCATGTCGTTCGAACATTTCTTTCAGGCACTCTGCATTTTCAATTTCTTCCACATGTTTGGAGGAGGAACCGTTGGAGCTGCATTTTTAGCTAATGGCATCGGTTATTATGTTGGCGACGGATTCGCCCGCTACAATGGTTATATCAACCTCGTCGGCTTTACTGCGTCGCCTTTTGATATGTCGCATTATATGGAAGGAATGGTGGAAGGGTTGTTGGCCCAGACCATCAAGATTCTATATGGTTGGATGATCTACGCATGTCTTGCGTTCATTGTAGTGTTCCTCCTATTGGATCGTCCTGGAGTGCGACGTCGAGTCAAGAAGATGCCATCATGGTCGACGGTGGGAACATGGGTGTTGAACAAAGTTATGAGACAATAGGATTTTACTCTTCTATTTCCGTAAAACGTGGGAATCTCTTTCCTTCTCTCTCCACTGTCTCAAAAAACATTTTTTCTGGGCGTACCCAATAATTCTCATCTCCGTAAAGTGCCTGATACACCACCATTCTTTCCTGTGTTTCAGAGTCGAAGGCTGTTCTCACAAAACGGTATTTTCCGCCCTTGAAGTGTTGGAAGAATCGAGTTTCTTTCTTTGGAAACGCCTCAAGCATTCTCTTTGCCAACGGTACGTAATATTCCTTCACCTCATCTGCTGTTGGTGTGTGGGCTCCGGGAAAATGATGTGATTTATCATAATGTTCAAGGAAAGTCGGTTCAAAATGGGCGATTGGATCATTGTCTCCGAAAATTCCCCAGATTTTATCTTTATAGAAAGGCGACATGAAGTTGAACTGCTCATTTTCGATCTCCGCAAACTCCTTGATTAGATTCTCGTCGATAGTGAAATCTTGTTTCCCGTCGACACGGGGGGCTTTATACTGATGGTTTCCTACACGCTCCACCAAGAATTCCGTCATCTTGAAATACGGATTTCCAAGAAGGGCTGGAATGCCGACGACGGGGGCTATCATCTGAGCGTAGAACGAGCCACAACTGTTGCCGATGATCAAGTCGGGATTCTCCTTGTCGCAAATCTTATGGATGAGTTCCAATGCTTCTTTCGGATGAATAGGTAAATCCGGAGTCAACACTCGCACCGTCTCCCCGAAGACATCTCTCAATGCATTGGCAGGGACGCATTGTCCACTGGCGAAAAATCCGTGTAGGAATAAAATGGTTTTCATTTGTCTGAAGGCAGTTTCTTCCAATATAGTGATTTTGGATATAATCCCCACAGTCCGGCTTTCACGTGTAGGGTCGTGTCGTCGTCAAACGCCATTTTGACGTTGAAGAATTTGCCACTGACTGGATCGTAGATTTTACCGTCGCACCATTCACCATCCTTGTAGATAAGCTTGTCGACGAATACAACTTCTGTCATTGGCGTGTTGCGCTTTGATTTGTCTGGATTATTCACATCCTTGATTGGAGTTCCATCTGGAAGATTAGGCTCTTTCATCCAGTGGTTATGGACTCTATAACCGTCCTTATATTTGAAAATCTTCACTTTGGACTCGTGTCCTTCGTAGTTCAACAGATAAATACCGATGATCTTATCACCTGCATTCTGCGAGAATGACGCTACACTATAGAATAGTGAGCAAAGCAATGCTACTATGTATTTTTTCATGACAATAATTGTAAGTTCATAATAGGCAAAGATATTGAAAATATAATATGTGACGATAGGAAAAATAAAATATTCCAATTGCGTCCGCACTGCGGTCGCAATTGGATATGATAATTATTCCCCTTTTCCCTTTATCGTCGCTGCATACGCACTGTTGCACAATCCAAGGATTGCGGAGATAAAGAACAAGGTCTCGATGCCCAACACTTTCCAGATCCAGCCGCCGAGTAGGGCGATGAAGATGGTGATGAAATGGTTGACGGAGATTCCTGTGGAGATGGTTGCTCGCATCTCATTCTTATCGTCGGAGATATCCTGCACGTAGACGTTGGATGCCATCGACGCAAGGGAGATGATGGAGTCGAGCACATAGTTGACGCAGCAGACGATCATGGCTGTGTGCATGTCGAAAAGGTGGTGGGCATAACCGTAGAAGAAGCATACGATGACAAGAATCAACGTGTCGCCAATCATAACGGGTTTATAACCAATGCGGTCGATGAGTTTGCCTACCATCGGTGCCAAGGCGAAACATGCTATCGCTGAGATGGCAAAAAGCAGACTGATCGTTCCGGCGTCGGCTCCATAGAATAGAATCAATACATATGGGCCGAAGGTGAAGAAAACTTGCTTTCGTGCTCCGTAGAACACCTCAAGCATATAGTATTTTGTAAATTTCTTTCTGAAGTAGAATCGACTTTTGTTTTTGTCTGTCTTGCTCTGACCTGTCATTCTCAGACTTACCAGCATTGCCAAAAGCATACAGATTGCTGCAGCCATGAATGTTGGCGAGAAGAGTGCGGTGCTTTGTACAAGAGCAAAGGCGACGATGATGACACCATATCCAAAGAGGTTTCCAATCTGATAGATGGAGTTCTGATAGCCAAGTGCCTCTCCTCCCTTACCGTCTTTGGAATACTCCAGAGAAAGTGTGTTTTTCATGCCGAGCTGGATATGTTCTCCCGTCGAATAGAAGAATATTGCAGCGATAACCAACAGTTTGGTAGGCGAGATGAATGCCTGCATCGTCATGCCTATCACCATGATAATCATACCGATCTTATACATTCTCTCTGCCGACGACTTGTAGAATATCGCAAGAATCAGCACCAGTAGCAGACCTGGTAGTTCACGGAAGAATTCAGTCAATCCACGGTCGAATTCCTCGATCTTCACCACTTCCGCCATGTAGTTGTCGATGACTCCTTTATACAATCCGAATCCGATTGCAGAGAATAGCAATGATAGGAATAGTGCTCTATAATGTGAATCTTCTTTGAAGATTTGGGATAGTTTGTTCATTGTGATGTTTTATAATATGGCGGCAGACAATCGTGTGCTTTCCGTACTCGTTTTCCCTTGGCAAATGTGCTTCTATCACATTTTTTCGATGTCTTCTTGAAGCATCTCCCAACAGTCTGACTTTATGCAAACTTTGACAGGGTCCGCCCAAATTTCGCATAACTGTTTTGCACAAAGATCAGTGTGCTTGTCTTCAGATTTCGCTGTTGTGTATAGATAGATACCGTCCTCCTGCTGCACAAGTCTTTTGTAAACTTCTATCTCAAAACCAGTTTTGTCGCTTAGGAGACTTAGCCTCTCATACAAATCGTCGTCAAACTCAATATGGTTTGTTATTGCCCAGTGGAAGTTCTCTCCGTATGAAACACAACCTTTTAGAGATGACTGTGCTTCTGAAATATTATTATAGAACTGCTGCGCTGCTTTTTCTTTTTCTTCTTTTGTCCATCCGTTTTTCTTTGCTTCTTCTTCCAATCTGTCAGCAAAGATATTTCCTAAATTTAGACTTATTCCATTATCACTCATATTACATTCATTTATAATAGTTTGTTTATTCTTTGATTTGTTAGACTACTTGCCGATGCAAAAATGCGCAAATATATTACCAAGGACTTCATCGGTTGTGATTTCTCCACCTGTGATCGACGCAAGAGCATCGAGAATATCGTGGATGTCACGACTGATGAGGTCGCCAGAGAGGTTGGTGTTGAGGCCGTTCTTCACACGGTCGATTCCGGCAAGTGCGTCGCAGAGTGCTGCGTAATGACGGGCACTTGTCACGATGACGTCGTTATCTTCGCCAGCAATACTCTCTGCGAATTTAGCCAACGCTGATTCGATTGCCTCCTTGCCGACTCCGTTCTTTGCTGAGACTGGGATTTTGACAATGTTGTTTGGAAGTTCCATCTTCATCAATTCGTCAATCTTTGATTGATCACAAATGTCGCATTTGTTGAAAAGCAATAATGTTGGTTTTTCCGTAGAGACGGGGCATGCCCCGTCTTCAACGATACGGCAAGCAAAGACGGGGCGTGCCCCGTCTCTACGGATATCGATTTTTTTTGCGTCGACGATGAAAATCACGATATCTGCCTGCTCCATCATCTTATACGAGCGTTGGATACCAAGGTTTTCGATGGCATCATCGGTGTTGCGGATACCTGCTGTGTCGATCAAACGGAGTGTATAGCCGTCGACCTGCAAAGTGTCTTCGATAGTGTCACGTGTTGTGCCGTGGATATCGCTGACGATGGCTCTCTCCTCACCAAGAAGCAGGTTAAGCAATGTTGATTTTCCGACATTCGTCTCGCCGACGATTGCCACTGGAATACCATTCTTGATGGCGTTGCCTGCTTTGAATGAGTTGGCTAACTTGCTGACTCTCTGCTCTATGGCGTCGATAAGCTCACGTAGCTTGGCTCTGTCGGCAAACTCCACGTCTTCTTCGCTGAAATCCAATTCAAGCTCGATAAGCGACACAAATTCAAGCAACGACATTCGTAGTTGCATCAACTCGTTGGAGAAGCCTCCCTTCATCTGCTTCACAGCGATGTGATGGGCTTTTGCCGAAGTCGACGCAATTAGATCTGCCACGGCTTCTGCCTGCGACAAATCCATTCTGCCGTTAAGGTATGCACGTTGAGTGAACTCTCCGTGTCCAGCCATCTTGCAGCCTTTGCGGAGTAGCAACTCTATGATTCTCTTTTGAATATAGATAGATCCGTGGCATGAGATCTCGATAGTGTCTTCACCAGTGTAGGATTTCCCATCCTTGAAGATGGCGCACACCACATCGTCGATGGTTTCATCTCCGTCGACAATAACACCATATTTAAGCACATGGGTAGGGCTCGATTTCAATATGTCAGTAGAGACGTGGCACGCCACGTCTTTACGATATGATGAAAAAATCCCGTCGACGATACTGATTGCATCCGGACCAGACACTCTGATCACTGCAATTCCACCGACGCCGGCAGCTGTGCTTATGGCGCAAATCGTGCTGTCTCTATCTATCATTTGGGTTAATGGTTAGTAGTTAATAGTTAGCGGTTGACTGTTAATGAATTGCCTTAGACAATCAACTATTAATTATTCACTATTAATTATTAATTAAGTTTGTATTCTGCGTCAAAACGGAATCCACGTAGGAAATCCTCGATTGGTAGGCGTTTTTTGCCTGGCACCTGGATCTGCAAAAGGTGTAGATAACCGTCAGCAGTTGCCACCTTCAAGAATTTCTTTCCGTCAGTCACAAGTGTGCCAGGCTCTGCATTATGAGCACAGATCTCCTTCTTTGTCTCGTAGATCTTCATCTGCATCTCCTCTTTGCCTTCAGCCACAAGGTTTGCCCAAGCAGCAGGGTATGGAGAAAGACCACGCACAAGGTTGTGGATATTCTCAGTTGGATTATTGAAGTCCAAATGACAAGTCTCTTTGAAGATTTTTGGAGCAGGTTTCAATTCTGATTCGGAAGCATAAAGCTCCTCCTGTGGTTTGGGGGCAATCGTGCCAGCGATGATATTCTTTACAGTGTCAAGCACAAGATCACCACCCATGATCATCAACTTATCATGGATTGTTCCGACGTTATCTTCCTCATTGATAGCGATTTTCTCCTGCTGGATAATTTTGCCAGTATCGATTTCGTGAGTTAAGAAGAAAGTAGTGATACCTGTTTCTGTCTCACCGTTGATCACAGCCCAGTTGAGAGGAGCAGCACCACGATACTGAGGAAGAAGTGAACCGTGAAGGTTGAATGTGCCAAGACGAGGCATAGCCCACACCACCTCTGGAAGCATACGGAATGCCACCACGATGAAAAGGTCTGCGTTGAGAGAACGGAGCTCATTAACAAACTCCTCAGCCTTCAACTTCTCTGGCTGCATCACATGTAGATTGTTGTCGACGGCATACTGCTTCACCGGAGAGAATTGTAGTTTGTGGCCACGACCAGCTGGTTTGTCTGGCATAGTCACGACTCCTACAACATTATAATTATCTTCCACCAGACGCTTCAACGGTTCAACCGCGAAGTCGGGTGTGCCCATATATACGATTTTAAGATCTTCCTTATTCATAATTGCCCAAATATTTTCGTTTAATATTTTCTCTGGTCCGATCCCCAATTCAATTTCTCACGAATTGTAGTGTAGAAAGAGTGGTTGTGAAGACGGATGGTCTTCATATAGAAATCGGCTTTTCTCACCTTCAGACGGATGTCCTCTGGGAAAACTTCACTTCTGCCGTCGAGAGAGATCAGGAACTGACCGTTGCGGCTCTCCACGCTTAGCTCCATTTCGCAATCGTCCGTCACTACAAGTGGACGGATGCTAAGACTGTGTGGAGCGACGGGGGTGATGATGAAATTAGATGCGTTTGGCACCACGATTGGTCCGCCGACGCTCATTGCATAAGCTGTGGAACCAGTTGCGGTGGCGATGATAAGACCGTCTGCCTGATACTTAGTCACAAACTCACCGTTGATATATGTGTTGATTGCGATCATTGAAGAAGTGTCCTGCTTCAAGATGGCAATTTCGTTGATTGCGTAGTTGAATTTTGAAAACGTCTTGCCGTCGGTAGAAAGTTTGAGCAATGGACGGTCCTCCACCTTATAGTTGCCCGACGCGATAGCCTCCACTGCCTTAGTGATTTCCTTTTCACCGTCGACATCGGCCAAGAAACCAAGGCGGCCGGCATTGATACCAAGCAAAGGAATCTCCTGACGTGCAATTTTGGCAACGGAACGGATGAATGTACCGTCACCGCCAACGCTAAATGCGACGTCGGCATCTATCTCCTTACATTCAGAGAACGTTGTGATATCCTGAGTATTGACGCCATTTCTGTCGAGAAATTCCAAGAAATAGGGTTCGCAAGAGATTGCCACATTTCTTTTCTTCAACTCAAGGATGAGTTTGGCAGAGTAGATGGCTACCTCCTCACGGTTGACATTTCCAAAAATTGCTACTTTCATATTTCTGTAACGTTGACGTTAACCTTAACGTTAGGGTGATGAAAAAAGATAAAATTAAAAAAGGACACTCACCAAAAATGGTAAATGTCCCTTATGCTGTATAAAGACAAGTCCTTTATTACTTCTTACGGTTACCGTACTTGCTAAGGAACTTATCAACACGTCCAGCTGTGTCAACCATCTTCTTAACACCTGTGTAGAATGGGTGAGAAGAGCTAGAGATTTCAAGCTTTACCAATGGAAGAGTCTCACCTTCGATCTCGATAGTGTCCTTTGTAGCCACTGTAGAGCGTGAAACAAACATATCGCCATTAGACATGTCCTTGAATACTACAGGACGGTATGACTCTGGATGAATATCTTTCTTCATTTTATTTGAATTTTAATTTTTTTACTATTTCACTTAATTTGGTAACTTATGTGCAATGCGGGTGCAAAATTAAGAATTGTTTTCATTTAATAAAAATGTTTGTTGCTTTTTTTGCCAAAATAATGTGCTTTGTTGATAAAAAAAGCGGATTTTCTTATTTTTGTAATCGGTAAGACGGAATGGCTCAATCCGTCGTCGCCAACAATCTGTATTTATAATTTTTGAATGAACGAAATGAGAAAGAAACTAATATTATTCATCGCCATGTTTATGGCAAGCATTATGGGAATGGAAGCAAAAGAAAAAGAGAACTTGGTAAAGATTGAGTGTGAGTACGGAACAATGGTTGTTCGTCTATACGACGACACTCCTCAGCACCGTGACAATTTCTTGAAACTTGTGAAGGAGGGATTCTACAACGATTTGTTGTTCCACCGTGTGATTAAGGATTTTATGGTGCAGGGTGGTGACCCAGATTCAAAGGGTGCTCCTGCAGGTAAGCAGCTTGGTGCTGGCGACGTGGGTTACACAGTGCCTGCTGAGTTCGTTTATCCTACTCACTATCATAAGAAGGGTGCTCTTGCCGCTGCACGCCAGGGTGATCAGGTTAATCCAGAGAAGAGATCTTCAGGTTGCCAGTTCTACATCGTTCAGGGTAAGAAGTACAACGAGAATGAGTTGACTCAGATGGAGCGCGCTCTTGGCCAGAAGGCTATGCAGGCAAGATTTGATCAGTTGGTTCAGGAAAACAAGGATTCTATCCGCTCAATGCGTTTGAACCGTGACCAGGCTGGCCTACAGGCTCTTCAGGATCAGTTGATCAAGACTGTCAACGATGAGTTTAAGGACAAACAGAGCGTGAAGATGCCAGAGCAGATGAAGAAGGATTACATGGAGATCGGTGGTACTCCATTCCTTGACAACGAGTACACTGTCTTCGGTGAGGTTGTTGAAGGTCTTGATGTGATCGACAAGATTGCTGCTGTTGAGACTAATCCTGGTGATCGTCCAAAGAACGATATCAAGATGAAGGTTAAAATGAAATAAAAATTATAAATGCTAAATGCGGAATGCTGAATTATAGCGTTCCGCATTTTTTTATTTTAAATTTAGCATTTAGCATTTATTTCAAAGTCTCCGTCTTTCATTTTCCCATAAAACAGATAATCGAAGGGTTCGTCTTCCGTCGGCATGATTAGATCTTTGGCACGAGCCTCGACACCTTTGTCGGGAATCCTTGCGTCGCCTTCCCTTTGAGCGTTTCTTTTCATGCAATCTTTGAGGATGCTCTCCATAAACAGACCTACAACCATATAACCGTTTTTCTCGGCGAGCTGGAAGTATTTCTCTCTTTCTTCCGGAGAAACGTTGGTGTTGTCGACGACGATATCCTCTTCTGAGATAAACAGAGCGTGAAGCATCGCGTCTTCTCTTTCTCTGGTGCGTAGGTTGTCGAGATTGATACGTGAGAAATCCTGCAAGTGACGGGCTACAAATGTGCTTTTGCCCGACGCTGGAATCCCCATCATGATTATTAGGATTGGACAACCGTCGGCTTCCTGTCTAATGTGATCTGTAAATTCTTTTGGTATCATGATTGCCTTTTATCTGACGCAAATATACAAAAAAACTGCGGTGACGAACCTTCGCCACCGCAATCTAATTAATTGGATATATGAGAGAAATTACTGTTTTACAATCTTGATTGCTGTTCCATCCATTCTCAAAACATACATTCCTACAGGATAATTTTCACCGAACTGTGCCCCAGCTTCAGCCTCGCCAGATTCGATAACCTGACCAAGCATGTTTGTCACTATGTAGCTGCCTTCTGCGTTGAATGTCCATGCTGTGCTTGTTGGGTTAGGATATACAAGAATCTCTTCCTCTGCGTCGATCTGATCAACACCAACAAGTGTTTCCTGTGAACATAGAATGCTTCCGTTTGCAGCACGTGGAGAATTCGTCTTTATACCATAAGATCCCTCGTCTGTACAACCTATAAACTTGATCATTGCTGTGTCTCCGTCTGTAGCTCTACCGAATGAGTAGTTACGCTCGGTATTCTTATCAAACTTCACGTATGTCATCTCATCAATCAATGTGTCTCCTGAAGCCAATGGCAAGATCAACTGTAACTTCTGGCCAAGATCAGCATTCAACTTGAAGTTCAAGTGAAGAGGGCTGTCGTTTTTACCCTTGTCTGCCCAAAGCACCACATGACCCTTTGCTGGGATGACTGTAGATGATGATCCGAATGGAATTGTTGTGCTTAATCCTACAGTTACATTCTTCACTACCATACCTGCCAAGTCTACGTCGTGAGCCTCGCTGTTGTAGATCTCGATCCAGTCTGGCTTAGATCCAAACTCGTCTTCTGTAGCTCCGTTTGTCGCGCAAACCTCGTTGATATACAATCTTGGAATTGAGAAGTCCTCGTCTTTAGTCAACAATACCTGAATGTCAGTGCCTTCTGCGCTTGCACTATCAATGACCATTGTTGTAGTTGGATCTTCTGTCAATGTTCCGTTTATAGTCCAAGAAGCCACCTTATAGCCTAATGGCAACTGAATTTCGACTTTTACGCGTTCTTTTTCATACAACTTCTGGTTGAATACCTCATTCTCGAATTTGTTCTTGTTTACCCAATATGTGTATTCAGGCTCTTCTGCACCGTCGAATTCAACTCTTACAGAGACATCTGTGAATTTATTTTCCAAATCTAATAATGCTGCCAAATGCTTGTATACTTGAGCAGGTCGGCGACTTGCGAATGAACGCATACTTTCGATTTCAGAATCATATTTGCCTTGGTCGCCTACATATCCAAAGTTGTCACATGCCATGGTTGCACACATGTCAACCTGAGTTAGTGCCTTCATTGAGTCGATTAATGCACTTGTGCGAGTCTTGTTGAAGTATTTGTCTATCGCGTACAAGAATCTGTCGGCAAACTTATACTTGAAATCTTCGTTTTCGATCAATCCTTCGAACAACATTGTGTAGGTGCTGTCTCCATTTGTTTCGGCGAAGAACATCATGTTTTGAGTTACTTTTGTATGCTGAGACAAACCGAAGTCTGTGTCATACACCATCCAACGCCATTTTCCTCCGTTCTTCTTTCTCCAAACCTTGATGTTGTTGATTACCCAGTCTGTGTTACCTACGAATTGTTCGAGAATTTGATAGTCGACGTATTCGTCCATGTCCATCATCTTGCACATGTTGTCGAAGAAGTCAGGATCCTGGTTGTGATTGTAAGCGTACTCCTGCATAGCATAGAATTCTTCATTCGATCCATACTGTGCCACATAACCTTCTCCGTTCACAACTTTCAAGAAATCGATTTCATCCTCCTCGATGCCGTAGTTTTGCTCAATGTAGGTCTCATCCATTCTCTCACGCAATCCCATCATTCCGTGGAATTTACCGTTCAAGAAATACGCTACTGGCATATATGCCTGCAAGTCGATATTCATACCCTTTGCCAAATTCTGCATAAAGCCGTCGCGCCAACGAGGAAATAGGTATCCGTATCCGTTACCTCCGTTTCTCAATGTCAGTGCTTTGTATTTTGAATAGCTTCTGTCAGCAAAGAATTTGTTGTATTGGAATTTGTTCTCTCCTGTACGTTTGTTTGTCTTGATCTTGAAACTCTTCACTGGATGTGAACGAGAACATCCACCCTGCAAAGCGAACTCCACCTCCTGGCTATTGACTGATTTGCCATCTACGATATATTCGAAATTGCCCGGACGGTACCACTCCTGATGGTAGTTGGCTTTCTTTATCTTGTCTGAAGAACAGATTGTTTTAGCTCCGTTTGTTCCTACCACAATGCTTCCTAAAGAGTCGCTATACAAGTCGATACTGTCTGCTACGATTGAAACGATTGGAAGTGTTGTCTCTCCACATTCCTGGTAATATTCTCCTAAATATAGGTATGATCCAGTAACGACGTCGCTATAAAGGAGGCCTTCCTTGAACGCTTTCGCACGGATGATTGTGTTGTCTGAAATTTCGATTGGAGCTTCGTATTCGATACCATTCTCCAAAGTTGGGATGCTTCCGTCTAATGTGTAAAGAATTTTTGCTCCTTCAGTTGGACATGACAATTCAGCAGTCGCTGTGTTTCCGGCTCCGATAAGTCCAGGTTTTGTTCCGCCAAACACGGGCTTTGCAACTCGGTCCGTAATTTTGTAAGCTTTACCGTTTTCCGCTCCTGGAGTTGGCTCCATAAATCCCTCGTTGGAATAAGATAGATGAGGGTGCTGATCTGGATATGTGATTGTAATAGTGTCAGTTTCGCCTGCCGAGATTATCAGTCTTCCCGCTTCAGATGTCAATTTCTTATTGAAACTTCCTACATAAAGAGGATTAACCTTCTTGGCCTTTTCTCTTGATGTCTCCTCTTTTCCGAAGAACATTACACTGTAGCCTGTTGGCAAAATATGTGATTCGGTAAATTTGAAATACCAGTTCTCTTTCTCTGTTCCTTTTTCTTTGTCTCCTTTTTTGTTCTTGACAAACCAACCCTTCAAATCGATAGGATCTCCGTCGTTGTAGAACTCAACGTAGCCGTTGTAGTCGAACTTATCGCTGACCGTAGTGGCGATATTGCTTGGCATGATCTCTGTTATGGTAACCTTTGCAGACGCCGAAACGCTTGCTGCTACTATTGCCGATGAGAATAGCGGTTTGAGTAGAGAAATAAAGTTGTAAGTGTGTTTCATATCCTCTTGATTTGTTATCAATCTGGGGCAAAAGTAAGAAAAAAATCAAAAGAATAAAGGTTTTTGTCGATAAAATGTTAAGTTTCGTCGGCAAAATATCAAGTCAGAACGAGAAAACCTTGAATTTAGTCGATAAAATGGCCTATTTTAGTTTTGCTCTTTTTGCTGTTATTATAGTGTAAGAATATGAGTTGACGGTGATGATTTCTCCGTCTGATTCAGCGTACCAATTCTTGCCTTGATTGGTGATGACGCAGTTGTCTCGTAGAATCACGTCGACGCAATATTTCACGACGTCGACGCTATCAGCGAGTTTGAGATTACGACGGATTCTGTCGACACCCATCTCTGTGGTGTGGATTTTTGCTATGTTTTCAAGTAAGTCGTTCATTGCGGTGTATTGTAGGGGCGAACCTTTGTGGTCGCCCAAAAGTAGAGAGGTATCCTTGTTGTCGAAATGTAGGGGAAGGCACAAGACCTTCCCCTACGATGATAATTGGAGATTATATAGTAGTTGTCCCAAAATGAGGATTGTTAAGGGCCCATGTTTGATTCTTGGGCCCTAACCACCCCACCAACGCGAGCCCGTAGGGCGAGCGTATGAAAAATAAGCGTGTTTGGACAACTCGTATATAATTACCTTATAATTTCGATATCGAATCCAAGTTCTTGTCGTTGGAAATATTCTTTCCGTCTGTTGTCATCAAAAACTCGATTAAATCGGCATATTTCTCGCAAACTTTTGGTCGCACCATCTTCATTGTTGAGTTCAACAGGTGGTTGGCCTCTGTGAATCCTTCGCTCAACACTCCCATTGTGGCTGGCAACCATCGTTCTGGATGCAATCCTGCGTATTTGCCTCCCTTACGCATCTGGCAAACTTCATTCCATAGCATATCGGCTGCTATCTTTTGATTCTCTGGTTTACTTAGATCTCCATGCCCGTCTGCATTCAACCTTGCTTTCAATGCCGATGCGTTTGGAACAATCAACGCTACCGTGTATGGCGATTGGTTATTATATAGCATGCACTGGTCGATAAGTGGCGACAATTCCACGATGCTCTCCTCAATTCCCTCTGGTGAGTATTTCTCACCGTCGCTTGAAATCAACAGGCTCTTGAAGCGTCCGAGTACCTGCAAGAATCCGTCGGCGTCGATATAACCCATATCTCCGGTGTGAAGCCAACCGTCGACGATGGTATCTTTAGTCGCTTCCTCGTTCTTCCAGTAACCCTTCATCACGTTGCCTCCCTTGATGACGATTTCTCCCTTCTCTCCGCTTGGCAAATCCTTACCGTCGGCATCGCAAATTTTAATATCCATATAGTGGACTGGAGTTCCCGAACTTCCGAATTTGGCTCGTCCACCAATATTCGTACTGATCACTGGCGACGCCTCGCTCAATCCGTAGCCCTGGAAGATAGGAATGCCTACCGACATGAAGAAGCGTTGTAGCTCGACGTCGAGCAATGCTCCACCACCGATGAAATATTGCAATCGTCCGCCGAAATTCTCACGGATTTTGCTCATCAGAATCTTGTCTCCAAGCCAAACAAGCGGTTTACGCAAGCAGCTCAAACCAGAACCCTTGTGGAAATAGTCTTTATTATAAGCGTATGCGTTCTTGCGGAAAAACTCGAACATCTTCCAAGCGGCGTCGCCTTTTGCTTTCACTCCCGACTCGATATTTTTTCTGAATGCTTTCGACAAAGCAGGCACACTCATCATTAGGGTAGGGCGTACCTCCTTGATTGCCTGAGGAATAAGTTTGAGCGTCTCCATAGGAGTTTTGCCTATGATCTGCGACGCGATTGTTGCACCGTAGTAGATGAAGCAGTAGAGGCAGGTAGTGTGTGCGAAACTGTGGTCCCAAGGAAGAATCGTAAGAGTGATGTCGTTTGGAGTAATCTTCACAAGAGAGCACGACTGTAGAGTGTTCGACACATAGTTGCCATGAGTCAGCATAATACCCTTGGGATCGGAAGTTGTGCCGCTCGTATAGCTGATATTCACCATATCGTCCTTATCGATCGACGCAATAAGAGCGTCCAAGTGAGTTGCGTTATCTGGATTCTTAAGCCACTCCGCACCGTCGCCCACGATATCATCGTAGGTAGCGACACCGTCGCTTAGCGAATCGCACTTGTCGAGATGAATCAACGTGATGCCTTCTGGTCCGAATCCGGCGTCGGCAAGACGTTTGGCCTGAGGCGCCGAAAGGATAAGGTAGCGGGCTCCAGAGTGGGCCAAGCGGAACGATACCTCGCCCTCCACATTAAGTTTGATGGACAGCGGCACATTCACAGCCTTTGCCATCAGCATACCAAGTTCAGTGATCAGCCACTCGCGTCGGCCTTCACTCATAAGAGCAATACGATCACCCGGCTGCACACCCATCTTGATAAGTCCGGCAGCAAACTGTCGGGCCTGCTCCTTCACTTGAGTGAAAGAGAGGCTTTCCCATTTGCCATTACGTTTGTCAAGAGTAAGAGTGTTATTTGGAAACAGCTTGACGCCACGGTCAAGCAAGTCTATGATGTTTTCTAGTTTCTCTGCCATAATGAATTCCTTTTGCTTCAAAAATATGAAATTTTTGGGAGGAATCATAATTTTTATTGTATTTGAAGTGGCATATCACTTCAAAAATAACAAAAAAGGCTTTCAAAACCGAAGTTTCAAAAGCCTTGGTGACCCGTACAGGATTCAAACCTGTAACCTTTTGATCCGTAGTCAAATACTCTATTCAGTTGAGCTAACGGGCCGTACCCTTGTTTAATATGTTTTGTGACCCGTATAGGATTCAAACCTATAACCTTTTGATCCGTAGTCAAATACTCTATTCAGTTGAGCTAACGGGCCATACCGCAAACCGATGTTTTTCCGAATTGCGGTGCAAAGGTATGGAAAAAATCATTAATACAAAACAAAAAATGAGTTTTTTTATGCCGAACAACAAAAAAATGAGTATTTACACCATAATTTTTCTAATTTTGTCGCATAATTTGAATCAAATGAGACATCTGTTATTCGTCATATTGCTTTTTTGCGCGTCTTTGAATATCGCCGCACAGTCTAATATATCTGATTATTCTCTTCGTGTTGTCTATAAGAAGGGCGACGCTTCTGTTATCCGTGCGACGAAGGATAATGAAGAGAAATATGTGATTAAAATCCAGCAGACTAAGGTTAAGGCTATGTTTATCGCTCTTGGCACTAAGGGCGACGCAATTATCACTCTGCAGAGTTTTATCGATCGTCCGAAGGTGTTGACTCAGTTGTATAAGCTTGATAATCCGTCGAATAATATTGCGGGTTGTTTTTTGAAGGAGTCTAATGCGTCTACTCTGGTAAGATTCTATGAAGGTGTGAATCTCAATAATTATGGTGTCATTCCGTTGAAAAAGCTGAAGAAGATAGTGAAGTGGCTTCAAGAGAACTAATCCCCTTCTTCGTTTTTCGTCAACGTTAACGTTTCCACCCTGTTCTTCTCAGATAATCCAATATCTTGAATGTGGTGCTGTAGTATTTATGAAGGTGGATAAACGGCACAAGTTCTGAACCATACTCTCTGTAGGCGGTTCCGATGGCTTCGTCCATACTGCCTTCAAAATCAAAACCTTTGGTCTTGTCTTTCAAAAACTGTAACGAATCCCATATCATCAAGGCTGGAGCGCCTTCGTTTCTTCGGCTTTGGTCTATTCCTGACCATAGATAATATCCCCATTCGGTATCCCACACCAAGAAGCATACAGCAAGTAATTTGCCTTCGGCATCACGAGTGCTGACAAGTGTTCCCTGTCCGTTTTTCTGAGCCTCTTCTATGAATCGTTTGCAATTCCATTTGTCGAGCAAATCGTTTTGGCCTCTCTCTTTATAGGAGCGACGGTGGAATTCGAGAAATTCGTCTATAGATAAGTCGAAAGTGGTAATCAAACCGAGTTTTTGCGCCTTACGGATATGTTGCTGCTTCGACTTGCTGATTCTGCTGAACAACTCGTCTGAGTCTCCGATATTGGGCAGACGGTAGGTGTAGCGAGTGTACTGCTTGTAGCCAGCCCAGTGGAATGGAAGATGGTTGGTGATGCGTGGAGAAAAGTTCTGCCAGAACATATCGGCTCCCGACGTCGCCAATTGGCTGATGATCTCTTTATATATCTTCTCCTCGAAACTTAGTTTTTTATAGGCTGAAGTATTGGCGTCGAATGATTCCGGATAAAAGATGAATGGTCCGGAGTGCTGACTAAACTCATGCTGGGAGATTAGTGTGAATCCCATTTTCTTGAATATGGCATAAGGCATAGTGGTGACGACGGTGTTGTTCTTGTCTCGTATGATAAGTACATCCCAGTTGTCTCCACAACTTGCATTCATCCACCAGTATTGCGAAAATACGGGTATCTCTGGATGCTGGTTGCATATTTCTTTATATTCGTCCTTATTGCTCATGTAAAATTAGAAATTAGAAATGCGGAATGCGAAATTATTCCGCATTCCGCATTATATTTTATTGGTAATTATATACAAATTGTCCAAACACGCTTATTTTTATACGCTCGCCCTCCGGGCTCGCGTTGGGGTGAGGGTTAGGGCGTCCCGCCCTTAACAATCCTCATTTTGGACAACTGCTATATAATCTCCTTTATTTTTTAACGATCAATCTGAATGTATCGCTTGACGACTCTGAATTTACAACCACTGTGTAGATTCCGTTGGCAAGACTTGCGATGTTGATGCCGTTTGCTGCGACCTCAGCGTCGATATTCTTGACCATGACGATCTTGCCGTCTACACTTGTGATCTCAACAGATACATTCTGGTCTCCGTTAAGCATCTCAACATACAACACGTCTGTTGCAGGGTTTGGATACAACTTGCATCCTGCCTCGGCAGCAGCGTTGATAGTGTGTGTTGCTGCATCCTTGTCGTATGTTCCGTGAACCATTGCTCTTGCACAACCAGAACCAGCCTGAATCTGCCAGTCGGCCATTGCTGGGAATGGTTTGTCTGCAGCCTGACCCTTGTCTGCTCCAGTGAATGTGATCACGTCGCCATTATTTGCGAATGTGCTGTAGTCTTTACCATTTGGATAGAATGGGATAGAACCGTTTGCTGGTTTAGCTGACAAACCATATTCACCCTTCTCAGTAATCTCAATTGGATTGCTCAACTTGACTGTGTACCAGCCTGCGTTCTGCAAATCAACAGCGTCTGAGTCGAATGTCGACTTCTTGCCGTTGTGGTTGAGTGTGAATGTGATTGCCTGGCTTCCCTTAGTGTAAACCGATGATACATAGACTGACACTCCTGTGATCATGAATGGCTTGTTGGCTGTGAACAATGCCTGTGTCTCACCCCAATCCTGAGTTGTCAAAGATGCAACATCCTTCTGTGCTGGACCTGCTACGAAAGCACTGCTTCCTGCGTTCTGCACGTAGACGTCGATATCCTTGCTGATTGTAGTGGTGTATGTGCTACCTGAACCAAGTAGGTTTCCTCCCTCTGCCTTGTCATACCACTCGTAGTCGCCATCTCCGTTGACCTTGAATGTGATCTTTCCTTGACCACCTGACTTGGCGTCTGCCACAACAGGAAGTTTAGATGTGATCTCCGATTCAACTGTCTTGTTGCCACATCCAGGAACAGAGATCTTACACTCGTAAGTTCCTGCCTTAGTAGCAGTATATGTTGCTGATGTCGCTCCGGCAATTGGATTGCCATCGACGCTCCACTGATAAGTTGCTCCCTTGGCGTCGATTGTTGCGTCCAATGCCATTGTTGCTGGATTACACAACTCTCCGCTCTCAAGTTTAACTTCTGGTAGTTCGCCTGAGATTGTCACCTTACCTGAAGTCTCCCATTCACCTGCTGAATCCACTACACACTCGTAAACACCAGCCTCTTTGACCTCGTAAGTAGATGACTTAGTGTCGGATACCAACTGTGTGCCGTCTTTCTTCCAAGTGAATTTCTTCTTGCCGTCGGCAGAAATCTTACTGTCAAGAATGATTGAACTCTCACCACAGATTGAACGCTCCGAACCAAGATCTGGAGTAGGGTGGCCAAACTTGTTTGGTCCTACTGGATTAAGGATTGAGTTGATATATCCTAGCGACGCTACAAGTCCTGCGTTGTAGTCGATACCACCTTCTGAGAATGTGTACTCTTTCTCAGAGTCAGTGTATGCACCGTCGTTGATAGATCCACCCACCATGTATCCAAACTGCATGAACTTCTCCTGAGTTGTCAAGTTAGCCTCTGAATCATTGTCAAGACCGTAGAAATTACGGTGGTGAGGGAAGTGAGGATAATTCTGTCCGAATCCTACGATGTAAGAGAATTTCTTACCGTTGCTACCCATGATATACTCGATGGAAGCAAGTGCGTATGGATTCAATGTTGTTGTGTTTCCTTTCACCTTCTCGTTAAGAGCGTAGACGAAAGCCTGGTTGGCAGGGAAACGAAGAATACCCCAACCACCGTTCTGCTTGTTCAAGAAATATCCGCTTGATGGCTTATACAAGTCGCAGAAGAACTGCAATGCAGTCTTGGCATTTGCGTTATTGTCGTACATTGCCATCAAGTAGCAAGCCAAATCCTCTGTGTTGTTGTAGTTAAGAGAATAGTTGTGGTTGAATGTCTTCTCCGACGCCATGAAAGCAGCGTACTGTCTTGCTGTCTCCAAATATGTCTTGTCGTTAGTCGCACGGTAAAGCTCCATCGCAATACATACGATATCCGACTCGTATTTAGGTTTTGCAGGGTAGAAATCACTACCAGTGTTACCCATTGCAGTTCCCATCACATATTCGTAAGCGACCTTTGCCTTCTCCAAACACTTGTCGGCATAGTCTGAATCGTATGGACGATAAACACGGCTCATGACAGCAAGTGTAGCTCCACAGAAAGATGTCATTGAAGTAGTCTTTCCTGTTGCTTTCCATACCTTACGTGAACCCTCAGCCTCACCTCCATTTGAATTTGACAGTGTAGCTTTCACTGATGAAGTACACCATACTGCGTGGTCGGCATTACCGTCGCCCACCTGATAATAGAATGTGCTCTTGTCGCGCACACACTTCATGAAGAAGTCTGTAGCGTATTTAAGCTCGTCGAGGATATCTGGAATGCCGTTTGGCTTACCCTTCTTTCCTTCCCAAGTATAGTCGCTTGCTCCGATGTAACCCTCGTAATTCTGAGAGTAGAAATCATCGTAACCGTTAGGGAATTCAGAGTATCCCAACGCAAGCATATAAGCAGAGTAGAACTCTGTCTGTCCAAACTTCACGTTATCACCACAGTCTACCCAACCTCCAGTCAAATCGTATGAACCGTCGGCATCTTTAACGAAGTCCTGACCTTTAACGAAAGCCTTAAGGTTTGCTCCTGTTGTACCTGTTGTCTTTGTTGGTTCGTGTTCGGCGATAAGCCAGTTGTGACCATTACCTGAACGCTGAGCACCGTAGAAACGGCCAGTCATCCAAAGAGCCTTTTGATACTGCTCTTTGTCGAATACAGGTTTGCCTTGTGCAAATGTTGCACTTGCTGAAGCTAATGCCAATGCTGCGACTGTAGCCTTCACAGCAATAGATGAGTATATTTTCTTCATAAGCTATCCCTATTAAATTGTTATACCCTAGTTAGTTATAGTGTTTATGTATATTTGTTGTAGAGACGGGGCACGCCCCGTCTTGCATATTTCAAAGACGGGGCATGCCCCGTCTCTACTTTTTTATTTTACAGCGATTTTAGCGACACGTTTTTCGTGACGACCGCCTTCGAAGTCTGTTGTAAGGAAAATCTTAGCAATCTCCAAAGCCTTCTCCTTGCTGATGAAACGAGCAGGCAAACCAACGATGTTGGCGTTGTTGTGCTGACGAGCAAGCGACGCGATCTCAGTCTCCCAAGAAAGTGCGCATCTCACACCCTGGTGCTTGTTGCAAGTCATAGAGATACCGTTTGCACTACCACAGATTGCGATACCAAGGTCAACCTCTCCCTTCTCAACCGACTCAGCAAGAGGGTGAGCGTAGTCAGGATAGTCGCAGCTATCGTTAGTGTCAGTACCGAAATTTCTGATTTCAGCAACAAGTGGAGCCAACTGCTCTACCAAGTACTTCTTCAAATCAGTACCAGCGTGGTCGTTAGCAATACCTATCTTTAATTCTCCTAAAGCCTTCATGTCCTTTATATTTTAATTTGTTTATGCGTTTTTACCAAATTATATAGCAGTTGCCCAAAATGAGGATTGTTAAGGGTGGAACGCCCTAACCTCTCCAACCAACGCGAGTCCGTAGGACGAGCGTATAAAAATATGAGTGTTCGGACAACACGGTTATAATTACCAATTATAAATCACAAATATAGATATCAAAATTTAGTTTAGCAAATATAAGGTGTGATTTTTGGAATTTAACTATTTGCTGAATAAAAAATAAACCAGTAAAATCACACTTCTTCTTTGGAAAAAATCACTAAATTTGCATTGATAAAATGTTTAGTCAATTTGATTAGACACAGTACTAACAAAAAACAGCACAAAAATCATGGCAAAATTTATTGATTTGCGATGCGATTTCGGGTTTAAGTATTGTATGTCGGACCCGATAATCATGAGGTCTTTTCTAAATGCAATTTTAGATGGAGACGAGGAGACAATCACTGATGTATCATTTGAAAATGTGGAGATGACTCGGGAAACAGAAGATCAACGAGGTGTAATCTTTGATTTGCTCTGCACAACCGACAAGGGAGATACTATTTTGATTGAAATGCAGAATTCCAATCAAAAGTTCTTCAAAACACGTGCGAACTTCTACACATACAATCTTTTACGTAAAAAGATAGAGCGAGGTCATGTATGGAAGAAAATGAAGCATGACATATCAAAGATTATTGGCATCTTTATTATGGGAGAAGGACTAAATGGTCTTGACAAAGTGATTACGCGAACCGCAGAGTGTGATTTGGACACAGGCGGAGAATTTTGGGACAGACATCGAAAATATTTTATATCTTTGCCAAAGTTTACATTAGATGTCAACAACATGACAACCAAAGACATTTGGATTGATTTTCTCAAAAACTTAGGAAGTATGGACAGAATTCACCCATCAGTATACAAGCGAGCAGACGAGGGTTTACTTAGATTGCTCAAAAAAGCTAACATAGCGGCTCTATCAGACGATGAGATTAACTACTACGAAGCTAGTATGAAACGTTTGGAGGACGAAATCGACATGGAAGAGCATGGTTTTGAGAGGGGTGTCGAAGAGGGAAAGCACAACGAGTCACTCCGAATTGCCACAGATATGAAGAAAAAAGGTTTTGACTTTGCCTTAATCCATGAGTTGACGAATGTTTCTCTGGATGTGATTGAAAAACTATAGGTTAAGGTCTTGTCTTTGCAATAAAAAAATCATTCCACGGTTTGAAAATATAAATCAAACCGTGGAATGTTTTTTATAAAACGTTTATCGTTATTTCTCCAACGCCAACGCGACTCTGTTCAATTTCATATCCACTTCTTTCACGATCACGTTCAATCGCTGGCCTACGGATATTATTGTCTGCAGGTCGACGTTGCGCTGTCGTGTGAATTCTGAGACGTGCACCAATCCGTCTCTGTGGACTCCGATGTTGACGAAGGCTCCAAAGTTGGTGATGTTGGTGACGATTCCTTCCAATCGCATTCCGATCTGCAGATCCGACACCTCTTTCACGTCTTTCCTGAATGCCAACGGTTTGATCTTCTCTCTTACGTCTCTGCCTGGCTTATCAAGCTCTTTCATAATGTCTTGCAATGTAGGCAAACCGATCTTCGCGTCGACGTATTTGTTCAAATCAATGGATTCTCTCACCTGTTTGTTGGCGATCAGTTCCTCCACCGTCACTTTATAATCTTTTGCCATTTTCTTCACCACGGCGTAGCTCTCTGGATGGACGGCTGTGTTGTCGAGTGGATTTTTCTGCCCGCGTATACGCAAGAATCCCGCACACTGCTCGAAGGCTTTGGTGCCAAGTTTCGGCACTTTCTTTAATTCGTCTCTCGATGTGAATGCTCCGTTCTCATCTCTGTATGCGATGATGTTCTCCGCAAGTTTCGGGCCGACGCCGGAAACGTATGTCAACAGATGTTTGCTGGCTGTGTTAAGATTGACTCCAACGTGGTTCACCGCGCTCTCCACAACACGGTCGAGCGATTCTTTCAGCATCTTCTGGTCGACGTCGTGCTGATACTGGCCGACGCCGATGCTCTTTGGATCAATCTTGACAAGTTCTGCCAACGGATCTTGCAACCGTCGTCCGATAGAAACGGCTCCACGCACGGTGATATCATAATCCGGAAACTCTTCACGCGCGACTTCGCTGGCTGAGTAGATGCTGGCTCCGCTCTCATTGACAATATATACTTCCACTTCGTTGAGGCGGGCATCCGACAACGCTTTCTCCACAGCCTCTTGAGTCTCACGGCTCGCTGTACCGTCGCCAATAGCGATCGCTCCACATTTGTATTTCTTTATCAATGCCACCATTTTCTCCTGCTCTTTCGGAAGCTCCGCACCTCCACGTGAAAGGAATAAAACGGTATGGTTTAGCAACTTGCCTTGTGAATCCAAACAAACGACCTTGCATCCTGTGCGGAAACCAGGGTCGATGGCGAGCACAGCCACCTCTCCCAATGGCGACGCAAGCAATACCTGCTTAACGTTTTTCGCAAAGACGTCGATTGCCTCCTCGTCGGCTTTGGTTTTGCTGGAATCTGCAAACTCAGTTTCGATCGCAGGACGAGCATAATCTTTGTAAGCCGATTTCACCGCTGATTTCACGAGTGATGAACTGTCGGAATTGCCATGCACGAAAAGTCCGCTGATATTATCCATACACCAGTCGTCATCACATTTGAGCGACACTTTCAGCATACCCTCTTTCTCTCCACGTCGCATTGCAAGCAGACGGTGCGACGGCACTTTTGAAAGTGGTTCCGAATGGGCGAAATATGTCTGATACTGTCCTGCCTCATCCTCTTTCTTCTTCACCACCTCACTCTGGACGATGCCGTTGCGACGGTAGGAACTACGGATGCGTGAACGTGTGCGCTGGTCTTCGCTGATCCACTCAGTGATGATGTCCAAAGCACCTTGCACAGCCTCGTCGGCAGAGATATCGATACGGTTCTTTCGGCAGTAATCGTCGGCTATATCTTCCCCGTCGGAACGGGAATTTTGCGACATGATCATCTTTGCCAGACCTTCAAGTCCGAGCAGACGCGCCTTCTCCGCTTTCGTGCGTTTCTTAGGCTTATAAGGAAGATAGATATCCTCCAATTCCGAAAGCGACGTCGCTTTTTCCAACGATTTTTGAAGTTCAGGAGTAAGTTTGCCCTGTTCCTCAATACTCTTTATGATAGCGCTGCGACGTTCGTCCACAGCGATGATCTGATTCTGTAGTTTAATGATGCTCTCCACCGTTGTCTCATCCATACCGCCTGTCATCTCCTTACGGTAGCGGCAGATGAAGGGAATGGTGCATTTGTCGGCAAGAAGGGAAAGCACGTTAGCCACTTTGTCTTTAGGCAAAGAGAGTGCCGACGCAATTGATGCTGCTATATCTTTGATGTCTGTCATTATTGTCTTGTGTTACTTTTCGTTTAATTTACTTTCAATTTCCTCTATTGTTGGAATTAAGCCTTCCACTTTTGTAGGATATAATTGTTCAAGTTCGTAAGCTGAAATGCCAATAGGCTGATTACTGCCTTCCAAAGCGTATTGAGCAAGTGTATTGTCTTTTGACTTGCATACTAGTAACCCGATTGTTGGAGAAATTAGTAAGTGCTTTTCCTTCTCGTTCGTAAAGATCTGAGTCAAGAAAATTTAACAACATGGAACGACTCCATCCAAATTCAATGGTTTTCTTAACATAGAACAATGCTTTGTCTTGTTGATTCTTAAATTTGTCAATCAACAATTTATGGTGCCCCCATGGGATAAGAAAAATATTAACTGGAAAATGCTCCCCAAGTTGGGGAGTAATTATGGTGGAGGATTGATTTTGCTCCCCAAGTTGGGGAGTAATTGTTTTACTATACAATAGATAGAAATTCTTCATGTATAAAAGATTGGTCTGAGAAAAACCATCCACATCAGGTAGCTCTCTTCTTAAATCCTCACTCAAGTTCTTGAAAAAATGTGCACCCCATCTACTTTCTGCTTTTGTTTCGACAATTTCTCTTCCTAAATGCCAATAGAATTCCAACATTTCAGAATTAACTTTCACAGCCGCTTTGATTTGGCTTTGACGATAGCGTTTTGCCAAATCTTTTACCCATTGTGTGTAACAAGAATCTGTTATCGTAATCTGTTTCATAAATTTTGTATTTACTATTCCTAATTATTTATGTATATAAATATCGTGGTCTCCTAAATCGTACTGATAATATCGGTCTCCGGATTTGATACAATCCAATTGGAAATATGTGCGGATATAACCGTCGTATGGAGTGATTGACACTTTCCATACCTGACCTTTCTCTGAGATGTCGGCATTATTTCTCTTGGAGTCAATCTCTGTGTTGGGAAGAGCGATATGCCATTCCGACATGTTTTCTCGTCCCCACCTGCCAAGTGGATCCCAGTTGTTGCCCCAACTTGTGCTCCAGAATAATGGAAGCTCAATATTGGTGCTGAGTTCCTGCGACTGATTCTTAAGATCTTTTGTCAGTAGAGCGATATCCCCGTCGACGTCGGATGATTTATACCATAGCTCGAAACCGAAGTCGGTATCTACTAATCCGTCTGGCTTTTTCACTGGCTCCATTGTGTGGGTAGGGTGGAACACAAAACCAGTGGAGTCTTTTATTTGTTCGATTTTCTTATTGTACATCTTTTTATTCACCGAGCAACTTGATGATAGCGCGATGAATCCCAAAAACAGGATTTTGAAAAATATCAAATTGATTACTGAACTGTTTTGCATGTCTTGTCTTTGTTAAAACGGACGCAATTTACAAAAAAGAAAGATATTTAAGTTCGTATATGTTATTAATGTGAATAACAAAACAGAAAACAGCGTTTTAATAAAATATTTCACGCTTGGAAAAACCACAAACTCGTTTGTTCTGGAAAACTCCCAAACGGGGAAAACATTAACGTCTGAAAACCCGTCCCAAAGTTTTCTTACGTTTTTGTTTTCCGAGTTCGGTGTTTTCAAGACATATTGATGTCTGTTTTCCAGTGCCCACAACGAAGTTGATTATTATTGGGCACGTTTTCTGTTCGAAAAACACTTGCGTCTTTATTGTTCCCCCGAATAATTGGTAATGTTTGCCAAAATTCGGGTATTAATGAAACCTAATTATTTTTTGTATCTTTGCAAAGGTTTAATTCATATTAAAATATAATGAAAAAGTTTTTTTCTCTTTTCGCTTTGGCTACAGCTATGCTAAGCTGCGGCAACAATCCTACAGAAGCAAACGTTGAACCCGCTAACGATTCTGTTCCAGCTGCAGCGTCGACAGTATATTTCACATCTGAGATCTCTCCTGAGTCTCTTGTCCGTATCTATGAGCAACTTGGTGTCAACCCTTCTGGTAAGGTGGCTGTGAAGATCAGCACAGGTGAGGGTGGCAACAACCATTATCTAAAGCCAACTCTTATCCGTAATCTTGTGGAGAAGGTCGACGGTACTATCGTGGAGTGCTGCACTGCTTACGGTGGCACTCGTCAGGATCCGAAGAAGCATTGGGAGACTATCCATCAGCACGGTTTTGACTCTATCTTCAAGGTGGACCTAATGGACGAGTTTGGCGACATGAGAATTCCAATCCAGGATTCATCTCGTTTGAAATACGACCTTGTGGGCGAACACTTGAAAAACTATGATTTCATGATCAACCTTGCTCACTTCAAGGGCCACGCAATGGGTGGATTCGGTGGAGTGATGAAGAATGCCTCTATCGGTGTAGCGTCGACAGCAGGTAAGGCTTACATCCATTCCGCTGGTATGACAGAAAATCCAGACACTATGTGGGCTCACCTTCCTGAGCAGGATCATTTCCTTGAGAGTATGGCTGCGGCAGCTCAGTCTGTCCACAATTATATGAAGGGCAATGTGGTGTATATCAACGTTATGAATAATATGAGCGTGGATTGCGACTGCGATGGCAATCCAGCAAAACCAGAATTGAAGGATATGGGTATTCTTGCCAGCCTTGATCCTGTGGCTGTAGACCAGGCTTGTCTTGACCTTGTGTTCACTCATAAGGCTGCTGAGGGCGACGACGAGAAACCGTTGATTGAGAGAATCAACCGTCAGCATGGCACTTATATCACTGATTACGCAGAGAAGATCGGTTTTGGTTCAAAGAAGTACAACCTTGTAAATATCGATAATAATAAATAACATTTTATGAAAAAGTACGCAATATTGGGACTTTTGCTCCCAATTTACGCACAAGCTCACGAAGCTGCCAATGACACAACTTATCTTGAGGATGTTGTTGTGACTGGTGCTCGTATGTCATCTGATATCCGCCACTTGCCTATGACGGTATCTGTCGTTGGCAGGGAGACGTTGGTAAAGAATGAGCAGACTAATGTTCTTCCGTCGGCAGTGATGAATGTGCCAAGTTTGTTCGTCACTACTCGTGGCATGATGGGCTACGGTGTCAGCGGAGGAGCGGCTGGAGGAGTCAACCTTCGTGGTATCTCTGGCGGAACAGGAGGAATCATGGTTCTTATTGATGGCCATCCACAGTATAATGGTATCTATGGCCATCCTATTTCCGACTCTTATCAGACTATGATCACGGAGAAGGTGGAGGTGCTACGTGGACCAGCATCTGTGCTTTACGGATCAAACGCAATGGGTGGTGTGATCAATATCGTCACTCGTGGAATGAAGGAAGACGGAGTTAAGACCGACGTCAATATTGGTGGAGGCTCATGGGGAACTGCCCAGGCTGAGGCTACTAACAGAATCAAGAAGGGAAAGTTTAGCAGCACCGTCAGCGGACAGTATGGCAGAAGCGACAACCATCGTCCACGCATGGGCTTTGAGCAGTATGGCGGCTATTTGAAGTTGGGCTACGATTTCACTGAGAATTGGAATATCTGGGCCGACGGTAATGTGACTCATTTCAACGCGTCGCAACCGGGATCTGTGGATGCTCCGATGTATGAGGCTGACCAGTGGATCACGCGTGGTGTGGCGACGTTGGCTTTGGAGAACCACTACAAGAATACGAATGGACGTATCTCCGTCTACGATAATTTCGGTAGACATAAGATCAACGACGGTTATGCTGAGGGAGCAAAACCGCAAACTCGATTCTTCAGATCCAAGGATGCTTTGATGGGAGTGTCGATGTATCAGAGTGCTGAGACAGAAGACGGCTCTCGCTTCACATTAGGTTTCGACTACCAGAATATCTATGGCGACGCATATTATACAGACCGTGAGACTGGCGAGATCTTGGAGACTAAGAACAAGCAGAGTGCGGAGGTAAGAAACCATGAGTTTGCTGGCTACGCAGATTTCCGTCAGGATATCAAGAAAGTGACTCTTGATGCTGGACTAAGAGTGGACCACCACTCTGTAGCCGGACTTGAGATGATTCCACAGTTCGGAGTCGTTTACCGTCCCGTCGCATCTGGTGAGGTTAAGGCGATGGCAAGCAAAGGATTCCGTAATCCGACAATGAAGGATATGTACCTATATCCACCTTCAAACGAGGAACTAAAGGCAGAGAGATTGTGGAACTACGAACTATCATGGAACCAGAGATTGAACTGTGGAAAATACACTGCCACAGATTCTGTCAAGTATCATGATGAGGTTGTTGCTGTGGAGGTTGAAAAATACAACCACGCAATCACTTACGGCGTCAATCTATTCTATATGAAGGCTGACAATATGATCCAGACAATCAACAAGAAGAACGTCAACACAGGCGAGTTGGAAAACTGGGGAGCTGAGGCTGAGATCACTTGGCGAATCAAAGAGCATTGGGGAATCAGCACCAACCATTCTTGGCTACACCAGGAGAACAAGCTTGTGTCGGTGCCAACCTACAAAGGCTATCTCGGCGTCGACTGGCACTCTTGCAACCACAAATGGATGGCGTCTCTTGGGTTGCAGCAACTTGCTGGACTTTACTCTGCCGTCGGCAAGGATGAGCAGAAAGAGAACGCCACTTTGCTAAATGCCACTTTGAAATATAAGATCAACGATATCATCTCCGTTTGGGCTAAGGGAGAAAACCTTCTTGCTCAGGAATACGAGGTTATCGCAGGCTACCCAATGCCAAAGGCAACAGCAATGGGAGGAATAAAACTAAGTTTCTAAAATTAGAAATGAATTAAACATACGATACGGAATGTGGTGATTGCTACATTCCGTATTTTTTATTTTGTCGAAAAAGCAAAAACTTATATATTTGCAACTGATAAAATATTATTACTTATATAGGATTTTCTATGTTAAATTACAATATATTATCAGTTGACGAATTGAATCCATACGATGTCTTAATGCAAATTGCGGAAAGAGTAAAAAACAGAAGGTTGGAGCTCAACATGACGCAAGAAGCATTAAGCATAAAGGCAGGATTAAAATTGCCAACGTACAGAAGGTTTGAAAGAACAGGCGAGATTTCATTGCGTGGTTTGCTTCAAATAGCATTTGCGATGAATATGTTGTCTGATTTTGATGCTTTGTTTGCTCAAAAACAATATTTGACATTAGAAGATGTAATGGCGGATAAATTGCCGACTAGAAAGAGGGGAAGTAACAAATGAAAAGAGTAGAGATTTTAGATGTCGTTTGGAAAGATGTAAAAGTTGGAAGGCTTACACTTACAAAAGATGGGGTATGTGCTTTTGAATATACTCCGGAATATTTGTCGATGGGCATTTCAATATCTCCGTTTGAACTGCCATTGCAGAATGGCATCAAAATAGCTAAAAATCATCTGTTTGAAGGCGGTTTTGGAGTTTTTGACGATAGTTTGCCAGATGGATGGGGCTCGTTGATTTTAGACGGATACTTGCATCAAAAAGGTATAAATCCGCGTTCTCTTTCTTTGCTAGACCGATTGGCTTTAGTTGGAACTAACGGAAGAGGTGCTTTAGAGTTTTTCCCTGATTATAGCGTCACTCAGAACGAAGATTATCACGACTTTGAAAAATTGGCTATAGAATCAGAAAAGATATTAAGTAGTGAAGAATATGATGGTTTTGGAATAGAAGAGTTTCAAAGGAGAGGAGGTTCTCCGGGAGGTGCAAGGCCCAAAGTTTTTGCTAAGTACGAAGGAAAAGAATGGTTGGTAAAATTCAAAGCGAAAGAAGATTCTCAAAATATTGGCGTCTTAGAATATAAATATTCATTATTGGCAAAGAAGTGTCGAGTGGAAATGCCAGAGACAAGACTATTTGAAGGCAAATATTTTGGAGTAGAGCGTTTTGATAGAACGGAGAATGGAAAACTTCATTGCGTTAGTATGGCAGGATTGTTGTGCGCTGACTACAGAATACCATCCATAGATTATCTTCATATATTTAAAGTATGCAATGCGTTGACTCATAATTCTGATGAATTATGGAAAGTATATCGTTTGATGGTTTTCAATTATCTGATTGGAAACAAGGATGACCATGCAAAAAATTTCTCTTTCTTAAACGACGGCAAGGATTGGAGATTTGCTCCTGCGTATGATTTATTGCCTAGTTATGGAATGAATGGATTTCATACAACCTCTATAAATGATAAGATAGAACCAACGTCGACCGATTTAATTGAAGTCGCAAAAAAATCGGGATTGAAAGAACTTGAAGCAAAGAAAATATTTGAAGAAATACAGGAAATCGTAAGTTTGGAACATAAAAACATGACGTCGCTATGACCTACAAAGATGCATTTGAACTAGCTCTTTTCAACTCCGGCGTCAGAATTGAAGACGTCGGAGATCTTGATAATCTTGAGCAGAAACTCGTCGACAACCATAAGAATTTCAAAGTCAAACTTGGTTTGCCAGAGATCGACGATTATCTGCGAGAGACTGTCGAGGAGGACGCGGTGTGTTCGGATTTCAAGGAGGATATAATAAGAAAGGCTCTTTCGCTGGGGTATTATCCCATGTCGATGGAGAAGATGGTGATGACGGAGGAGGAACTGATGGCGTATGCCGATCGACTTTCCAATGTGAAGAAGACGAAGAGGGGAATGTATGCGTGGCGATACTACATGACCATCCGCCATCATGCGAAAAAGATGATTGTCGACTTCAAGGAATTCTCATTCCCAAAGAAGACGCGGAGATATGTGCGTCAACAGTTTGCCGACTATACTTTGACCTTCAATAAGAATTTTGATTTATGTGCTCAGACTCTCATATCCCAATATGATGAGACGTGGGTCGTGCCTCCATTGCTAGACGTGTTGAGGACCATCCATGATAATCCCGACGACGAGGTCAGCGTGGATAGTGTGGAGCTATGGAATAGGGAAGGCGAGTTGGTGGCAGGAGAATTAGGATTCATCACCCACAACGCCTACGCCAGTTTGTGTGGCTTCCATATTGAGGACAACAGCGGCACAGTGCAGATGGCAGCGTTAGGCACATGGCTCAAAGAGAACGGTTTTGCCTATTGGGATCTTGGAATGGAGATGGCGTACAAATACGTCTACGGAGCAATCTGTTGTGGCAGACGAGCGCAGAAAGAGTATTACAACAGATTAGCATCGACACGAATCTCCTTGCCAAAGGAAGAGTTTAGAATCGGAGATTTGATCAAATAAACATCATTTTGTAGACGGGGCATGTCCCCGTCTAATTTTTTAATATATTTTAACGTAAAAACAACACAAATATTTTGCGGTTTTGGATTTGATTGATATATTTGCAAATGAAAACGGTTCGGGAAATCATTGAAACCGACACCATTTATTCAGTCTTCGACCGAATAAATGGAATCGGCTACCGTCGCAAGCGAAACAGGTCCGCTGGACCTGTCGGATTGCGTGTGCCGGGAGCGTGTTAGAGGTCCAGCGGACCTGTTTTGACGCAGTCAAGGGTAGCCGATTCCTGCGCAGCAGGTGTCGGAAGCGTGTGTCGGATGCGAATTGATATCGAATAAAAGAAATTTTAATTAAAAACAAACAATAATTTTATGAAGCAGATTAACGACCCGGTATTCGGGGAATTGGTGTATGATGAGAGTAAAAAAGCATGGACCAAGAAAATTAATCTTGGGATTTGGTTTGGCGACGATTATCTGTTAGATCTTGTAGTCAAGTGTGGTAAGGAAGAGGAAATTGTTGATTTTCAGCGAGAAGCGTTCTTGTCTTATTTGGCGGATTTACAAAATATCAAACGTGAATTTCGCGAAACTCTTTTATCTTATTTTAAGAATCATTATGAGATGTTCAACAGATCTTGGGCTTTGCCAGAAAAATTAAAAATTGATGTTGTCGATTCTAAAGCGACTCTTGGCTTTTTTAATCCAAAACAATTATTCTTAGATCGAAAGGGAAATTATGGTTGGCTGTCTAATTTTATTTCGGAGCAGTATCTTATTACTGTAGTTTTGTCCGATGGCAAACCAAGAATTTTCAAGGGATGGAATTTGTTGGAGGATTATGCCGTGATAGATGACGATGTGTTTGGTGAGATGTACTTTGATCTTGGTTGGAAGAAGGAGATTAAAACAAATCTGAATGGTGTTGAAGGCGAGTGGGTATTATTGCAGGCAGCAGCATTTAAGGGGAAAAATATTACTCCTGAACAAAAGTCATGCTATCAAAAGTATCTTCAAAAAGAACAAGAATTTATAGAAGAGTATCCAAAAGCATTATTGGAGTACTATGAGTACAATTACGAGATGATAGAAGAGATCTGGGATGATGCTGACTTCTACAAACCTGAAAGTGTAGATTTGGATGATATTAAAGATCTTATACAATTCCAAAGATTGTATTTCAATAGAGATGGCGTTCGCTATGGATGGTTATGCAAATGTGCATGGGATAGCGTATATGGTTTGGCTTTGTATTATGATGAGAATCAAGATGGTATTTGTATCGGAATTAAAGATGATTTGCTTATCTGATTTATAAGTCGAAGCCATTCCGCACTTCGCATTAAAAAGTATTTTATGGAAACAATTGATTATAATAAGCTTACTGAACACTCAAAGATTAAAGTCAAAATTGGAGAGGTGGATAAGGAGTTTGATATCACTACTGAAGCTACTCTAACTCATGGACATGGTATGCCAGGCGAGTATGGCTTTGATCTTTCTGATAAGGAAAAGTCTATTGTAAAGTGGTTAGTCGAAAAATTCAAGATTGAAGATTATAAGCAGATTGTCGATTCTTTTTTTGAGGAAAATGGATTGAACTCGTCAAACTTGAATGGGTTCATATCGGGCATTAGTTATCTTAAACTACGGACTAAGACGGCAGAAGAAGAGTCTGGGTTCCCTGATTTGACTCTTTCCGGAAAATACGGAGAGATTGATTTTACATTGAACTTCAGAAAAAAGAAATTGGTTCAGATCATAAACCAACGTCGCCTAAAGTATAACGATAAGAATCAAGTGGTCGAAATACAACATTATGGAATCACTGGTAATGCTGGTTATAGAGAAACATTCAAGTACAACGACGCTGGAAGAAAAATCGAAGAATGTCAATATCATTCGAATGGAGAGTTGTACCAAATAACAAAATACAACGACAAGGGCGTAAGAATTGAATATCGTCATTATGAGGATGGAAAACTACTCTCTAAGCAGATATCAGACGACAATGGCCGTATGTTGGAACAGTATTCTAATTATAGTAAGAGAGAGTCTTACCATTATTTCTATACTCGCGACGTCGATGGTGCTTTGATTGAATCTAATAAATATACTATTGATGAAAAACTGGTATTAAAAGCGGTGTATGATCAAGATGGCCATACTTCCTATTTTTATAATGAAAAGGATGGACGTCTTGAAAAGGTTTGTAAGTTCGACAAAGAAGATAATTTGATTGATGAGACTACTTACAATCCAGACGGAAGCGTGGAATATGAGACCAGCAACTCTTTGAAAATCACTGCTAAAGCTAATAATGTTGACAGGAAAACTCCATCTGAGGCTCAACCTAAGCAAAACACGGAAGAGGATAAAGACAATCAAACACAAGTCAGAAATAGGGATATAAATATTGGACCTAAGACCTATGCCGTCTACAATGGCTGTCTGTCTGAATATGTAAGTCATGACAAAAAGAAAGGATTGATTTATATATTGTTTCATGACGAAGAAGAAGGCAAGGCGTCAGGAATTAAACCGGAAATTGATCGTTCCGAAAAATATCCATCTGCCCTTTACCGTGGTGCAGTGCCAGAGTCGGAAGTCACTGATATCTATGAGGTGCACAAAGGACAAGTGATGTTTTTTCCTGTTACGCCTCAAAAGATTGTTTTTCTCAAAGAAAACGGAGTTTGGCATAATGATGAAGATCCTGTTCTGGATGAAGATGAGGAAAACGTTGGTTTTAAGCCATTAAAAGTCGACTATCAGCAAAGCTCATTATACAACAGCAGCATTGAGCAGTTGGAGGCAGAGGCAGCCAAAGGCAACTGTCTTGCACAAATGACTTTGGGAAGGTATTACGAATTTGGATCCAATGTGAAGCAAAGTTATGAAAAGGCATTTAAGTATTTTAAGCTTGCAGCGGAACGAGGTGAATACTTCTCTCAAAATTGTGTAGGATACTACTATAGTCAAGGGTTGGGTGTGGAACAAGACGATAAAGAAGCGTTCAAATGGTTTTCTGAATCGGCACTTTATGGAAATACTCGGGCATTATGCAATGTCGCCAGATGCTACCGACTTGGAATCGGGGTGGATCAAGATTTGGAGAAAGCAGTGGAATATTATAAAAAGTTGGGCGACATGGGAAATGTCATCTATGGATATCGAAATTTGGCCCATATTCACTACTCCAAAAAAGAATATACTAAAGCCATAATTTATTGGAGTTTGGCCGCAGAAAATAACGACGTGGAATCAAACTACAATCTGGGTGTTCTATGTTTTTATGGAAAGGTTAGGCCTGTCAACTACTCAAAGGCAGTCTCTCATTTTAAAAGAGCAATGCAAATGGGAAACAGACAATCTGAATTTATGCTAGGATACTGTTATAAGGAAGGTCTTGGTGTGACTCAGGATTTGAATACTGCTGAACAACTTTGGCAAGATGCAGCGGAAAATGGAAATAAGGAGGCGATAGTCGAGCTTAAGAAGATGAAAGGTTCATCAAGAAAGAAAAATCCAGGAGCGACGTCGGGAAATAATATCAAATGCGAGTACGACATCTGTTTTGAAGACCAATTTATAGGATATTGAATGTGATTCTGACTATTAAGAATGGTCAAATCTTATCTGTAGAGACGGGGAATCCCCCGTCTTTGCAGTTTTAAATGGGGTTTATTTCTCCTTCGCGAACATCATATCCAATTCGCTCTGTGGAAACGGACATGGCTCCTGAAGCATCTTGGCTTTGTAGAATTGGTCGCAGGCTCTCTCCACCGAAGCCTCCTCAAAACAGTTGAAAAGAGTCTCTTTCAAGTCGTCAAGATGGGCGGCGTCGGCATCAGAGAATTTGCCACACTCTTTATAGCTCACGTTCTTTGCCGGGCGGATATCGTGGTAGTAGTACGACCATACTAGGAATCGCATACACACGTCGGGAGTCATTATTATTTCTTGCATAGAATATAGGAATTGATTTCTGTAAAGATAATGCATTTTGTTGAGTTTCGTGAGTTATAACTCACGAAACTCAACAAAAAAAGGAACAGATTACTCTGCTCCTTTTGTTTTCTTAAAATGTTCTTCAAAAGAAAAGCGAAGATTTGCACCTTCGCTTTCTATGAATGTATATTAAATGTCCTTTGCTTCGTCTGCGTGGTTAGTGTAGAACACTCTCAATGGAACTGAAGTCACCTTGATGAATCCCTTAGCGTCCTCGCTTGTCCATCCCTTGTTCATCTCACCGTACTCACCGAACTTAGTCTTAACCAAGTCGTCCTTAGAATCAACACCAACTGTTGAGAATGTGTAAGGACGAAGCTCAAGAATAACCTCACCGTTTACGTGGCGCTGGCTCTCCTGAAGCATAGCCTCGATGTCGCGCATTACTGGCTCAAGATACTGGCTCTCGTGTAGGAACATTCCGTACCAGTTTGCAACCTGATCCTTCCAGTACTGCTGCCACTTAGATAGTGTGTACTTCTCCAAGAACTTGTGAGCGCCGATGATTACCATTGGAGCTGCTGCCTCGAATCCTACACGTCCCTTGATACCGATGATAGTGTCACCTACGTGCATATCACGACCGATACCGTATGCTGCTGCGATCTTCTCAACCTCCTGGATTGCTGCGATCTTGTCTGTGTACTCCTTACCGTTAACTGAGCAGATCTCACCGTTCTTGAAACCAAGCTTCAAACGCTCGCTTCCAGTCTTAGTTACCTGCTTCAAGTATGCTGTCTCAGGCAAACCTTCGCGTGAGTCAAGAATCTCACCACCACAGATTGAAGTTCCCCAGATACCTACGTTGTAAGAATACTTCAACTTAGTCCAGTCTGCTGCGAAACCGTGCTGGTTCAAGTAGTCGATCTCATACTGACGAGTAAGAGCCATATCACGAGTTAGAGTAATGATCTCTACGTTTGGAGACATTACCAAGAAAGTCATGTCGAAACGTACCTGGTCGTTACCTGCACCTGTTGATCCGTGAGCGATTGCGTCTGCACCGATCTCGTTTGCGTAACGTGAGATAGCCATGCCCTGGAAAATACGCTCTGAAGATACAGAGATTGGGTAAGTACCGTTTCTCAATACGTTACCGAATACCATGAACTTCAAGCTCTTCTCGTAGTACTCTTTTGTAACGTCAAGAGTGACATATTTAACAGCGCCCAACTTGTAGGCGTTCTCCTCGTTCTGCTTTAGCTGCTCCTCGCTGAAACCACCTGTGTTTGCGCAAGCTGCGTATACATCGTAACCCTTCTCTTTAGCTAGGTACATCACTGTGAAGGATGTATCCAAACCGCCACTGAATGCGACTACTACCTTTTTGTTTGCCATTTTTATTTAGCTTATTTAAATAAAGACTTTATCTTATCTAGCAGAGTCTTAGACTCCTTTGCTGGCAACTTGTATGGCATTGGACCATACTTTGCCTCAATTGTTTCTTTGCATGTTGGGTCGAGATCCAACTCCTTCTGAGCGATCGCTAAACAATCAGGATCATTAGGATCGAACAACATACCTGTGCAGATGCAGTATCTTCTGTCTGTACGCTGAAGTACATCGAAGTTCACACATCCCTCACAACCATGCCAAAAACTTTCGTCGTTTGTCAACTGAGCGAATGTCACTGGTTTGTAGCCATGCTGTGTGTTAAGCTTCATCACCGCAGCACCACTTGTAAGACTGAAAATCTTAGCTTCTGGCCAACGTGAACGTGCCAATGAGAATGTCATGTGTTTGATGCGACGTGCCAATCCCAAACCACGATATCTGTCTGGTACAATCAATCCTGACGTTGTGACATATTGTTTGTTGTCCCACGTCTCAATGTAGCTAAAACCTGCAAAGTCATCACCACACAAAGCCAACACGGCTTTGCCTTCAATCATCTTTTGCTTTACGTATTCTGGATTACGCTTGGCAATACCTGTACCACGCACTTTAGCAGCAGCGGCTATAGTCTCCAAAATCTCGTCGACGTAGTGCACGTGGCTCTCGTCGGCAAGCACAATTCTTATTTCTGGTTTTTGCTTTTGATCTTGAATCTGATCCATTGCTAATGAATTAATCTTTCTTCAATGTTGGAATAAACTTGCTAAGCGACTCGATCACCGCACGCTTAGTCATTCCCTCTTTCATCACACATACCACAGTGTCCTCTCCAGCTACAGTTCCGATGATGACGTCGGATGCCTCATCGTCGATTCTATATGCCATACTGCTCGCGTATCCCGCACGTGTATGGATGACAAGGATGTTTCCAGAAAAATCAATTGTTACGGCGGCACTGGTTAGGTATGCTGCATGTGCATCCGCCTGTTCGTCGTTAGCTGGAAGCTTATAGCAATATCCTCCGTCGACAGACGGCGTCTTTACCACTTTCATCGCTTTCAAATCACGCGACAAAGTGGCCTGAGTCAAGTTGAACCCTTTGTTTGTCAAAAGCTGGAGCAATTCGTCCTGGCTTCCGACTTTTGTTGTTGCTATAATCTCCTGTATTACTGAGATTCTTCTGTTTTTGTTTTTCACTGTCGCTTCAATTTATGCTCGCAACTCGACCATTATTTGCTCGAAATATATGATAACACGTTGCTTATGAACAAATTAAGTATCTGTGAGGTGTTTTGCGATTTTTATGTTGCAAAACACTATGCAAAAATATACAAAAAAGACATACAATATTCATTTTATGTATATTTTTTGCAAAAAAACAATCAAAATTTATAGTCTTTGTTTTTGTCAACGTTAACGTCAACGTTATCTATTATCGATAGTCTCTGGGTTCATGTCATGCCTGATGAGTCGGTACTCTGCCATCTCCGCATATTTAGTGCCGGGCATACCGTAGTTGCAGTATGGATCGATGCTGATTCCACCGCGTGGCATGAACTTTCCCCACACCTCAATATACTTCGGATCCATCAGTTTGATAAGGTCCTTCATGATGATGTTGACGCAGTCTTCGTGGAAGTCTCCGTGGTTGCGGAAACTGAACAAGTATAGCTTCAGACTCTTGCTCTCCACCATCTTGACATTGGGTATGTAGCTGATGTAGATTGTGGCGAAGTCTGGCTGACCTGTGATGGGGCAGAGGCTTGTGAATTCCGGGCAGTTGAACTTTACCCAGTAGTCGTTGCCCTGGTGTTTGTTGTCGAAGGTCTCAAGCACCGATGGGTTGTAGTCAGACGAGTATGTCGTCTGCTTGTTGCCAAGTTGAGTTAATGACATATTATGACTTATTTCTTTGTCTGCAAATATTTTTCCAATCCGGCTTTACGTAGTCGGCATGCCGGACACTCTCCACATCCGTCTGCTGGGATGCCGTTGTAGCATGTAAGTGTTTTGTTTCTTACCAAGTCGAGTACTCCAAGCTCATCCGATAGCTGCCATACTGCTGCCTTGTCTCTCCACATAAGTGGTGTGTGGATCTCGATATCGTAATCAAGTGCAAGAGCGACGGCTGCGTTGGCTGCCTTGATGAATGTGTTTCTGCAGTCTGGATAGCCGCTGTAGTCAGCTTCCGACACTCCAGTCACAAGGTGGTGCGCACCGATTGTATATGCGTATACTGCCGCGTATGTCAAGAAAATAAGGTTTCTGCCGGCGACGAAGGTGTTTGGCAATTCGTCGGCTGGCTTCTCCTTGCATACGTCGATGGAAGAGTCGGTAAGTGAGTTATGGTGAAGGTTGGCGATGGTGTCGATCTTATGGATGACGTAAGGTACGCCAGCTTCTTTTGCTATTGCTGTTGCAATCTCATTTTCCAACACATGTTTCTGACCGTAGTTGAATCCGATTGCATACACTTTGTCGAAATTCTTTTTTGCCCAATAAAGGCAAGTTGTTGAATCTTGTCCGCCGGACAATAATACTACCGCTGTTTTTTCCATATCATTAAATTTGACGGTGCAAAGTTACGATTTTTTTGTCAATTTTGAATATGCGTTTTGCAACCCTTTCTGTACGAATTGTAAGAACAATTTGTCTATTATAATTGACGCGATAAGCGATACTATAAAGAGTACTATGAATGTGACAAAGACGTATAACGGATAATCTGTAAAGATCGTTTTCCAGTTGTCTTTCGCTAGGAACTCCAATAGCATGTAATGGATAAGGTAGACAGGGAAGGAATATTTTCCTAAGAAGATAATCACCTTGTCGCCTTTCTGTCCAGTCACATTGTAAACCTCACAGATGATGATCCACAATGCAATGACTTCGAATAGATAGAAAGGGGAGAAGTCGTTTATGAACTGCGAGTATCCGAGTTTTATGACCTGTATACGTGCAAATGCGAAGGAGATGAGTCCGATCACTATCAGTCTCTTCTTTCCGAAATATTTGATCACTCTGTCGATCACACCTCCAAGGAAGAAGTAGAAATGAAAGTTGCCGAATGGTGATTCGTAGGCAAACCATCCTGAGATCAATGGTCCGAATGAGAACAATGTAAGATGGATGAGTCCGATTGCAAAAAAGATAACCATCACTTTGTCTGACATCTCTCTGAATGCCTTGGCAAATATTGGTGCCAACATTAGGTCAAACACTATGGTGAACATGAACCAGTAATGTCTGTGTGTGAACCTGTCTGTGATATTATAGAAAAATGATTTGCCGAGATCACTAGTGTTTTGTGTGTATATGGCGTATGCTATTGTCTCTATTGCCATGTATAGAAACATTGGCAATAGCAGATAGATTACTTTCTTGAAGTAGTAGTCTCTGTATGAGTGTCTGTTTTCATCGAAAGTCAAAGCGAACTTTCCACTTAGGATGAAGAACAATCCGTTGCATAGTAGGAATGTCGACGAGAACGATTCTCTCACTAGTGATCCATTTGCGAAGAATGATTCTTGATTTACATAAGTGGCGTTGACGTGGACCAACAATACTAACATGATTGACAATACTCTCACCAACTCGTATCGCGCGTCTCTTTTGCTTTTCTGAATTACGGTAGTCTGAACATTATTTTCCATATTCCTTCTGCTTACTTAATGTTGTTGAAACCTCTGCATATATGGTACAAACCAATGCGTACAAATCTGAAAACAACTGTATCCAATATTACTGATGACACAAATGTCAAGGCAAACATTGCAGCTGTACCTGCGCATATAAATAGCCAGAAATTGTCAGTTGGCAATATTCCGTATTCAACAAGTCGTTTCATTATGATGCCCTGGATCATACACATTAAGAAGGTGTATTTTCCTACGAATGTCAAGGCGGTGTTGGATACTTTGTTACCGTCTTTATATAGCGATGTCAACAATGTATATACAGCCAATGCAAAGAAGATGAAGAATGGAGAAATGTCGTATCTCTCTCCATATGTGCCTAACCACTTTGTCTGCATGACGATGATTGGAAATGACACTGCACCTGCAATGTATAGTTTGTTTTTGCCGATGATCTCTGTTAGTTTGTCCGACATTCCTCCCAAGAAGAAATAGAACATCAAGTTTCCAAACTGGTTGGCGTATGAGAATTTCGCCTCTGGTACCAGTGGCACATAGTATGAGCAGATGCTATAGATGATTCCTATGGCAAAGAAACTGATGACTGCTCTGTCCGATATATCCTTGAATGCAAGGGATAGCACCGGTGCCAAAAGAATATAGAATGTCACGTTGTACATGAACCAGTAGTGCAGGTTGTTGAATGCGGCTGCGGCAAACGGCAAGAAATTAAAGAAATTGAATTCGTTGGCTGTCGCAATAAAATCGAGATAGTAGTGGGCCAACATGATGCAGAACAATGGTATCAAGATAAATACCATCTTCTTGAAGTAGAACTCTTTTAACGATGTCTTGCTGAAGTCCAGAGTCAGCGCAAAGCGTCCACTGAGCAGCAGGAAGAGTGGGGCTGCAAGTTCATTGACTACTGAAAAAATGGTATGGCAAATGCCAGAATGGTCCATTACATCGTTCGACGGGAATGCACGGGCAACGTAGTATGATATCACGAGCACCGTCGCAAATATCCTTACCAATTCAAATTTGGCGTCTCTTTTTGAGGTTGTAAACATAAACCTTATTTGACTTTTATTATGTGTTTATTTATTATGTTTTTTCTGCATTCTGTTATACGAATGGAATTTTGCAAAGGTAAGAAATAATTTTTATTTCATTGATATTCGAAAAAACGGATTCGACGACTATCGCAAAAACAATTCTTGCAAATAAAAAGAGGCAATTATCCAACACTTGAAAGCGGACCCTTTGCAATCCTCATTTTGGGACAACTGCTATATAATCTCCAATAAAAAAGGCGTCTTTTTCAAGACGCCTTTTGTTGGAAATATTTATAGTGGAATGTTTCCGTGTTTCTTTGCTGGGTTCTGGCGATTCTTTGTCTGCGCCATATCCAAGCTCTGAATAATCTTCTGACGTGTCTGAGAAGGAAGGATGATCTCATCAACATAACCAAGCTCTGCAGCTCTGTATGGGTTTGAGAATGTCTTCTCGTACTGTGCCAATGTCTGAGCTCTCTCTTCGCCCTCCTGCTTTCTGTAAAGAATGTTTACCGCACCCTCTGCACCAAGCACTGCGATCTCTGCGCTAGGATAAGCCAAGTTGACGTCGGTTCCGATATTCTTAGAAGCCAACACAATGTAAGCACCACCGTAAGCCTTACGAGTGATAAGTGTAACCTTAGGCACTGTAGCCTCAACGTAAGCGTAAACGATCTTAGCTCCGTGACGGATGATACCGTTGTGCTCCTGAGTGCAGCCTGGTAGGAATCCAGGAACGTCCTCAAGAGTGACGATTGGAATATTGAAACAGTCGCAGAAACGAATGAATCTTGCTGCCTTATCTGAAGAGTCGATGTCAAGTACACCTGCCTGGAATGCTGGCTGGTCTGCTACGATACCGACTGTCTTGCCTGCCATGTGGGCGAAACCAACGATGATGTTCTGAGCAAAGCTCTTGTGAACCTCGAAGAAATTACCGTCGTCGACGATGCTCTCGATAAGCTCGATCATATCGTAAGGCTTGCTTGGATCCTCTGGGATCAACTCGTTCAAAGACTCGTCCTCACGCATTGGATCATCCATTGTTGCTGCGTATGGGCACTCCTCGAAGTTGTTAGAAGGCAAGAAGCTCAATAGCTCACGTACCATCATCAAAGTATCCTCTTCTGTGTCGCCTACGAAGTGAGCAACACCAGACTTAGATGCGTGTACTGCAGCACCACCAAGACCTTCCTTGTCGATATCCTCGTGAGTCACTGTCTTTACAACATCCGGACCAGTAACGAACATGTGGCTCTTCTCCTTCACCATGAAGATGAAGTCTGTCAATGCTGGAGAGTAGCAAGCACCTCCGGCACATGGTCCCATGATTACTGAAATCTGAGGAATAACACCTGATGATATAGTGTTCTGGTAGAAGATGTCACCGTAACCTGCTAGGGCAGACACACCCTCCTGGATACGAGCACCACCAGAGTCGTTGATTGCGATGATAGGAGCACCCATCTTCAACGCAAGACGCTGCACCTTTGTGATCTTGTTCGCATTAGTACGGCTCAATGAACCTCCAAGTACTGTGAAGTCGTATGCGTAAACGTATACCAAACGACCATCGATCTTACCGTAACCTGAAACGATACCGTCGCCGCTAATCTTTTTCTTATCAAGACCGAAGTTAGAACAATTGTGGATAACAAACTTATCGATCTCTACAAATGTACCCTTGTCAAGAAGAACATCAATTCTCTCTCTTGCAGTAAGCTTGCCCTGCTCGTGCTGCTTGTCGATCTTGTCCTGACCGCCGCCTAGCTCTGCAATTCGGCTAAACTCGTTAAACTCTTCGAGTACTACTTTTCTGTCTCTCATAGATTAATTATTTGAATTAAGCATTCTCAGGAGCATCCATTAGTGTGATAAGTGTCTGGTCGCCGTTGATGACGTCGCCCTCTTTCACTAGGATATCCTTGATAACGCAATCTCTTTTCACCTTGTAGTCGCTCTGCATCTTCATTGCCTCAACAACGATAACGCTCTGACCGTTCTTTACTGCCTCTCCCTTCTCAACTAGGATCTTAACAACCTTACCTGGCATTGGTGAGAACACACGGTCCTGCGATTCGCTTGCGTCGCCCTTCTTTCTGTTCTGCAGATATTTAGCCTGCTGGTCTACGATTTCAACTGGGAAAGTGTTGAAGTGAGTGTTCACCTGATAGCTCTTTCCTCCCTTTTCTCTCTTAAACTCAGCGTTATAGCTACGTCCATTGTTTGTGATGATTGAGCAACTTCCGTTCTCTGCCATCACGATGTCGACTTCGTAAGTCTTATCGTCAATCTTGATAGTGACCTTGTTGTCCTCTTTGCTGATAAGTTCAACTTCAGCCACACGGTTTCCTACATGTACTTCCATTTTATCGACTCGTTATTAGATTCTGACCATACTTGTGCGCTTGCCGAACTCTCTCCATCTGCTGATAGGTCGGTTGTCGGCCAACTTTGGAGAATTCTCCTCCAAGTTCACAATATAATCCATATATGACGCGATGATTGCGATATCCTCAACCTCGCTCTTCTCTGCCTCGTAAATCTTCTCCTCACTTAGCTTCTCGCCGTTCTCTGCGATAAACTTAGTGTTGTACTTTCCTTCTACGAACGCTGGCACGTCCATGATCTTTCTTAGATAGGAGATGTTTGTCTTAAGTCCAGTAATCTTGTACTCGTAAAGCACACGTCTCATTCTCTCGATTGCGAACTCTCTTGTCACAGCCCAAACGATTAGCTTACCGATCATTGGGTCGTAGTGAACTGGAATCTCGTAACCCTCGTAAACGAAGCTGTCTACACGTGTTCCGATTCCAAGAGGCTCCTGAAGCTGCTTGATCACACCTGTATCTGGCATGAAGTTGTTCTCAGCGTCCTCAGCACAGATACGGCACTCGATTGCGTGACCTCTCTGCGACAAATCCTCCTGCTTGAATCTCAATGGAAGACCGTTTGCGACGTTGATCTGCTCCTTTACCAAGTCAACACCTACAACCTCTTCTGTGATTGGGTGCTCTACCTGTAGACGAGTGTTCATCTCAAGGAAGTAGAAATTCAAGTGGTCGTCCACAAGGAACTCGATTGTGCCGGCTCCCTCGTAGTTTACAGCCTTTGCTGCACGCACAGCGATCTCTCCCATCTTGACTCTAACGTCTGGAGTCATCAATGGAGATGGACTTTCCTCAACTACTTTCTGATTTCTTCTCTGGATTGAACATTCACGCTCGAACAAGTGTACGCAGTTGCCGTGCTGGTCTGCCAACACCTGAAACTCAATATGGTGTGGAGTCTCAATGAACTTCTCAATATAAATAGTGCCGTCGTTGAATGACGAAATGGCCTCGCTCTGTGCAGTGTTGAATGCGTCGGCGATCTCCTCCTCTTTCCATACAAGGCGGATACCCTTACCTCCACCACCAGCACTTGCCTTAAGCATTACTGGAAGACCAATCTGTTTTGCTACCTTTACAGCCTCGTCAGCATCTTTCAATGCCTCCTGTGTTCCTGGTACGACTGGAACTCCTGCTGCAATCATTGTCTGGCGAGCCATAATCTTGTCTCCCATCTTGATCATAGCCTCTGCTGGAGCACCGATGAAGATGATACCTTCTTTCTTACAACGTTCTGAAAACTCAGCGTTCTCACTCAAGAATCCGTATCCTGGGTGAATTGCGTCTGCACCGAAACGCTTTGCTGCGTCAATAATCTTATCTATGCATAGATAGCTCTCTCTAGATGCAGCTGGACCTATACAGCAAGCTTCGTCTGCATAAAATACATGCTTCGATGTTCTGTCTGCCTCGGAATATACTGCAACTGTCTTGATGCCCATCTCTTTACAAGAGCGCATCACACGCATCGCTATCTCTCCTCTGTTGGCAACTAAAATCTTTTTAATCATATTTACGTCTTTTTCTGTATCTAAAGTCCACCGATAATGATGCACTTTAATTCCAAAAACGGTGCAAAGATAACAAATAAATCATATCGTGTATCGTTTTTCTATACAATCAAGCATTTTTTATGCAAAAATGTGCACAGTTTTATAATTTTTGTGCAATAAGATTTGACCTGAATTTTGCTTTTGTGGTTGATTATTAATTTGTTAGTTGGTTTTGACTTTTTTTAACAAATCTGAGAAAATTTTAAACTTTTTTAAGATGATTGTAATTTACAAATATTATAATTATCAACTAAATAAATATGATTGAAAATAATTTGCGAGTTTCTTGGTTTGTGTCGTTAAAAGCAATACCTTTGCGGCTGAAATTAAATAGATGGAAATCAAATCATGAAGACTAAAATTTTTTGTGCTGCAGCGACGTCGCTCTTTGCAGCAACAGAATTGATGGCTGGTGGTATTGTGAGTAATACGAACCAGCATGCGGCTTATCAGCTTCTGTTGGTGGAATGACAGCAGACAAAGAGATTGATTGCGAACAGTCTGGTTTGGGTGTTGCTCCGATTCTTGGTCTTGCTGTTAATTTCGACAGAGCCCGTTTTGGTGCTAAATATGAATTCCGCACTAAGATTGAGATTGAAAACAAATCTGAGAAAGACGGTGGTATGCCAGCCTACTCTGATGGTCAGGTGCTTCGTAGCGATGTCCCTGCAATCCTTGCAACTGGTTTGGATATCGATGTCATCAAACCTCTTACTTTAGGTTTGTCGTACCGTCACTATTTTGATAATGGTGCTACAATCGACGCTTACGATAAGGAGTGGTATAATAAGTGCGACTACGCAGGCAAGGGCACTAATGATATCGCTGGAGCGTTGGAGTGGAGAATCAATGATAAGTGGACTGTCAGCGGAACAGCAATGCGTACTCTTTACGGTGTGGAGGATAGATTCCAGAGTGATCTAAACTTCTCCCTTGACTGTTGGAGTTTCGGTGGTGGATTCAAGTTTTCTCCACGTGAGAATATCGACATCAACGTCGCATACTTCGGTGTGAACTACGACGATGACTATACTAAGGTTTATGCTCCTGATATGGCAGCGAGAAATCCTGGCCGTACAGATGTGTGCAACCGTAAAGCAAACAGTTTTGCTGCAGGAATCAATTTCCGTTTTGGAGGAGAGAAAAGTTCAGCTGCAGAGGTTGAAACTGTAGAATAAGAATCAACAAAGAAATTACAACCCTTTTTATCTTGCCGCAGATTGCATGTGATGTAGTCTGCGGCTTAATTTTTGTCCTCTTCCTTAACTTTCCTTTTCCAAATCTCCTTGATTTCATTGAATTTTGATGTTCCGAGTTCCTTTTCCAATGTGTCAAAATAGTCTTTGACTGCCTTATTTACGATGCATGCGGCTTTTCCTTTTAAAGAATGCTCTTTATAAAGGAATGTAGATGCTCGTCTGTTCTGTTCATGCTCGGCTTCTGTTTGGGCATTTGGAATATTTGGATTAAGAAAAGCAAGTCCGACGGGAATGAGAATATAGTCTTCTGGATTTTTCAATCTGCTTAGAATCATACTTCTTGTATATTCGGCTCTCTTGAGAGATAGCTTTTTGTTGTATGCCAAGGATCCTCTGGTATCGGTACTTCCTGCTATGATTATGACCTCTCCGGGCATCTCAGAGACAAGTTCAGTTAGTTGCTCTATTCTATCTTCATATTCAGGTTTCATGGAGACTCCGAAATCAAAGAAGTGTTCCTCATCTAAAAGAGTTATTGTTTCTGTTGGTTCTGGAGCATTCATTTCTTGTGCGACTGCGGCTATAGGGGCAAGAGTAGCCAGTCCGGCTACAATTCCGGCAATCTTGACGATCTCTCCTGCCTTACGTTTCAGGGATAACTGATTTTCAATGTATTCTCGTTCCTTCTCGCATGCAGGACATGTGCCGGCACACGCACCTTCAAAATTGCATTTTGCTGGTGTGTAGACGATGCCGTTAGCATCTGCCACTTGTTTGCGTATGGCTTTCAATGTTTCGCAGGTGATTTTGCTTTTATCCATAGTGCTGTCTTTTAATCAGTCGTAAAAATAGATAGTTGATGGCAATAAAACAAAAAAAGAGACGCAATTTCTTGCGTCTCCAATTATGCATTATGAATCCTGCATTTACGAATTACATATTCATACCGCCGTCTACCTGGATCACCTGACCTGATACATAGCTTGAAAGGTCAGAAGCAAGGAATGTTGCCACGTTTGCAATATCCTCTGGCTTTCCACCACGACGCAAAGGAATCTTCTTAACCCACTCCTCACGAACTTCGTCCTTCAAAGCAGCTGTCATAGCTGTCTCGATGAATCCTGGAGCGATAGCGTTAGCACGAATACCCTTTGATCCCATCTCCTGAGCAACACTCTTTGCCAATGCGATCATACCTGCCTTTGATGCAGAGTAGTTAGCCTGACCAGCGTTACCGTGTACACCTACTACAGATGCCATGTTGATGATTGAACCACCACGCTGACGCATCATAACTGGTACAAGAGCGTGAGTGAAGTTGAATGCAGACTTCAAGTTAACACCGATAACGGCATCCCACTGCTGCTCTGTCATTCTCAACATTAGACCGTCCTTTGTGATACCTGCGTTGTTAACCAAGATATCGATGTGTCCGAACTCGTTCTTGATAGCCTCAACTACTGTGTGAGTCTCCTCGAAGTTAGCGGCGTTAGAAGCGAATGCCTTAACCTTTACACCTAGTGCAGCGATTTCCTTCTCTGTCTGCTGTGCATCCTCGTTGATAGCCAAATCTGTGAATGCGATGTCAGCACCTTCGCTAGCGAACTTAAGTGCGATTGCCTTTCCGATACCTCTTGCAGCTCCTGTGATAAGAGCTACTTTTCCTTCTAGTAACTTCATATTAATATAATTTGTTTTCCGCATTAAGATGTCAGTTTCACTTTGTAGAGTGTCCATTCGTTAAGACACGCACGTCGGTGTGTCTCCACGAGTCTGAATCTTAATCCATAATTTTTAGTTCTGTATTTATTTGATTCCTTCAATTCTGTGATTGAGTTATTGCTCTCTGATTCCTCCGTGACTCTATGTCTTTAATTGTCGCTCGCCCTACGGGCTCGCGAATGAAGGGAGGGGTTAGGGCGTTCCGCCCTTAACAATCCTCAACATTTATTGAGTGAATCTACGTTGTCTTCGTTAACGTCATCGTCAACGTTACACAACATAAAGATAGTCGCAGTGGATAAGTGGCTTGTCTGCTTTCTTGCCGATCAACTCCGCAACCTCTTCGTTGGAATAGTCTACCTTGCCAAGAGCGATCTGCTCACCCGACTCGGATACGACTCTGATGATGTCTCCGCTTTCAAACTTACCGCTGACACCGATGACTCCCACTGATAGCACAGAGCATCTCTCGTCGGCAAGAATAGCTTTCTCTGCTCCCGCGTCGATCTTGATCTCACCTTTGCAGAATCCTTCGCTGTGTGCGATCCATTTCTTGACGCTGCTCACCTTCTCGTCTGGAAGGAAACGTGTGCAGATGATATCCTTTGTGTCGTCAAGTAGGTCAAGGATGATGTTGTCACGCTTTCCGTTGGCGATGATCACCTCAACTCCCTCGTCGGCTACCTTGCTCGCAATTCCCATTTTCGACTGCATTCCGCCACGTCCGAAACTTGATTTGCTTGTCTGCAAGTACTGCGACAAATCTCTCTTGCCTGGCAACACCTCACGGATCACCTGGCTTTCAGGATCTGCTGGATTGCCATTGTAGATTCCGTCGATATTACTCAAGATGATGAGTGCCTGAGCGTCAATCATTGTGGCGACAAGACCAGAAAGTTCATCGTTATCAGTGAACATCAACTCAGTCAATGATATTGTGTCGTTCTCGTTGACGATGGGAATCACGCCGTTCTCTATCATCACCTGCATACAGTTGCGCTGGTTGAGATAGTGCTGGCGAGTATGGAAACTCTCTTTTGTTGTCAACACCTGTCCGCAAGTGATATCGTTGTCGCGGAAAAGCATGTAGTAGCGGTTGATGAGCTTTGCCTGTCCGATCGACGAGAAAAGCTGACGTTGGCTCACGGCATCCAGTTTGTCCACAAGAACCTTGTTTCTTCCTGCTGCCACAGCACCTGAACTGATCATCACAACCTCCACACCCTGCTTATGCAACTCCGACACTTGGTCGACGATGGAAGACATACGAGTGACGTCCAATGTACCGTCTTTTTTAGTCAGCACATTAGAACCGATTTTGATAGCTATTCGTTTGAATTTCGACATCAGTTATCTTTACTTGTTTGCAAGAATACCCTGAATTACGGAATTTGTGAATCCGTTTTTCTCCATTGCGTTCAATCCCTTGATTGTCCAACCGCCAGGAGTAGTCACCTTGTCGATCTCAACCTCAGGGTTAGTCTTGTTCTGAAGAATCAACTGAGCTGCACCGATCATAGTCTGAGCCACAACCTCGTGAGCGATATCTGGGCGAACACCAAGTTCACAAGCTCCCTCTGCAGCTGCACGGATGAATCTAAGCACGTATGCGATACCGCATGAGCTTACAGATGTCATAGCACCCATCTGGCCCTCAGGAATGATGATAGCCTTGCCAAGGTGGTTGAAGATGTCAAGCACCACGTTCTCCTCTTCTTTAGTAGCGTCGAGAGAACAAACGAATGACATACTCTCCAATAGAGCGATTGCAGTGTTAGGCAATACACGGAAGTAAGAAACATTCTTACCGATGTATCCCTTAACTGTCTCAAGGCTAACGCCAGCAGCGATAGAGATCACCTTGTGCTGCTTCTCGTCGATAGCCGACTTGATGTCGTAGCAAACAGTCTCTACCAACCAAGGCTTAACTGCGATAAGCACGTAGTCAGCCTTCTTAACTGCCTCTTTATTGTCCGCTGTAGTGAAAATTTTGCTGTCAAGAGCTGTGAAAGCGTCTCTGTTAGCCTGCATAGGGTCAGAGATGAATAGATCCTCTGCCTTGCACAATCCTGATTTATATAAACCTTTGGCGATGGCACCACCCATGTTGCCGGCGCCGATAAATGCTATTTTCATTTTTATGAAATTTTTTGCAAAGATACTAAACAATGTGGAATGCGAAATGCGAAAAATGATTTTTTTGTTGGGATACTTGTAGATAAAAATGATTGTTGCTATCTTTGCATCAACATACTTACCCCGCTTCCCATTAGAACAGCGCGCTCAGGGTAAGTTTTTTTATTAAATTAAAAAGGATGGTGACAAGTACATACAATCAACCACAATTATCAGTTAAGGATCAGATTGATTTATTAAAATCTGATGGGTTAATTTTTCAAGACGAGGAACGCGCTATACACTTGTTGGAGAATGTTAGTATGTTTAGAATGAAAAATTATCTTAATCCATTTAGACGGCGAGGAAATCGACGTTTCAAAAAAAATACAACATTTGAAGGAGTTTTTAAAATTTATATGTTTGATTCCGAACTGAGAAATTTGGTATATTCTGAATTAGAAAAAATAGAAATTTCGATAAGAACACAACTTTCATTGATAATGGGTGATGTTGCTGGTATTTATTGGTTTGAAAATCCAACTAATTTTCGAAATTCCAATCGTCATGCTACATTATTGAACAACTTGGCTGAAGAACTTCGTCGTAGTGATGACGAAGCCATTGTTGCATTCAAACGTAAATATTCGAATACATTCCCTCCTAGTTGGATGACTTTTGAAGTTAGTTCTTTTGGAACATTGTCTATGATGTATCGCTGGATTAATGCAGGAGTGGCTCGCCGTAAAGTTGCAAATTTTTATGGACTGTCGGATACGGTAATGGAATCATGGCTTCATTCTATTGTATATGTTCGAAACATTTGTGCTCATCATAGTCGACTTTGGAATCGAAATTTGAGTATCAATGCCATAGTTCCACGACGGACTAAAATGCCTTTTATAGAGATTCCCAGTGACACTAAAAGAGTTTATTACGTGTTGTCAATTATATTGTATTTCTTAAAAACGGTGAATCCAAACAATACGTTTGTAGCACGGTTTGAAGCGTTACTTACAAAATTTCCCGATATAAATGTGAGTGCAATGGGATTTCCTTCCAATTGGAAAGACAATGAACTTTGGCAGTGATTTTGTGAATTCTATAGAGTGATACTACTTATCTCGAACCATATACGAAAGTAGGGTAGATCACTATTCTTGTAGCGGAAAAGGAGAGCCTGCCCCATATGCTGTTAATCTATATTCGTTTGATTTTATACGGCTGCAGACCGATAAAATTTAAAATAATTTGATTTTATACGTCTATAGACCGATAAAATTGTTAAAATCCCCGATATTCCGCCAAGAATATCGGGGATTTTATAATTAAGCATTTAGCATTTCTAATTTAGCATTTACTTCGCTATCTCCACTTTCGCTTTTCCTCCCTTGATCTTCGCTCCATCAAGTTTTTTGATTGCAGCGAATGCCTTGTCGGATTTGATGGCGACGTGGGAATAATGGTCGTATAGCAGGATCATTCCGACGTCTTCTTTTGCCAACTCGGCTGTCTTGATGACGAATCCGGCGACGTCGCCACGGCTGATCTTCTCTTTCTTTCCACGGCTGATATAGATCGGCGTGAATTCGGATTTCAACACGTTGTTTGTCGGCTCGAATTTGTATTCTTCGATTTTCTTTGGTAAAAATTCTGGCAAACTAAACTCTCTATAGATCATCACGTAAGCAGTGCCGGACGCTGCCTGGCGCGCTGTTCGTCCGTTACGGTGTGTGAAGGTCTCAAGTGTGTTTGGCATCTCGAAATGCACGACGTGTTTCACCTGTGAGATATCCAATCCACGTGCTGCCAAATCGGTTGTGACGAGTATTGCCGAACAGCCTGACGCGAACATGAATAGTGCTCGCTCTCGGTCTTTCTGCTCAAGTTTGCCATGGTACACCACGACGTCGTGTCCGTCTTTCTCCAACGCTGTAGCCACGCGTTCCACTGTGTCGCGGAAGTTGCAGAAGACGATGGTGCTCTCGTTGTTGAATGTGGTCACAAGTCCCTGTAGTGTAGGGAGTTTGTCTTTCTCTGGCGACGTTACACGCATTAGTTTCAAGTTGTCGTTGGGAGTCTCTGTTGTAAAATCCAACGTCTCGATTGGCTTGTCTGCGGTCCAAGGTGTGATGTCGACGCTGCTCGTTGCAGATACGAAGATGCGTTTGTCGACGGATGTCAGATTGTCGTTGATGCTCTGCATCTCGGCTGAGAAACCCATCTCAAGAGCCTTGTCAAACTCATCCACTACCCAGGTGTTGATTGTCGACGCTGCAAATGTCTGTCGACGGATGTGGTCGAGCACACGACCTGGTGTGCCAATCACGATCGATGGCTTTTCACGCAATCGTTTCTCCTCCTCGGCTGTTGAGTGGCCTCCACATAGTAGCGTCGCCTTGATGCCTGATTTGAGGCTGCGTAGCACTTCAAATATCTGCTGCGACAGTTCACGCGACGGAGACAGAATCAATGCCGTCGAACCGTTTTTCACCACGTCGGCACAAAGCGGAAGAAGGAAAGCGAGTGTCTTTCCCGAACCGGTAGGCGAGAGTAGCAGGATAGCGTCCTTCTTAGGATAGACCTCCTGCATCTTCACCTGCATTTCGTTTAGCTGGGCAATGCCAGCATTCTTTATATATTCGTTGATCATTTTTGTCTTAACTTTAGTTTGATGTAGATATGTTTATTATTCGTCTGTGCCAAGCCCTTCATTTTTGAAATAAGCTTCTGCAGAATAAAGAGGGATGTTCATCATCCAACCTTGGTCTTTATATGGAAGCATCGATGCTCGAACTCCAGTCAAGTTGTATTCTTTAAAGTCCTGCGTTATGAATAAGCGTAGAGATTTTGCATGTACATTTTCTTCTGCTTTAGCCTCTGTTGGTATGATGCGATTATGGCCTTGAACTACAAAATCAAGTTCCATAGTACTATTGTCTTTTGAATAATAAAAGATGTTTTTGTCCATTTCATCATGCACTTCCAACGATTTGATCTGCGAAAGAAGATAGTTTTCTGTGAAAGCTCCTTTGAATTCAGAGAATACATTTGTGCCTATAAGCATTTCACGAGAACGAGCTCCACACATACAAGATAGCAACCCGCAATCCAATAGATATATTTTGAATGTAGAGTCGTCGGAGTAAAATTTTAATGGTTCTTGTGGCTTGGATACTCTGGAAATCTTGTACACTAGTCCGGCATCAACCAACCATTGTATCGCTTTTTCAAAGTCTACTGCTCTAGCACCTTTTTTTATTGCACCAAAGATGAATTTTTTATTTTCTTTAGCCAATTGCGCTGGTATGCTTTCCCACACTTGTCTTATTCTGACAACTTCTGTGCTGGTATGCTTTCCCATATCTTTACTATAGGTTGCTAGTATTGAGCGTTGAACATCTCTTGTTTCTTTTGCATCATGATTCTCCAGCCATGTTGAGACAGCTTCGGGCATTCCACCACAAAAATAGTATTGCCTTAAGTAGTCTGTTAGCGAATCATGTTGTATTGTCATTGACTCCCAATCTAAATTTCGTACGGCTTCCGCTAGCATATCTCTGCCATTTGCCATTAAAAACTCATCAAATGTCATGGGGTACATTCTTAAGTCGTTGACTTTTCCTACTGGATAGCTTTCGTCTTTTCTTATTGAGATTCCTAATAATGACCCCGCTACGACAACATGCAAGTTTCGTCTGTCTTCACAAAAGTATTTTAGCGAAGAAATGCCGTTTGGCACTTCTTGTATTTCGTCAAAAAATAGCAGTGTTTTACCAGGGATTATCTTTTTTTCGTTTGCTTGCTCCAACTGGTAAATTATACGGTCTATATTGAAGTCGACAAACAGCGTGTTTGCAAATTTGTTGTTATGACAATTCACATACAACATATTATCAAATTCGTTTTTTCCGAACTCTTTTATGATGTATGTTTTCCCCACTTGTCTTGCTCCTAATAATACAAGAGGTTTGTGTTTTGGATTATTTTTCCAACTTAATAACTCCTTGTAAATATTTCTTTTCATTGCTCTTTGAATTGCGTTACGCAAAAGTATTAATAATAAATAGATTATGCAATGATTTTACATTTTTCTTGGGGAATAAACGCCCCAAATCAACACTTTTCTTGGGGAACAAATGCTCTTAAACTACATTTTTCTTGGGGAATGTGTTGTATTAAAGACGCACGACCGTGCGTCTCTACGAGATATACGAATTATGAATTATGCATTATAAATTATGCATTAAGATATATTTCCCCAAACATTCAGCTCTCTTGCCAGGTGTGCGAGCTGGTTCACGTAGATCTGATTCTCTGGCGACTTCAAATCGGGATCGTTGGCGATAATGTTGATCGACGCGTCACGAGCACGCATTAGGATTACTCCGTCGGTGGCGATGTTGGCGATACGCATCTTCATCGGTGTTCCACTCTGTTGTGTGCCTTCTATGTCTCCTTCTCCACGCAGACGAAGGTCGGCTTCGGCAATCTCGAATCCGTCGTTTGTGCGTGTCATGATCTCCATCCTGCGCATAGTCTCCTTTGCCAACTTGACATCTGTCACCAAGATACAGTAGCTTTGATCTGCACCACGTCCTACTCGGCCTCTCAACTGGTGTAGCTGGCTGAGTCCGAATCGCTCTGCACTCTCTATCACCATCACACTGGCGTTTGGCACGTTCACTCCAACTTCAATCACCGTCGTCGCAACCATAATATTTGCCTGGCCCGACGCGAATCTCTGCATGTTCTCGTCTTTCTCCTCCGGCGTCATCTTGCCGTGAACCATACATATATTATATTGTGGCTGAGGAAAAACAGCACAAAGTCGTTCGTAACCTGCGGTAAGATTCTCGAAATCAAGTTTTTCACTCTCCTTAATCAACGGGAACACCACGTACACCTGTCGTCCTTTGGCAATCTCCATACGCATGAAATGGTATAGTTTCTCCCTGTTGGTGTCGTACTGATGGTATGTCTGGATTGGTTTTCTGCCTGGAGGCAACTCGTCAATCACGGAGACGGAAAGGTCGCCATACAGCGTCATAGCCAAGGTGCGGGGAATCGGTGTCGCCGTCATCACAAGAATATGAGGCGGAATCGTGTTCTTATGCCATAGCTTTGAGCGTTGAGCCACTCCAAAACGGTGTTGCTCGTCGATGATTGCCATACCGAGGTTGTTAAACACCACGTTATCTTCAAGAATCGCATGTGTGCCAATCAGAATCTGCGTCTCTCCGGATTTTAGCGACGGAAGGAGTTTCTTACGAACGGGAGCTTTGGTACTGCCTGTCAGTAGGGCGACGTTGATGCCGATTGGAGTCAACTGCTTGAAGATAGTCTCAAAATGCTGATTAGCAAGAATCTCCGTCGGAGCAAGCAGACAAGCCTGATAACCATTGTCGAGAGCCATAAGCATTGTCATCGTGGCGACGAGGGTTTTTCCGCTTCCCACGTCTCCCTGAAGCAGACGGTTCATCTGTTTGCCGGTGCGCACATCCTCACGTATCTCCTTGATCACTCGTTTCTGGGCACCAGTGAGCGGGAATGGCAACTGTTGGTTATAGAAATTGTTGAAATAGTCGGCGATGCGAGGAAACACAAGTCCATGCTCATTGATCTGACGTTTGTAGGCACGCTGCATCTTGAGCTGGATATAGAAGAGTTCCTCGAATTTCAATCTGTACTGAGCCTCAGCCAACGCTTGAGAATTTTCTGGATTGTGGATATTCCAGATAGCACGGTTGAGCTCCATAAGATTTTCTCGTTCACGGATGTCGGCAGGCAGAGTCTCGTCGAGTGGGGAAGTCTTGAGATTCTGAAGCTCATCCATGATAATCTGTCGCAACCCTGATGAATCAAGGTAGTTGCGTTTCATCTTGTCGGACGTATTATACATGCTCATCAGACCATTGGTGAGATGCTTTTTTGTTGCCGACTCAATAGTGTCCATCTCAGGATGGGCAATCTGACATCTTCCTCCAAACACAGTTGGCTTGCCGAAGATGATATACTCTTTGTCTTTTTGGATTTTGTCCAAGAAATATTGTACGCCCTGGAACCAAACCAACAGGATGGAGTCTCTTCCGTCGGAAAATTCTGCGGTTAGACGTTGCTGTCTGCCCACTCCGACAGTTTTCATCGAGACCACCTTGCCCCTAATCTGGACGTAGGTGTTGGCTCCGGATATTTCACGGATGGAGTAGAATTTGCTTCTGTCGATATATCTGTAGGGAAAATAATACAACAAGTCTTCTGGGCGAAACACCTCTATTTCTCCCTTCAACACATCTGCCTTCTTTGGCGTAATGCCACGGCAGTTGGTCAATTCCCTTGTTCTGTAAAATGAAGTCGACAAAATTAAATGCTAAATTGTTTTCGTCTTCGTTTTCGTTTTCGTCAACGTCAACGTTTCAACATATACTCCGCAATAGCCAAATCCATTGGAGTCGTAATCTTGATATTCTCACGATAACCTTCAACCAATGAGATTTTGTGTCCGCTATATTCCACCACACTTGCGTCGTCGGTGAAAGTTTCGATGAAACCAACTCCGTAGGCTTTCTTCAACAATTGCAAATCAAACACTTGTGGGGTCTGGACAAGTTTCACCATTCTACGGTCGATTTGTGAGTTTTCACCGTTCTCCGACAAAATACGTACGGAGTCAACCGAATCCACAACTGGCACAACGGCTTTGTCTTTTGCCGCAGCGTCATAAAGACGGTTGATCATCTCTGCTGTTGCGAATGGACGAACTCCGTCGTGGACTCCGACGAGAGCATCACCGTCTTCCTGGATAGTGTTCAATCCATTAAGCACGGAATGGAAACGCGTCTTTCCACCTTCAACGATAGTGATATTATCTGTGTTGAAGCCATACTCCTTGCAACATTTATGCCAATAGTCGAAATGAGTGGCTGGCAGACAAACGATGATCTTTATCCCGTCGACTGCATTTCTGAAAGCCTCGATAGTGCGCAAAAGAATTGGTTTGCCTGCAATCGGCAGAAACTGTTTTGGTATTTCCGTACCCATTCTTAATCCTGAGCCTCCGGCTACTATTATCACAAACTTATTCATACTCCACCTAAATTTGCTCAAAAGTATTAAAAAATGCTTACCTTTGCAAAGAATTTTCGAATAGAACTAATTAAGGAGGTAATATGCCATTAAATATACCGAAGGATTTGCCGGCTGTTGATGAGTTGAAGAAGGAAAATATATTCGTCAAAGACTCGATCGAGGCAGCCAACCAGGATATTCGTCCATTGAAGATTGTCATACTTAATCTTATGCCGATTAAGATTACGACGGAGACTGACTTGATCCGTCTGTTGTCTAACTCACCTTTGCAGATAGAGATTGAGTTTATGCAGATTTCAAGCCACACATCCAAGCATACTCCTATCGAGCATATGATGGCCTTCTATAAGAGTTTTGAAGTATTACGAAAAAATAAGTACGACGGAATGATCATCACAGGAGCACCTCTTGAGTTTATGGACTACGAGGAGGTGACATACTGGAATGAGTTGACTGAGATTTTCGATTGGGCTCGTACCCACGTCACATCCACACTTTACGTTTGCTGGGGTGCGTTTGCCGCGTTGTATCATTTCTATGGTATCAACAAAGTGATGACGGATTCTAAGATCTTCGGAGTGTTTGAGCATAAGATCCTTGAACCGTTGAACCCTATTTTCCGTGGTTTCGACGATACATTTTATGTGCCACACAGCCGTCACTGTACATTGGATAGAAAAGATGTTGAGGCTGTGGATGGTTTGAAGATTCTTGCTGAAGGAGCCGATAATAATAGTTGGCCTGGTCCATATATGATGATGGCAAACAACGGTAGAGAATTTTTCTTGACTGGCCATCCTGAATATGAGCCATATACTCTCGACGCTGAGTACCGACGTGACTTGGCGAAGGAGTTGCCAATAGAGATGCCTGTCAACTACTATAAGGATAATGATCCAGACAAGGGACCTCAGGTAAGGTGGAGAAGTTATGCCAACTTGTTCTATTCCAACTGGTTGAATTATTTCGTTTATCAGATCACACCTTACGACATTAATTTGGTGAAGTAAATATTGATTGAAATATAGGAAGACGCGAGGAATCGCGTCTTTTTTTATACGTTGTGCTGCGGATTTAGCAATATTTTCACTTGTTGACCATGCTAAATCTTTGGCTATTTGATGGATTTAGCAAGCTTTGGCGTATGAGAATTGTCTAAATCTATGCGAAAACATGATATTTGGCAAGATATGTAGCGTGGATTATATCGACAATTATGAATTGTGAATTATGAATTAAGAATTATAATTTGTAATTTTGCACTCCGAAAAACGAAATGAAGATGTTAGATATAGTGTCAATACGCAAGGATTTTCCGATTCTGGGACAAGAAATCTACGGAAAACCATTGATATATTTCGATAATGCGGCCACAACACAGAAGCCGCAGGTGGTGCTTGACACTATTGTCGGCAACTATTCCACACAAAATGCCAATATCCATCGTGGTGTCCATTTCTTGAGCCAGGCTGCTACTGTCGCTCATGAGGAGGCTCGTGTGACTGTGCAGAAATTCATCGGAGCAGAGAAGTCATGTGAGATTGTCTTCACTCGTGGCACCACTGAGGCTATCAACCTTGTGGCTGACTCTTTCGTGAGAAGCCAGTGCGTCGACGGTGATGAGATTATTGTGTCGGAGATGGAACACCACTCTAACATCGTGCCTTGGCAGCTTCAGCAGCAGAGAAAGGATATCAAGATTAAGGTGATTCCGTTTGATGAACGTGGACATCTTCAGATTGAGAAACTTGAGGAGTTGATCACATCACGTACTAAACTAATCTCTGTGGCTCACGTATCCAATACTCTTGGTACAGTCAACCCAGTGGAGGAGATTGTGAAGATTGCACACTCTCATAATGTGCCTGTCCTTGTCGACGGTGCTCAGTCTACTCCGCATATCAAGGTGGATGTCAAGAAGATGGATGTGGATTTCTTCGTGTTCTCTGGCCATAAGGTTTACGGTCCGACAGGTATCGGCGTCCTTTATGGTAAAGAGGAGTGGCTTGATAAACTGCCTCCTTATCAGGGTGGTGGTGAGATGATCAAGAATGTCCATTTCTCTGGCACAACATTCAACGAGTTGCCATTTAAGTTTGAGGCTGGAACCCCAGATTATATTGGTTCGACTGCTTTGGCTGCAGCTCTTAACTATGTCTCTGCAATCGGAATGGACGAGATCCACGCTTACGAAGAGTCGTTGCGTATCTACGCTGAAGAGAAGATGAAGGAGATCGACGGAATGAGATTCATCGGTGAGAATGACCAGAAGAGCGGATTGGTGTCGTTCCTGGTTGGCAATATTCATCCGTACGACGTCGGAACACTTTTGGATAAGTTGGGAATCGCAGTCCGCACAGGTCATCATTGCGCTGAACCGGTGATGCAACATTTTGGAATTGAAGGAACGGTGCGCGCATCGTTTGCTTTATACAACACAAAGGAAGAGATTGATTCATTCGTAGCCGGATTGGTGAGAGTGGCGTCAATGTTTAATAGAAAGAAGAAATGAGTTTGATTGACGAAAGAGAAGAGGAGATCATTGAAGAATTCTCATTCTCAGATGATTGGTTGGATATTTACCAGTTGATTATAGATAAGGGTAACGACGGTGCGGGAATCGACGCTCGTTACAAGGATGACAGCCACTTGATTGAAGGCTGCCAGAGTAAAGTGTGGGTGAATGCAGAGCTTGTCGACGGTAAGGTTTACTATCAGGGAGAGAGCAACACTGAGATTGTCAACGGAATTGTATCTATTCTTGTGTATATTTTGTCGGGCAACGAGCCTCAGGAGATTCTTGACGCTCAGCTAACTTTCATCGACAAGATTGGTTTGCAGGAGCACCTTACTCCAACTCGTTCCAACGGTATGTTGGCGATGATCAAGCAGATGAGATTATATGCTATGGCATTTGCTGCACAGCAACAAAAATAACAGACTATGTTTGAAGTGATTAAGAACGCCCTTTGTCCACTCTTTTTGATCCACGCAGCAGTGTTGCTTGTGTTGGGGATAAAGGCTGCGTTTCTCACTCACGGATTCCACCGTATCGACCTGCTAATCTACCTTATTTGTGTTACGTTGGCTGGAGCCTACTTTGCAGCCGACTTGGGAGTTGAGGCTATTGCTGTCAATTCCGTCTTCAACCTTGTATTTTCAGCCTGTATGCTCTATTATTTAGGAGCTGACTTGAAATGGACTACCATCCTAAGCATCCCATTCTGTTTGGTAACAGCTGGATTGGCGTATGTGATGTAAAATTTCAATGGACATCTATGCCATCAAAGTATATTTCGGAAATGGCAGTGTCGTCGTATTTGTCTCCTTTGTAGACGTCGAGAATCTCAAACTTCAATTCCCAGTCTGAGGCATTGCTGTCAAACTCACCAGTCTCCACATTTCTGTAATTGCCAAGCGTTCCGATTTTGAATCTCTGTTCTCCCATAATGTCTTTCAACTCAAGAATGGCAACTGCTTTATTGTTATAGTAGACCTTCAACCTCTTTACTCGTGAATTATTTTGGAATGCGGATTGACTCTTTACGTATCCATTTACCACGATGATTTCTGTGATTCTTGGTGCATAAACGTCGAATTTATATTTGAGGTATTCTCCAATACCATAACCTTTGACACCTTCCACCCAAGCATTCTTATAGTTAAGGTCGTGGGCATTTTTGCCTTCGTAATTAATTTCCCCATTGTTTTTTAAGCAACTTGATGCTTCGACAGAAGATGGTCCACCTCCACAATACCAACTGCAACCTCCTCCGTGGACTTGCCAAAAAGACTCTTTTGTTTCGTCCAAAACAAGAGCTTCTTCTTTTGTGAATACTACCTTATCTTTGTAATCCGAAAGTTTTTTAATCGCAGAATCAAACAATTTGCTACTCTTCTCGAAATCAATCTCCTTGATGGATTTCGGTTGAAACACAGGAGTCTCAGCCAAGATATTTGTAAAGGAAGATAGGAGGAATGCAAGTATATATAAATTACGGTTCATTATGATTCTTTTAATATAATTCTAAAACAAAAAGGCGAGCCTTTCGACTCGCTTTTATTTTTTTTGTATGGATTTCAGATTAGAACTTGAAACCAACGAAGATACGGAAGTTGTTTCTTCTGTAAGTAGTAACAACGTCACCTAGGAAGTTTGAAAGATAATCATCATCATCGTCCTCCTCGAACCAGTCCATTGAAGTCAACTTAGCGTAGTTGTACTCAATACCTGCCTGGAATACCTTGTAACGGAATGCTGCACCGAAGTAGTAAGAAGCACCGAACTCAGCATCTGTGTCGTCGATATCAAAACCAAGTGAACTTGCGAAAGGCTTGATCTGCTTCTCCAAATTCTCATCCTCCATGTGCATTGTCTGGAATGTCATAGATGGACCTACGCTGATGAATGCGTCGATAGCCATATCATCGTTCATGTAGTAAGTACCAACGATACCTGGCATCAAGAAGTCAGCCTTGACTGTTGTTCCGTTTAGCATATCTACACCGTTCAAAGCGATCTTAGACTTTCCGAATGACATATCCAACCAACGAGCAGTGATACCAATACCGAACTTACCTGGCTGAGCAACGTACCAACGGTTGTCCATGCTCAAACCGAACAATGGAGTGTTCTTTCTCTCCATACCTGGAACCTTAAGATCGTCGTCGTTACCCTCTACTGGTACACCGTTGATTGTAACGTCATCTGCAAACTCTCTGTCTCCGAACTTGTCACCGCAGATACCTACAGTAAGTTTCAAACCGAAGCCGTTGTCGTCGTCCTGATCGATAGCGTAAGAAGCTGTTGCCATGCTGAACAAAGCAGCAATTGAAAGTAAAAATTTCTTCATTTTAATAAATAAAAATGTACTCCGTATAATTAATAATATCACGTTAGGAAGTGGAGTATGAACCTTCCGTCGTGACTGGGTGCAAAATTATATTGTTTTTTGCTACTAAAATGTTGAAAAAGTTATTTTTTAGGGATGAATCACCAAATTTTATGATATTTAACATAATTTCGGCAAATACAGGCGTTTCATTGAAGAATCAACAATCGAACGATATGTCCAATTGGAATGTCGAAAAAGTATAAATAAAAAATGAGCCAATCCATAAACGAATTGGCTCACTCTTTATTATAGTGTCTAAACTTATTTCATTTCCAATGGCTGTCCTGTGGCTTCGACGACACTCCACCAGAATTCACCTTCCAAGTTGACTTTCTTACGCTGTGCTGTGGCAGCTTCGATTGGCAACAATGTGAATGAACCGTTCCAGTATCCGACTACGAAGTCTGTACGTCCTGCCATTGCGGCGTGAACAGCGTTGTGAGTCAACTGCTCGCAGAACTTACTGTCGTTAGCGTTTGCAGGGATACTGCGGATGATATAACTTGGGTCGATATACTTGACGCTGATAGGAATATCCTTCTTCTTGAAATAGTCAGTGATCTGGTTTTTCATGAATACACCGATATCCTCGTGAAGTACGTTTCCTGAAGCATCCTTCTTACGCTCTCCCTGGAAGAACTGCTGTCCTGCACCCTCTGCTACGACAACTACAGCGTGCTTCTTACGCTCCAAACGCTTCTCCAATAGATTCAAGAATCCATTCTGAGTCTCAGGATTGTCCAAATCGAAGTCCATTTCTGGAATCAAACAGAAGTTTACATCTGGCACTGCCAAAGCCACGTTAGCAGCGATGAATCCAGAGTCACGTCCCATCAACTTAATCAAAGCGACACCGTTGATTGCTCCCTTAGCCTCGTAGTGAGCGTTAAGGATAATTGGTTGAGCTGCAGTGAAGGCAGACTCGAATCCGAATGACTTCTCAATCAAGTTGATGTCATTGTCGATTGTCTTTGGCACACCAGCCACAGAAATCTTCAATCCACGTTTCTCAATCTCCTTGTGAATGCCGTGAGCTCCCTTAAGGGTACCGTCGCCACCAACACAGAATAGGATATTGATATTATTTCTTTCAAGAGTGTCGACGATGACCTCGTATGGCTGATCTCCACGTGAGGAAGCCAACATACTACCACCATCCTTATGGATATCATCCACCAACTCTGGAGTCAAATTGATGAATGGAATGTGCATGTCAGGGTTGAAACCAGCGTAACCATACTGGATACCTACGATGTTTGTCACACCGTAACGGTTCCACAAGTGTGTGACCAAACCACGGATCACGTTGTTAAGACCTGGGCACAAACCTCCGCAAGTCACAATCGCAACCTTAGTCTTTGCTGGCTCGAAATATAAAAGTTCCTTAGGTCCGGGTTTTTCGAATGATACCAAGTCTTCTCCATTCTTAATAGAAGACATCACATCCTGCAAAGAAGAAGAGTAAAGCACGCGCTCGCCATCCTCAACGAAATCGTAGATGCCATCACCTTTTACCTTAGACAAGTGGAGTGGAGTCTTGATCTTGCACTCTCCTAGTGTTTTTATCGTAAAATTCATGTCCATAGTTCAACCTATTTTAGTTTGCTACAAATTTAGTCTTTTTCGCAATTAGAGAGCAAAAAAAAGTATGAAATTTATATTTCATTTTAAGTTAGTTACGGATTGAAAGGAGATAATGCGCGATTTAGCAATCTATAATTTAATTTGTAAGAAGAAAAATTAGTGTTGGATTCCCAATGTGCCCGAAAGTTCATTCCATTTTGCATTTATAATTTCGCATTTAGAATTTCATTTGTTATCTTTGCCGAAAAGAACTAATTTTCGAAAATCTATGAATGCCATTGAAAGGGTAGGCGATTATAGCAGATTGATGTGGAAAACATTCAGAAAACCAGACAATTGGAAGATGTTTGGTAAGCAGTATGTGCGTGAACTCCACAAGCAGGGTATCAACTCGTTACCGATTGTATGTATTATTTCTGTGTTTATCGGTGCGGTGATCTGTATTCAGATGAGAATCAATACGGAGAGTCCGTTCCTTCCGTCGCAGCTTACGGGTTATGCCACTCGTGAGACTATGATCCTGGAGTTTTCTTCTGCGATTTTGTGTTTGATTCTTGCTGGTAAGGTGGGATCTAATATTGCGTCGGAGATCGGAACAATGAGAATCACGGAGCAGATCGACGCGATGGATATTATGGGTGTTAATTCTGCTAACTATTTGATTTTGCCTAAAATATTGGCATTCGTTACGATGATTCCTTGTCTTGTTACATTCAGTATCACCACTGGATTGCTTGGCGGTTTCGGAGTGGCTTTGTTCACAGAGATGATCACTCCGATGGAGTATGAGCAGGGTATCCAATATTCGTTCTTGCCATATAGTGTCCAGTATTCTATAGAGAAGAGTGTGGTGTTCGCGTTTATCGTGACTTCCATAGCTTCCTATTATGGCTATACTGTAAAAGGTGGAGCCCGTGAGGTGGGTAAAGCAAGTACGAACGCTGTTGTGAACAGTAGTGTGATTATCTTGTTGTTCGACGTGATGCTTACAAAATTGTTGTTGTCCTAAAAAGTTGCAATATGATTGAGGTTAAAAATGTAAACAAATCGTTTGATGGCAAACAGGTGCTTTTCGACATCTCTGCCAATCTGCTTGATGGACACGCCAATTTGATTATCGGTCAGAGTGGTAGCGGTAAGACTGTGCTTATGAAGTCTGTCGCTGGAATACATCGTATCGACAGTGGTGAGATTCTTTACGACGGAAGAAATATCTCGAAGATGACGTCGCATGAGCTTAACCTGTTGCGACGCGAGATCGGCATGCTTTTCCAGGGTTCTGCTTTGTTCGACTCCCTTACAGTGATGGAGAATGTGATGTTCCCATTGCGTATGTTTTCAAATATGAGTGACGACGAGAAGGTTGAAAGAGCACGTTTCTGCTTGGAAAGAGTTGATCTTCTTCGTGCTGTGGATCTTTATCCGTCTGAGATAAGTGGTGGTATGCAGAAGAGAGCTGCTATTGCGAGGGCTATCGTGTTGAATCCTAAATATTTGTTCTGCGATGAGCCAAACTCAGGTCTTGATCCAAAGACATCTTTGCTTATCGACCGTTTGATTCTTGAAATCACTCACGAATACAATATCACTACGATTATCAATACTCATGATATGAACTCTGTTATGGAGATTGGTGAGAATATCATCTTCATCAACAAAGGCCACAAGAGTTGGCAGGGTAACAATACAGAGATCTATGATACCGGAAATGAGGATTTGGAAAACCTTATCTTTGCTTCTGAGTTGTATAAGAAAATTAAAAAGGCCCACCAGATGGGTATCTAAGCATGGGATTTTTCAGTAAACCAGAAATACGTCAGTTCAACTATACTCCTCGCTACTGGGATCCTCGTAAGGAGGAGATGGAGCAGCGTAGAGCTCGAATCCGCAAACAGTTGCAGGAGGAGAAGGAACGTGCTATGCAGGAAGATAGAGTTGATTTCGATGATGACACAGAGTTTAAGCCTAGAACTTCGGAATCTTCTGAAAATGAGGAACGAACTCCCCATCGCACCACTTTGCAACACGGCTTCCTACGTGAGCAGAGACGCTCTTCGTCTGGCAGTGACAATAAGATGATGAAGGTGCTAGTTATTTCTGGAGTTGTATTGGCTGCATACCTAATCCTTAAAAAATTCGGATTCTAACGACTATGGACGATATAATACATTTGCTTCCGGACACGGTTGCCGACCAGATTGCTGCAGGTGAGGTTGTGCAGCAGCCAAGTTCGGTGATTAAGGAGTTGGTGGAGAATTCCATCGACGCCGGTGCTACGGAGATTCGTGTCATAGTGAAGGATGCCGGCCGCACGTTGATCCAGGTGGTCGACAACGGTAAAGGTATGAGTGAACAGGATGCCGCAGTGGCTTTCCAGCGTCACGCTACATCTAAAATTCGTTCGGTGGAGGATTTGAGTGTCCTTTGCACGATGGGTTTCCGTGGTGAGGCATTGGCAAGTATCGCGGCTGTCGGACATGTTGAACTGCGCACCAGACGTGAGGTGGATGAACTTGGAACTCAGGTCTTGATTTCAGGTGGAACCATCGAAGCTATAAACAAAGTGTCATGCCCGGTCGGAGCCAATTTCGCAGTCAGAGACCTATTTTATAATGTGCCTGCTCGACGCAAGTTCTTGAAAAGCGACAATGTGGAGTTTGGCAACATCGAGCGTGATTTTATACGTATTGCTCTTGTCTATCCCGACGTCTTCTTCGAGCTTTATCATAATGACAAACTATGCTATAGTTTGAATAAGAGCAATATACGTGAGAGAATTGGTAAGATTTTCGACAGTAAACTAAATAGCAAACTGCTTTCAATCAGCGCTGACACCACATATGGAAAAATCAGCGGATATGTCGGAACTCCTGAGACTGCAATCAAACGAAACAAGAAGCAGTATTTCTTCGTCAACGGACGATATATGGAGCATCCATATTTCAGAAAGGCAGTGACAAGCGCTTATGATCGTCTGCTTCACGACGGTACATCTCCAAGTTTCTTCATCTATTTCGACGTCGATCCGCATCAGATAGATGTCAATGTCCATCCTACGAAAACAGAAATCAAATTTGCTGATGAGCAGGATCTGTACAAAGTGTTGACCGCTGTTGTCAGAGAGTCGCTGGGAAAGAGCAATATCTTCCCGACAATGGAGTTTGACATCAATGTCAACGACGCGTATGTGCCTGGTTTTGAACAGGCGTCAACGGAGATTCCTGATTTGAATATTGATATGGAGTTTGATCCGTTTCAGGCATTCGGTTCGTCGTCGACTCCAAGCAAGCCACATTCAGTAGGTGGATCTTCAGGAGGAGGAAGCAGCTACAGACCATTCAATCCGAATCCCAACGAATCAACGTTCGGCAATATTTACGACTATTTTGAGAATGCCGCACCAGAGATTCCGACTGGAGGTAATGCGATTGATTATCATGATATTCCGTCTACATTAGATATTAAAGAAGGCCATAGTATAAATAATGGTTATAACGGATCATTATTGCAGTCGACGGATTTACATCCAGAGGTAAAAAACTGTTTCCAGATTGCAGGTCGCTACATCGTGGCTTCATCTGGAGATAATCTAATGTATATCGACCAGCGCAGAGCTCATATCCGTGTGCTTTATGAGAAATTCATGGCTGAATTGAAGGATTCGCCAATTCCGTCGCAGAAAGTGATGTTCCGTCAGACACTTGAACTCTCGGCTGCACAAGCGGCGACGGTGGAGGATATCATGCCACAGTTGAATAATCTTGGCTACGATTTGCAGTTGATCACCCGTGACGTTTATGAGATACGTGGAGTGCCAGCTGACAAGACGAATGAAGATAATGTGGCGTCGTTGTTGGAAATCATCACGTCGATCTCGGAAGGAGAGATAGAGGAGGATTTCATGATGAACGACAAGGTGGCTCAGAGTATGGCGGAAAGCCAGGCTATACGCTACGGCAAAGAGATGAGCGCGGTGGAAATCAAACATTTGTGCGAGGCTCTTTTCGAATGTGAGAATTATAATTATACGCCAGACTGTAAACCAATCATCACAAGTATGTCGGCGGAAGAGATAAAGAAAAGACTAAATTAATTTAAGATAATATGGAAGCAAAATCAACACCGGTATTGCTACTTACTGGTTACCTAGGTAGCGGAAAGACAACTTTGGTAAACCATATATTGTCTAACAAACGTGGTATCAAATTCGCTGTTGTCGTAAACGACATCGGCGAGGTTAATATTGATGCCGACTTGATCCAGAAGGGTGGTATCGTCGACAAGAAAGATGACAGCCTTGTTGCATTGCAGAACGGATGTATCTGCTGCACTTTGAAGATGGATTTGGTAGAGCAGATCAACGAGATTCTTCAGCAGAAGAAGTTTGACTATATTGTGATTGAGGCAAGTGGTGTATGTGAGCCAGTTCCAATCGCTCAGACACTTGTTTCGCTTCAGCAGATGAGCAGCAAGTACACTGGTAAAGAAGCTTGTTTCTTGGATAGCATCGTGACTGTGGTTGACGCACTTCGTTTGCAGAGCGAGTTTGAGTGTGGCGACGCGTTGAAGAGCAAGAGCCTTGATGAAGAGGATATTGAAAACCTTGTGATTCAGCAGATTGAGTTCTGTAATATCATCTTGCTTAATAAGGCTTCTGAGGTTGAAAAATCAGAACTTGCACGTATCAAGGAGATTATCAAGACTCTTCAGCCATACGCAGAGATCATTGAGTGTGATTATGCCGACGTGGATTTGGATAAAATCATCAACACTGGACGATTCCAGATGGAGAAGGCTGCTATCTCAGCAGGTTGGATCAAGGAGTTGGAGCGTCCGTTGACAGAGGAGGAGAAGGCAGACGCAGAAGGCCATCACCATCATCATGACGAAGACGAAAACGAAGACCATGAGCATCATTGTCACCACCATCACCACCACGACGAAGACGATGATGATCATGAGTGCCATTGCCATCACCACGATCATGAGCATGATGACGATGATCATGAGTGTGAACATCACCACCATCATCACCACGAAGATGGCAAGGAGTGTGATGATCCGCACTGTTGCTGCCACCACCATCACCACCACGACGGAGGTGAGGTAGAGGAGTATGGAATCGGCACATTCGTCTACTACCGTCGACCTGCATTCAACCTTGACAAATTCGAGGCGTTCGTGTCGAAGAAGTGGGCAAAGAATATCATCCGTACTAAGGGAGTTTGCTACTTCAATGTCAATCCGGAGATGTCCTACTTGTTTGAGCAGGCTGGAGTTCAGAAGAAAGTCACAGAGGCAGGACAGTGGTTCTGCACAGCTCCAGAGGAAGAGTTGAAGGAGATTTTGGCAGAGAATCCAGAGATTTTGAACGATTGGGATGAGAAGTATGGCGACAAGATGCAGAAGATCGTGTTCATCGGACAGAAGATGGATAAGGAGAAGATCATCGCAGAGTTGGATGCCTGCTTGGAGAAATAATTGAAATTTGTTTTGATTTAATGAGAATCTCTCACCATTTGGTGGGAGGTTTTTTTGTTGAATTTTGGACTTTTGTGCCTTATGAAACATAAAATCAATATGTTTTTGTGCTTTGTAAAGCATGAAAATTTTAGTTTTTTGTGCTATATGAAGCATATAATGATTAATTTTGCGAAAAAAATATATGGAACTATCTAAAATACAACAAATAATAGTCACGAATAGGAATCTTTTGTCTTCAGTTGAATTAGTGAACAGAGATTTCAACTTGGATGCGAATGCTAATTATGTCTTCACTGGAGTGCGTCAGGCTGGAAAATCTTATCTGATGTTTCAACGAATCCAAGAAATGTTGAGAAATGGAATATCATTGGAGCAGATTATTTATATAAATTTTGATGATGAACGTTTGCTGGGTTTTTCTACTGCTGATTTGGATTTGCTGTTACAGGCCCATTTCCAGATGTCTGAATTAAAACCGTTTTTATTTTTGGACGAGATTCAAAATGTTGAAGGTTGGGATAAATTCGCCCGTCGACTGGCAAACGAGAAATATCGTATTAGTATAACTGGAAGCAATGCGAAAATGTTGAGTTCGGAATTTGCTACAGTGTTAGGTGGTCGATATTTGATGATGAGTGTATTTCCTTATTCGTTTGGAGAGTATTTGAGGGCAAACAACTTTGTTTTTTCTCGTAATTGGAAATTTGACATCAACTGTCTAAATAACCTAAAACGTTTGTTTTACGAGTATTTCACATTTGGAGGATTCCCTGAGGTTTTGACGGTAAAACAGAAACGGATGTGGTTGTCTTCATTGTTCAAGAAGATGCTGCTTGGAGATGTGATTGCCCGCAATGGTATTAAAAATACGAATGCGTTGATGTTCTTGTCGAAAAAAATAGCGGAAGGCATAAAACAACCGATATCCTATACCAGAATGGCGAATTTGGTTTCATCGTTAGGGGAAAAGGTACAGACGAACACCATGATAGATTATGTCAGTTATCTTGAAGACGCATGTATAATATTCAATGTTAGAAATGTTGCATCGCAATTCACTGAAAAAGAAGGGAATAAAAAATATTATTATTGCGATAATGGAATATTGAACCTCTTTTTGCTAGATGCTAATACATCGTTATTGGAAAACATAGTTGCAGTGGAATTGAGAAGACGATATGGCGATGATGTTTATTTTTATAATGATAAAGTGGAAGTTGATTTTGTAGTGCCGGAGCAGGCTCTTGCGATACAGGTTTCTTATTCTCTTGGAGATGAGTTTGGAGACACGTATAAAAGAGAACTTACAGCATTGGAAAAATTGTCTAAACGTAATTCATTTGATAAACTATTGGTAATCACATACGACGAAAAGAAAACTGTAAGTGTCGGTGGAATGAAGATTGATATAGTGCCAGTGTGGGAGTGGATGTTAGATGAAAAATTTTGTTGATAATCTCCTTTCATAAAATTCGCCTATCCCCAATATATTGTGTAAATTTGTAAACTTATAGTGCGAATAGCATTCATTAATTAAGATTTAGATGGAAATTTCAATTATAGTAGCGACAAGCAAGAATCATGTGATTGGTAGAGACGGTGGCATTCCTTGGCACTTATCTGCTGATTTGAAGCGTTTTAAGGCATTGACAACAGGTCATCCTATTGTGATGGGCCGACGTACTTTCGACTCAATTGGTCGTCCGTTGCCAGGTCGACGCAATATTGTTATCACTCGTTCCGTTGATAAGATAGAGGGATGCGACGTTGTGAAAAGCGTGGAGGATATTCTTAACGATGCTTCTCTCGACGGTGAGGTTTTCATCATCGGTGGAGGTGAGATCTACAAACAGTTTTTGCCTTACGCAAAGAAAGTTTGCTTGACTGAGGTGGATGCTGAGATTGCAGACGGAGACACTTTCTTCCCTGAACTAAATCCTATGGAATGGATGGAAGTGAACAGAGAGAGTCATGAGGCGGATGAGAAGAATGATTTCAACTATTCGTTTGTCGACTACGTAAGATTTTAAGTATGAAGATTAACAACAAGTCAATTTATTTTATAGCGGCTCTGTTTTTGTTGGCTATATCCTCTTGTTCCGTGAATAAGAAGATCCGTAAGGCCGACAAGAAATATGAGATCGGTGAGTACCATAAGGCTGCGAGCATCTACAAGACTGCTTATTCCCGAGTGAAGTTGGCGGATAAGCAGACTAAGGGTTACGTGGCTTACCGATTGGGAGACTGCTATAATAAGTTTGGAGAGACCGACAAGGCGGAGAGAATGTTGGCAAACTGTGTTCGATACAAGTATGCCGACACTACTGCATATCTGCTTTACGGAGATGTGCTTCGTAAGCAGAAGAAAAACAAGGAGGCTGCTGAGATGTACGACGTCTACTTGAAGCATGACTCAACTTCATTGGCTGCTATGAACGGTAAACTTTCGGCTTTGAAGATTGCTGAATGGGAGAAGGCTAAGAAGCGATATGAGATCTTCAAGGATCCGTTCTTCAATAGTAAGAAGAGTGAGAGCAGCCCACGTTTCCCTGGTGGAGATAGTACAATCGTTTATTTTGCGTCGTCGCGCGATAATAAGCAGACAGCACACAAAGTGAGCAATATCACAGGTACTCCAAACGGAGATATCTACTTCGCTAAGAAGAATGCCGTCGGCAAATGGGATAATATTGATCTTGTTGATTCTGATATCAATACGGAAGACGACGAGGGTAGCCCCGCGTTCTCTGCTGATGGAAAGACTATGCTTTTCACTCGTTGTCGTTACGTGAAAGGCGAGACTCACGGTGGTGAGATATGGATGTCGCAGCGCCAGAGTGGAAAATGGGGAAAGGCGACGCGTGTGATGGTGTTGAAGGATAGCACTGCTACTGTGGCTCATCCTGCATTGTCGCCTGACGGTAATTGGCTATACTTTGTATCTGATATTCCAGGTGGTTTTGGAGGAAAGGATATCTGGAGATGTATGAAGACGGGAGACACTTACGGTGCAGCCGAGAATCTTGGTCCGGATATCAATACCGACAAGGATGAGATGTATCCTTTCATTCGTGAGGACAACACTCTATATTTCTCTTCTGAGGGTCACGAAGGTTTTGGTGGATTGGATATCTACCGTGCAAAGGAGGACACAACTAAGAAGTGGATTGTGGAGAACATGGGTGCTCCAATCAACTCTAACGGCGATGATTTCGGTATCTCATTCGTGGCAGGAGCAGAGCAGGGTGCTTTCTCAAGCAACCGTGGAGAGCAGAAGGGTTATGATAAGATCTATACTTTCATCGCTCCTCCAATCAGATATATCATCTCTGGTAAGGTGAAGAATACAGATGGAGAGGCTCTTGGCGACGCGAATGTCAGAATCGTCGGAACAGATGGAACCAATGTGAAGATCAAGACAAAGAACGACGGCTCATATTCGTTTGAGGTTAAGCCAGGTGTGGAATACGTGATGCTTGGCAACTGTCGTGGCTACTTGAATGAGAAGAATGCTGTCAGCACACTTGGACTTGATGATTCAAAGACATTTGATGTGCCATTCTCGTTGGCATCTGTATCAAAACCAGTTGGTTTGGACAATATCTTCTTTGAGTTTGGTAAGGCAACATTGACTGCTGAGTCGTCAAAATCGTTGGATAAGTTAGTGAAACTGCTTAAGGATAATCCGAATATCACAATCGAGATCGGAGCCCATACCGATAAGGTTGGTAGCGCAGAAGGCAACCTTGCGTTGTCTGGCGAACGTGCACAAAGCGTAGTCAACTATCTTATCAAGGGTGGTATCGAAGCCCCACGTCTTACTGCAAAGGGATATGGAAAGACAAAACCAGTTGTGGCAGACAAGAATTTGGCTAAGCAGTATTCATTCTTGAAAGAGAACGATGAGTTGAATGAAGAGTTTATCGACGCACTTTCTAAGGAAGATCAGGAGATTGCCAATAAGATCAATCGTCGTACTGAGTTCCGTGTGTTGAAGACTACATATAATATGTATTAAGGAAGACAAGATGAAACAATATTTGGATTTATTGAAGAAGGTGTTGGACGAGGGAATCCAGAAGGGCGACCGTACTGGCACAGGCACAATAAGCACATTCGGCCATCAATTACGTTTTTCCTTGAAAGACGGATTTCCATTGGTGACAACAAAGAAGGTTTATTTCAAAGGAGTGTTGCACGAGTTGCTATGGTTTTTGAAGGGTGACACCAACATCAAGTATCTTGTCGACAATAATGTGCATATTTGGGATGAGTGGGCTGATCCCGACGGTGGACTTGGACATGTGTATGGCTACCAGTGGAGAAGTTGGCCTGACTATAATGGCGGACACATCGACCAGATAAAGGAGGTCATTGAGACGATTAAGAATAATCCTAACTCACGCAGAATCATTGTGTCAGCGTGGAATGTGGCGGATATCAACAATATGAATCTTCCTCCATGCCACTGTTTCTTCCAGTTTTACGTCGCTGATGGCAAATTGAGTTTGCAGCTCTACCAGAGAAGCGCCGACCTATTCTTGGGAGTGCCGTTCAATATCGCAAGCTATTCGTTGCTTCTGTTGATGGTTGCCCACGTGACTGGTTTGGAGCCAGGTGATTTCATCCACACATTCGGAGACACACATATCTACAACAACCATATCGAGCAGGTGAAGTTGCAGTTGACACGTGAGCCATTGCATCTTTCAAAGATCACGTTGAATCCAAACGTGAAGGATATCTTTGATTTCACAGCCGACGATATCGTATTGTCGGATTACGAATGTCACGCTGCAATCAAGGGAGCGGTGAGTGTGTAGACGTTAACGTTGACGAAAACGAAAACGAAAACGAAAACGAAAACGAAAACGAAAACGAAAACATGGGGCAATCCCTTGTGGTTGCCCAAACGAAAAATAAAAAAGAACTTCAATAGCGATAGAGTAGTGAAAATTCACTACTTTTGGGAAAAATATTTAAATCAAATCAAAGATCATGAGATTTTCAGTGAATAGCGACGAGTTGATGGCTCGTCTTACAGCAACAAGCCGTGTGATGGCTTCAAAGACGGCGTTACCAATTCTCGACAATTTCCTTTTTAATTTGACCGACAATACCTTAGAGTTGACAGCCTCAGACGGTGAGACATCTATGGCTACAAGAATGGATGTGGAGAACGTTAGTGGTTCGGGAATGATTGCGTTGCCAGCAAAACTTTTGTTGGATACATTTAAGGTGCTTCACGGCAGAAGCGTTGATTTCGATATCGACATGAACACTTACGCTGTTAAGTTGACTTCTGGTTCGTGGAAGGCTGAATATAATGGAGTAGACGGTGAGGCTTATCCAAAGTTGACTTCTTTGGACGCAAGCAGCACTAACAGTGTCCGTATGCAGGCACAGACTCTTTCGTTAGGAATCTCTCATACAATATTTGCAGTCAGCACAGATACACTTCGTCCTACAATGATGGGTATCTTCCTTGATATTGACTCTGCTGAAAACAAGGTGACTTTCGTCGCAACAGATATGTTCCACCTTTCACAGGTGAAGTGTTCAATTGTTGAGGCTTCTGGCAACTGTTCTGTGATTCTTCCTGCCAACGCGGCTAAGTTGTTGAAGGCAATCCTTGGTAAAGAGGGTGAGGATGTAGTTATCTCATGGGATTCAAAGAATATCCTGTTTGAACTTAACGACTTCACTTTGGTTTGCCGTCAGATTGAAGGAAACTTCCCTAATTATAAGAACGCTATCTCAATCCAGTGGAACAAAGAGTTGGTTATCGACCGTAACTCATTGATCTCTGCTGTTCGCCATATCGAACCATTCGCAGAGCAGTCTAATAAGGGAGTTAAGTTCGATGTGCGTGAGAACCAGATTGTGGTATCAGCGCAGAGCCTTGATTTCGGTACTGCTGCAACAGAGGAGGTGGTTTGTGCATACAGTGGAGAGCCATTTGAGATGACATTCAAGACAGAGTCTATCACAAACTTCTGCTCATATATGGAGACATCAGATGTAGTGATGAAGATTGAGAGTCCATACCGTGGTGTCGTGGTTGAGCCATTGTTCAACACATCAGAAGATGGAGAAAACCAGCAGAACTACGAGATGCTTTGCTTGGTAATGCCAATGACAACTCTATAAATTCGCGTCGCATGAAATTGAATTTAACCAAGCCGTTGATTTTCTTTGATTTGGAGTCGACGGGATTGGACATAGCAAAGGATAGAATCGTCGAGATTTCATATTTGAAGATTCATCCGAATGGAATGGAGGAGCAGAAAACCATTCGTATCAATCCGGAGATGCCAATTCCTGCAAAGTCGTCTGCGATTCATCATATCAAGGATGAAGATGTTGCCGACTGTCCTAAGTTTAAGGATGTGGCTAAGCAGATTGCCGCAGATTTTCAGGGTTGTGATATCGCAGGGTACAACTCCAACAAGTTTGATATTCCGATGTTGGTGGAGGAGATGTTGCGATGTGAAATCGATTTGAATATCCGTAAGCATAACATGGTGGATGTGCAGACAATCTTCCACAAGATGGAGGCCCGCACACTATCTGCAGCATATAAATTCTATTGTGGTCAAGAGTTGGTAGGCGCACATGGAGCCATGGCCGACACAAAAGCCACATACGAAGTGCTACAGGCCCAGCTCGACAGATATCCAGATTTGGAGAATGATATCAAGTGGCTTTCTAAATTCACTACTCAGAAGAGAGTTGTTGATTTCGAAGGCCGTTTCATCTATAATGATAAAGATGAGGTGATGGTCAACTTTGGAAAGCATAAAGGCAAAAGACTTAAAGAAGTGTTCGTTACCGATCCCGGCTACTACGGTTGGATTCAGAGAGGTGAGTTTAGCCTCGACACCAAACGTTGCGCGACATTGGTTAAACTAGGCCAATTATAATATGTAGAGACGGGGCATGCCCCCGTCTTTAATTTTTATAACAACCACGATAATATCAAAATGCCAAACCATATATTTCAATTCAAACAGTTTACGATTGACCAATCTTTGTGTGCGATGAAAGTCGGCACAGATGGCGTGACTCTTGGCGCAGTGGCAGAGGTGGAGAATGCCAAGAGAGTGCTCGACATCGGTTGCGGCACTGGATTGTTGTGCTTGATGACGGCACAGAGAAATGAGTCGGCAGAGATTGTAGGAATTGACATAGATGAAGAGGCTGTGCGTGGAGCAATGCAGAATGTTGAGGCTTCCAAATGGTCTGGCAGAATCACGATTGTAGGGAAGTCATTGCAAGAGTTTATAGCAACAGTACCGTCGACATTCGACAAGATAATCACTAATCCTCCATATTTTGAGGACAGCTTAAAAGCTCCAAAAGCAAGCAGAACATTGGCAAGACATACCGACAGTTTGCCATTCACAGAGTTGGCGTCATCCGTGTCGACATTGCTGAGCGACGACGGATCGTTGTCCATCATCCTGCCAACCGAAGCTCACGATAAGTTTGAGAAGATAGCCGAGCAGTACGGATTATATTTAAGAAAGAAGACGTTGGTTTATCCCAAACCACGAGCCGAAGCCAAGAGAACAGTGGGAGAGTTTGTGAAATGCGTAGGGGCAATCCCTTGTGGTTGCCCTGAAATAATGGAAAACCTTACCATAGAGACTGACGTTCGTCACCAATATACAGAGGATTATATAAAGTTGACGAAGGAATTTTATTTGAAAATGTAATAGTGATAATCGTTTTATATAAATTTCAATTGTTATGAAAAGACATACCTCTAAGATTATTAGTTTATTGTTTTTCATTTTGTCATTTTCTGAAAATGTATTAGCCATTCAGAGTGGGAAAGGAGCAGATTCCACTCTCAACCTATCCATAGAGTCGGAAGACCTTGATATTTACGGAGTTGATATGGAGCAATATATGAATCGAAACGATATCAAGAATATTATTTTCCACGATTCATTATTGACTATTGGAATTTCAGCCTTTCAGAATTGTCATAATCTTACAGAGTTAGTATTTCCTAAATTTTGTGAAGATATCCAGGACAGTTCTTTTTCTGGTTGTGAATCTCTGCGTAAGATCAAATGGCCTGACGCATTGAACAGCATAGGAAAATCAGCATTCAAAGGATGTAAAAATCTTACAGATATAGTGATTCCCGATGGTTGTATGTATATTTTGGATGAAGCCTTTGATGATTGTGATGGATTGAAAGTCGTGGAGGTGCCAGCATCGGTAACTTATATCGGTATGTGGGCAATTCCAACAAATGTAAGAATGATAGTACACAAACGTTCAGCGGCAGAACAGTATGCAAGGAAGTTTGGAATCACATATGCTTATGGGCGAGGAGAGAAAGACGTTGTCAATTATGAAGAAGAGAAAGGAAGTATCACATTAGACCTGACTCAACATAGTGATCATGTCGATATATTTGCAGTCGGAAATCTCAAGTATTCTTGTCGAAACGATATCAAGAATATAAAATTTTCAGATTCTTTATATTCGATTGGTGTCGCTGCTTTTAGTTTATGCAGAAATCTTGAGAGCGTAAAAATTCCTAAAGGATGTGTTGATATTCAATCGGACGCATTTTTTTGTTGTACATCTTTGAAGAGAATAGAAATTCCGTCATCAGTTACTACTATTGGTATTGATGCCTTTCCCTTGGATGCGACTTTAATTGTAGAGAGAGGCTCTTATGCGGAAAGATATGCAAGAGATAATGGAATTTATTTTGAGTATAAAAATGGAGAAAATACAGGTACGCAGATCAAGAACGTTATAGAGCCTATATTAAAGACACATTGGGATCAGCCTCTTGCATATTTTTATGGAAAAAAAGGAAAGTACGGACCATACAAATGGGATGATAAAGATGGAATATGCTATATTATAGCATATGGACAGGTGCTAAATCACCTTGGATTAAACGTTTTCGGAAGTCATCGTTATGCCACTATCAATAATGAATATTTTGGAGATTTTGATAAAAATAAAGTCGACATGAATAAAATCCCTACTTGTATTGGTTACAACGTATCAGCAAATAATGAGTTTTACAAGTATATAGAAAATATAGCGTTAGTATTTGAACATAGTTGGAGAAATGAACTGGTGAAAGAGAAAATGCCTAAGTCTAAAGAAATGCACATCCCAGCTAAGTTTAAATATCACTATATGAATATGGAAGGAAAGGTAGGTCTTGAAAAAGTCATTCGTGAGAATTTAAAAAATAACATTCCTGTATACGCGGGTTTGGATAGTGACGATGTCGGACATGATGTAGTGATAGATGGTATTAGAGAGAAAAATGGAAAGACCGAAGTCCACATGAATTTTGGATGGGGAGGATTTAGCGATAGATGGACAACTTTGCAATCAATCATAGAAATAAAAAACTTTAATGGTGAGATTGAAAACAGGTTTACGGGAGTTAATTTTATTGTAGAGATAATTCCGCTTAATAAACAGGAGCTTAAAGAATGGCAACCACTTCGTATGGAATGAAAGGAAGTGATAGACAAATAGAAGTTAAAAGCCACATTCCAAAGGGTGTGGCTTTTTATATGAAAATCATAGAATCTTTTATTCAGCATCCAACGCCGCCTTTTCCTTCTTAGTCAATTTATTATAGACTAACTCATATGCCTTATCCGCAAGAGATTTAACCAATTCCGACGTCATTTCTGCGTCGTCGAGATGAATCTGCATCCACAAACGTTTATGCCAGTGCCAAGCCTGCTCAATGGCTGAGTACTCCGCTACCATCTCATCGAATAGATCCGCGTCGCATTTCAATACAAGAAGATTAGGCACAGTCAATGGTAGACCGGCAAAAATCTTTCCTCCGACTCTGAAAGTCACATAATCGTCGCCAAAAGGCATATCTTCTGTGGCATGAGGCTTGCTTAAACAGTAGATTCGAGCGTCTTCGATAGTCATATCTATAAGATTTTGTTAGTGCAAAGTTAAGAAATTTTTGGTTTCAAGTTTCATGTTTCAGGATCCATGCCAACCGAAATTCCGTGCCAAAATTTGTTTTCAAATCTCAAAATTCATTATTAAAAATGAAAATCCGAGTAAAATCAGGAAAGAAACCAAAAATGGTCTGAAAATAATTTGAAAATTTATATTGTTGATTTATAGTTAAATATGAACTTTTATTGAAATTTTATTAAAAAATGGCACGCGAAAATCTAAAGTTGGCACGGTTTTTGTAATATATATAGTGAACGTCGTGAGACGGATTCATTTTGTAGTTTAGTCCTAATATTAAATCCTTTTGTGCTACATTAAATGTGTAGTAAAAATAGAGATATTTGAGAAATCAGATATCTCTTATTTTTTTATGGGCTTTTTCTTTATACGCTCGGCCTACGGCCTCGCGTTGGGGGGCAAGGGCCCAACAATCAAACATGCGCCCTTTGCAATCCTCATTTTGGACAACTGCTATATAATCTCCTTCTTTATTAGATGCTCATAATTGTAATAAACTGCAAAATTATTGATTGAATATACAATTATTCACGAAATGAGGTATGTAATGAATGTTTGTTAGCACATTTTTGTATAATTGTTAATAAATGCTATCGAAATATTGTAAAATTTTAAAAATTATAACTTACTTTGCAAATTGTTCAATGTGGCATAAGTCACAAAAGGAAAAAGAAAAAGGATAATATTAAAGTATAGACTTGTATATCTATGTTTGCGAATAGTAAGAAAATAATTATGGCCTTGATAGCAGCGGTCGCATTTGCGATTCCGTCTTTTGCTGTTCATGAGGAATTCTCAGAAGGATATGAGTTCTCGTCTTCTCAGGCCAGCTCAAAGATGCAGGAGCGTCCGATGTCATTATATAAAGACGGTAAGGTGGTATTCTTCAGAGGAGACAGTGCCTATATTGCGAAAATCGGTGATACATACGAATTGGTAGATGTCGAGCCATGTCCTGAATTGCAGGATCTTGGAATCGAAGGTACGTTTGCGTATGATCAGAAGCGTCGCACAATCTATTTCGCAAAGACAGATGAGGTAGGAAACTCTGATCTATATGAGTCAAAGTGGATGGGCGGTGTATATACTGAGCCTGTTAAACTTGAGATTCAGGGTTTGAATAAGGTACGTAAGCCAATCAAGGGAAGCTCAACAGTGACTGCTGGTTGGACATACCGTTATAATAGAATTTCAGGATTCTTCAACCCAACTATCGCAAAGGGTGGAGATAGAATTTATTTCTCAGCAGATTTTCCAAAGAAGAGTTTTGGTGGACGCGATATCTGGTATATCGATAGAGCAAAGGCAGTAGACGATGTGCGTTGGAAGATGCCTGAGAATGCAAGTGATAGTATTATCCCAATGAACTCAAACGCGCGTGATGATTATGCGTGGTGTTACAACGATACATTGCTATATTTCGCATCTAACCGTGGAGGCGGATATGGTGGTATGGATATCTATGTGTCACATTTGAAGACAATCACTCGTGAGACAACAGATACAACTACAGGTCAGGTTACTAAAGAGGAGAAAGAGATTTGGGATACTCCAATTCATTTGGATTCAGTATTCAACTCAAGTTCAAACGATTACAACATGATAGGTTCTCCAAAGATCTGTTTGTTCATGTCAAACAGAACAGGAGGTAAGGGTAGTGATGATATCTACCGTCCAGCTCCATTTGTTGCGACTCGTGAGCCAGAGTTGGTGCCAGACTTTACAATTGATGAGCCTAAGGGATTCCACTGGGTGTTGATGTTCTTCGATTTCAACCAGTCACAGATGAAGCCAGAGTATGAGGCTCAGTTGGATGAGTTGGTAGAGGCAATGAACGAGTTCCCTGGTGCAATCTTCGAGGTTTCCGGACATACCGATGCCCGTGGATCTGATACATACAACGTCAAGTTGTCACAGAAACGTGCCGATTACATCAGGGGAATGTTGATTAACCGTGGTTTGGATCCAAGCAAGTTGGTATCTGTAGGACGTGGATTCCACGATCCTGTTATTCCAAATGCACAGACAGAGGCTGAGCACGAGCAGAACCGTCGTGCCGATATTAAGATTTTGAATGAATAAGAAGAGGAGGACGTTATATTATGAAAACGAGATTTTTAGCAATTTGCATAGCTTTGTTTAGTGCAATATCTGCTTTTGGACAAAGAGACTTGATGCTTTCTCAGCAGTTCTTCTCTCGATTGAACTTCAACCCTGCCGCAACAGGAAACAGCGACGATATCGATTTCTTCTTGATCGGACGTTGGCAGTGGGCTAACGTTGAGGATTCTCCGAAAGATGGAGTGTTCAATGTAAGCAACTATGTTGAGTCAATTAGATCTGGTTTCGGTATCTCAATGAGTTACGACGACTTGGGTATCGCCAACCATACATTCATCTGCAAACCAGCATACGCTTACCATGTAAACATGAATGAGAGTATGTTGCTTTCGATGGGTCTTTCATTTGGTTTGCTTTACCATTCATGGGATCCTACAGACCACCGTGTAATTGATCCTTGGGAGGTTGGATTGCCATCTTTCCCTGATGATGCACAGAAAAAGTTCAGCCCAGATATGGACTTCGGTATGGAGTTGGCTACACCAAAATTGATGTTCGGTGCCTCTATTGTACATATTTTGAACAATGAAGAAAAGGTTACAACATCAGTTCCAGGCCGTCAGTTCTACTTGTATTCAAGAGCAACTCTTTCTCCATCAGATTTCTTGTCGATCTGTCCTGCCATCGTGTTTATGCATCGTAACAAGGTCAACAAGGTTGAGTTGAATGTTCAGGCATTCTTCAACAGAATGATCTGGGGTGGTATCACATATCGTCCAGATGTTGGTTCTGGTGCATGGTTTGATTCAAATGATTTGACATTCACTGTAGGTATGGAGAAGGGACGTGTACGTTTCGGTTACGCATTCAACCTTGGTATGGGTGAAATCGCTAAGTTGTCAAAGCAGTCTCATGAGGTTTTGCTTTCAGTCAGAATTCCAAAGAAGAAAGCTAAGTACCAGAGATTCTTGGAAGACGAGGAGTAATCAAAACTTTAGCAAGATACAAAGTGGAGGATCGAAAGATTCTCCACTTTTTTGTTTCAAGTTTCAAGAACATTTTGTCTTGTTTGTTTTGGATATTATAGGAGATTATATAGCAGTTGTCCAAAATGAGGATTGCAAAGGGCCCATGTCTGATTTTTTTGGCCCTAACCCTCACCAAACGCGAGGCTGTAGGCCGAGCGTATAAAGAAAAAGCGTGTGTTGAACAACTCGTATATAATTGCCTTTATTTTTTGAAATACCTACGGATTCCAATAAGGCATACTACTAAGATGATAGGGAATATAGACGCTGCAAGCAATCCACTTTGTATATTCTCACTTGATTTTGTAAAGATTCCGACAAGCGACGGGCCTACTGTACCTCCCACGTCGCCAGCTAATGCAAGAAGGGCAAACATGGCTGTTCCACCTGATGGTATTCTGGCTGATGTGATGCTGATGGATCCTGGCCACATAATGGCTACTGCAAGACCGTTGATCATACAGCCCACCAAACTGATGAGTGGAATCGGAGATAAGGATGCTATCAAGTAGGCTGCGAAACAAAGTATTCCAGCCCATGTCATATAGGATGTCAGGTCGAGATTCTGACCTTTCTTGGCATACCAAAGTCGGCCAAGTCCCATACAGAAGGCAAATCCACATGGTCCTGCCAAATCACCGATGGCTTTATCTACACCTAACGAAGCTTCCGCAAACGCCGACGCCCATTGTGCCATCGTGCATTCTGAAGCTCCTGCGGCAACCATCAAAAACAAGAATACCCAAAACATCTGGTTGCAAAGCAACTGTCCCATGCTCATGCCCTCGGATTCCTCCACAATAGGTTCGATAGGACAAGTGGCGAAATTGATAATGTTGATGAGAGGAATTACCGCCCAGATACATGCCAATATCCTCCAGTTGTCTATGCCGAAGAATGCGAAGAAAAGCGTCGATCCTAGAATCACTCCGACAGCACCCCAACAATAGAAGGAGTGGAGCAGACTCATGACGCTCTCTTTATTTGGAAAAGGACATGCTTCAATTATGGGACTGCACAACACCTCTATCAGTCCGCTGCCCACTGCATATACGCAGACGCAGATAAGGATTCCAACCATCGGATTGCTGAATAAAGATGGCACGAAAGCCAAGCCAATCAGTCCTAACGCTGACGCTATTTCTGAAATGATGATGCTCTTGCGGTAGTCGATATTTTTGAATTTCGCACACAGAAAATCCGTGATCAACTGGACAACGTAGAAAACAGCTGGGATAAGAGCCAAACTTGCTAATGAAATTTCGTATTCACGATGGAAAGCTGTGAATAGGAGTGGGGTGAAATTTGCTACAATTGCTTGTGTTATGAAACCAAGGTAGCAAGCAATTTTTGTTTTGTTGTAGTCTTTTAGATTATCGTTCATCATCTCTTTTATCAAACAATCTTCAATATGATTATGCAAAATTACAAAAATATGTAAGCATAGTCAAAAATATAAAATGAGAAATCCACTTTCCCTTTTCCCGATTTTTTTGTATATTTGGAGGCAATTTTATGTAATATTTAGTGTATGAGCAAAGAAGACGAGAACATAGATGACCTTGAGACGGGTGGTGACGTAGAGAATATGGGCCATTCCAACTATGTCGTTACTGATATGAACAGTGAGGATGCGCGTCTGCATCTTGGCGGTATGTATCAGCAATGGTTTTTGGATTATGCCTCTTATGTGATCACTGACCGAGCTATCCCATATATTGAAGATGGTTTCAAACCTGTGCAACGTCGTATTATGCATACGATGAAGACTATCCACGATGGACGTTACAACAAGGTGGCTAATATTGTGGGTCAGGCGATGCAGTATCACCCTCATGGTGATGCGTCTATCTATGGTGCACTCGTTGAGTTGGGCCAGAAAGACCTGCTTATCGATGCTCAGGGAAACTGGGGTAATATTCTTACCGGCGACGACGCTGCTGCCCCACGTTACATTGAGGCTCGTCTATCTAAGTTTGCTCTCGACGTCGTGTTCTGTCCGCAGATCACTGATTGGAAGAAGTCATACGACGGAAGAAAGAATGAACCTATCACCTTGCCTGTAAAATTCCCGTTGCTTTTGGCTCAGGGTGCGACAGGTATTGCCGTCACATTGAAGACGGAGATTATGCCTCACAACTTCAATGAAATCTTGGATGCTGCCATCGCCTACCTAAAAGGAGAGGAGTTCACATTGTATCCAGACTTCCCAACTGGTGGTATGTGCGACGTCCAGAGATATAATGATGGAGAAAGAGGTGGTGTGCTTCGTGTGAGAAGCCATATCAGCAAAATTGATAATAAGACGTTGGTGATCACCGATCTTCCGTATGGAATGAAGACGGATGAGTTGAAGGAGAAGATCATCGCTGCCAACGATAAGGGAAAAATCAGTATCAAGAATATCGTGGATGAGACTTCTTCGGAGGTTAAAATCATCCTTCATCTTTCCGATAAGACAAGTTCGGACAAGATGATTGACGCTCTATATGCGTTGAATATCTGTGAAAAGAGAATCTCTCCTTATTGCAGCGTCATCAAGGATAAACATCCGATTTTCACGAACGTATCTGAATTGCTTAAATTCTCTGCCGAGCATACAAAGGATTTGCTTCGTAAGGAGCTTGAGTATGAGAAGGGAGAATTGCTTGAGAAATTGCATTTCTGCTCACTTGAGAAAATCTTCATCGAAAACCGTATCTATAAGGATAAGGAGTTTGAAAACGCCAAGGATATGGATGCGGCTGTAGCTCACGTCGACAAGCGATTGAAACCGTTTGTTGCTGATTTTGTGCGTGAGGTGACACGTGAGGATATCCTTCGTTTGATGGAAATCAAGATGCGAAGAATCTTGAAATTCAGTTCCGACGACGCGGATAAGATCATCTTCGAGATTAAGGAGCAGATTGCTAAGATCGACCACAACTTGAAGAATCTTGTAGAATACACAATCAACTGGTTTGCGATGCTTAAGGAGAAATACGGTGCTGATCATCCACGTAAGACAGAGATTCGTGTGTTCGACACTGTGGCTGCGGCTAAGGTTGTGGAGGCTAATGAGAAATTGTATGTCAACCGTGAGGAAGGCTTCGTAGGATTCGGTTTGAAGAAGGGGGAGGCTGAATATGTTTGCCCATGTTCGGAGATCGACGACGTGCTTGTAATCTTCAAGGACGGTAAATATAAGATTGTAAAGGTTAAGGCTAAGGAATATGTTGGCAAGAACATTCTATACGTCAATGTCTTCAAGAAGAACGACAAACGAATGGTCTACAACGTCGTCTACAGAAACGGTAAACTTGGCCCTACATATATGAAACGATTCTCTATCACTGGTGTCACCCGTGATAAGGATTATGATATCACTCAGGGAGAGGCAGGATCTAAGATCCTTTATTTCTCTGCCAACAAGAATGCGGAGGCTGAGGTTATCCACGTTAAGTTGAAACCGAAATTGCGTTTGAAGGTTGCGGCCATGGATCGTAACTTTGCCGACATCGCAATCAAGGGACGTGCTTCGTTGGGTAAGATGTTGACCAAGAATGAGATCTTCTCAATCACGATGAAAGCCAAGGGCTCAAGTACAATGGGCGGCCGAAACGTATGGTTTGATCCGGATGTCCAGCGTATCAACTACGATAACCACGGAGATTATCTTGGCGAATTCTTGTCGGAGGATAAGATTCTTGTTGTCACTAAGAGTGGCGAATATTATATGACTGGATTCGAAGATACATTACACTTCCCGGAGAATGTGATGTTTGTCGAGAAATTGGATCCGGAGAAAGTTTGGACAGTATGCTTGTACGACGCGAATGAGAAATACGCTTATATCAAACGATTCGTGTTCGATGTTACTGCCAAGCCAACATCGTTTATCGGAGACAATCCAAACAGCAAGATTCTGCTTATATCTCCTACTGTCTACCCTCATTTGAAGGTTAATTTTGGAGGCAATGACGCTCAGCGCGCTCCAATGGAGATCGATTTCGGAGTCGAGGAGTTTATTGCTGTGAAGGGTGTGAAGGCGAAAGGAAAACGAATCCATCCGTCGTGGGTGGTTGACACTGTTGAGGAATTGGAGCCAACAAAGGTGCCAGAACCAGAACCGGAGCCTGAAGAGGAAGAGGTTGAAGACGTTAACGATGACGATAACGATAATAATGACGATAACTCAAACTTGCCGACTGATGAAAATGGTCAGTTGACATTATTCTAATTATATGAAGATGAAAAAATTGTGCTTTTTGATTATTGCCGCAATGTGTTCGTTCGCGTCGTATGCACAGGATGATTATTACGACGATGATAGCAGTAGCAGCAGCGACGATTATAGCGATTATAGTGATGAAGGTGAGGGTGGAGGAAATCCATACGGAGATGTCCCCGACCGTTATGAGCGCTTTGCCAACCTATATCCTGGCTGTGAGGATAACGAGGAGTCGGAAATCTTCAGTGCAGAAAAGAAGAAACCGGGTTTGATCCTTCCTATTTTCCCAGGTGGAGGTGAGGTGGAATTCTCACGTTATGTGTTCCATCGTCAGCAAGGAATTGAGGTTGTCGACTCTGTGGCTCCAGGAAAAGGTCCAGATGGTGGCGATTTGCAGTACCTTCTTAAAGGAACAGTGTTGGTAAAGGTTACTATCGACCGTTGCGGTAGAGCTGTGAATCCGGAGATTGTGAAGAGTGTGCATGAGGATTACGACAATGAGGCTTTGGAAATCATGGGTGATTTGCCGATTTTCAAACCAGGTGAACTTGACGGTATTCGTGTGAAGGTGGCTTTGTTGGTCCCTGTTTACTATAATCGTACACATCCGAAACCTAAGCGTCCGGAGGATGAGTATTATTACGACGACGATACATATTACGGTTATTGATAATTTAGTTTTAAAAGAATATGGGCAGGCATCAAACCTGCCCGTTTTTAGATAAAGAAATCTGTATGGCAAAACTGAAAAGTGTCTTTTTCTGCCAAAACTGTGGAAATGAGTCGAGCAAGTGGCTTGGCAAATGTCCTGCTTGCGGAGAGTGGAACACCTTCGTCGAAGAGGTGGTGAATAAAGCCCCCGCGTCGTCTACAATTAAAAAGGGCGTTTCGATTGTCTCTGCGAGCGACGAGCGTACTCGCCCCGTATTGATTGAGAATATCGAGGTGACGCAGGAGGTTCGCTTCGACACTAAATGTGCTGAGTTCAACCGTGTGCTTGGAGGTGGACTTGTGCCTGGATCGATGGTGCTGATCGGCGGTGAACCAGGTATTGGAAAAAGTACATTGGTGCTTCAGGTGGTGCTTAATATAGAAGGCAAGAAGACGCTGTATGTTTCCGGTGAAGAGAGCCTCAATCAGTTGAAAATGCGTGCGGAGCGACTTGGAACTTACGCCAACAAACAGTGCTATTTTGTAAGTGACAATTCTCTTGAAAGAATCTTCACTCACATAAAGAATGTGCAGCCAGAGTTGCTGATTATCGATTCCGTTCAGACGATAGAGACGGAGTTGGTGGAGAGTGCGGCAGGAAGTGTGTCGCAGGTCAGAGAATGTGCCGCACAGATTTTGCGTTATGCTAAGGAGAGCAACACACCAGTTTTGATGATCGGTCATATCACGAAAGACGGTACGATTGCCGGACCGAAAATTTTGGAACATATCGTCGACACAGTGATCCAGTTTGAGGGAGACCAGCATTATATGTATCGAATCCTACGTGCCATAAAAAACCGATTTGGAAGCACGTCGGAGATTGGAATCTTCGAGATGCAGCACAGTGGATTGAGAGAAGTTTCCAACCCATCAGAGATGCTCTTGTCCCACAATAATCTTGGATTGAGTGGTACGGCTATCGGAGCCATGATAGAGGGCATCCGACCATTGTTGATTGAGGTGCAGGCATTGGTGAGCACCGCAGCCTATGGTACGCCGCAACGTTCAGCCACGGGATTCGACGTCCGACGATTAAATATGTTGTTGGCAGTGTTGGAGAAGAGAGTTGGATTCAAACTCTCGCAGAAAGACGTTTTTTTGAATATCGCAGGAGGATTGAAAGTCAACGATCCAGCGTTGGATTTAGCAGTGATTAGCGCAATCCTCTCGTCGAACATGGATATAGCGATAGATCCGAGTGTATGTTTGGCAGGAGAGATCGGATTGTCTGGAGAGATACGACCAATCAACAGAATCGAGCAGAGAATTCAGGAAGCCGAGAAACTTGGATTCAAAAAAATCGTGATTCCGAAGTTCAAGAATATAGATTTATCCGGACGACAGATACAAGTTTTGACGGCGGAAAAAGTGGAGGACGCATTCAAGATACTGTTTGCATAAAGGGTAGAGACGCGAGGGGATCGCGTCTCTATTTATTTTGCCTCACACCACATACTCCCAGAAATTATCTTTATTCACTACGTTGAATATCGCGTCTGGATATGCGTCGGCGAAGGCTTTGGGAGCTTTCGGATTCTTTTTCCCTGCTTTCATTTCAAAAGCCGATAAGGAATTGTTCTCTTCTTCTATCAAATCTATCTCTTGCTGGTCGTATGTTCGCCAGAAATACATATTGACATTTTTCATTTCGTTGTGTTTTATTTTCATACGCTCGCTGATTATGAAATTTTCCCACAACGCTCCTCTTTCTTCACTCGATCTGTCGGCAAACGGACGGAAATCATTCAGTACTGCATTCCTGATTCCGTTGTCGATGAAGTACCATTTGGATGATTTTGTGACTTCTTTGCGCAAGTTCTTGGAATAACCTCCTAATCTATATAGAACAAAGACTTTTTGCAGTAAATCTAGATATCTTTCTGCCGTATTACGGCTTATCCCAAGCTGTTTGCCTAATTCTTCTGTTGACACTTCACTGCCAACTTGATATGCTATTAGTCGTAGTAGGTCGTGCATCTTCTGTGCGTTCTTTATTCCGTCGACAGCAAGAATATCTCTCAACAAATATGAATCGACAATTTCAGTGAGATAGTGTGCTTGTTCAGATCCGGTTGTTATACTACTCAACTCTGGGTAACTGCCATACACTAGATATTGCTCAATGTTTGCGATAGTCTCGAATGTTGTCTGTTGTTTGCTTAATTCTCTTATTGAAAATGGAGTAAGCATGAAACGTGTGCATCGCCCAACTAATGGTTCTCCTGCCTGATTTTGTAAATCGAACGAAGATGAACCGGTGGCGATTATAGACAATCCTGGTATTTCATCAACCATAAGTTTTAGTTTCATTCCGATTTCAGGAATGTGTTGAGCTTCGTCAATCGCCAACAATTCCACTCCTTCAAATAGTCGTTTGTAGTTGCTTATGGATTTGTCTGCAATCATACGTACTGTGTCTGCACTCTCTCCGTTCAATAGAATTTTTTTTCCATCGAATTCATTATAGATTTCACGAAGGAGAAGAGTTTTTCCTACTCGTCGTGCTCCATAGATAAGCATGACCTTTTGTGGCTTTAATCTATCTGAGATTTGTTTTTTTAGTTCTCTTGCTATTCCCATGTTGTTTCCCTTTATTTGATTTGTCTGCAAATTTAGGCTTTATTTATGAAAATTATGTACAAAAACCTAAAAATCTTCAGTTGCATTGAACGAATTTAGCTAAATTGCGTCAGTTACATTGAACGAATTTAGCTAAATTGCGTCAGTTGTATTGAATGAATTTAGCTAAATTGCGTCAGTTGTATTGAATGAATTTAGCTAAATTGCGTCAGTTGCGTTGAATGAATTTAGCTAAATTGCGTCAGTAGAGACGCGAGACCATCGCGTCTTTTTTTATAGATTTGTATATATAAAGGAATTTTTATTATCTTTATCCCACTAACTATAAAACAAAAGGATTATGCATAAATGGATTTTGATGGCTGCAAGTTTGTTGTGCCTTACACCTGCTTGTAGCGACGACGAAAATGATGACTCTAATGGGTTTGTCGCAAACTCAGAGGCTAAGAAGGCAGCCTCACTGATCAATGATATACGTAAGAATCCGTCGGCTTATTCTTCGCAGATGGGAGTGGATCTTTCCGGCGTCGCAGCTCGTCCGGCATTGAATTGGAATTCAGCGTTGGCAAAGGTGGCTCAGGCAAAGGCGGAAGATATGGCTAGGAATAATTATTTTAGCCACGTCGACTTGAATGGCTATGGCGTGAACTATTTTATGCACGAGGCTGGCTACGATATGCCTGAGGCTTGGTATAAAGATAAGAAATTGAATTACTTCGAGAATATTGCCGCTGGCAACGCTACTGCTGAAGCAATGGTCAAGCAGTTGGTTTACGACGGAGGTAAGGATAATTCGTCGGCTGGACATCGTTCGTCATTGCTTGGAATCTCCGACTGGAACAGTTCTTGTATAGATATCGGTATTGGTTATGCGTATGATGCCAAATCCACTTACAAGCATTATTGGAGTGTGATTATCGCTAAGCATAATTATTGACGTTGACATTTTCATCAACGTAAAAATCTTTCTAAAGTTTTATTGTAGTCGGATTTTTTATCTATATTTGCGTTATACAAATAGAAAGTGGTATGACGATGGACTACGGACATAAACAATTCGCTGTTGCGGACAAATTATCCGCACGTCGCCTTACTTTTTCTTTTTAAATGCGTTGGTTTTGATTCCCGACGCATTTTTTTTGCATTTTAGAAAGAGAAACAAATTATTATACGTTATGATTGAAGGAATCAAAAAGGTCATCCTACTTGGATCCGGTGCACTTAAAATCGGCCAGGCGGGTGAGTTCGACTACTCTGGCTCGCAGGCTCTTAAGGCTATGCGTGAGGAGGGTATCAGCACAGTGCTGATCAATCCAAACATCGCAACTATCCAGACTTCCGCTGGTGTTGCTGATAAGGT
>JAKSKW010000006.1 GCA_024401495.1 Paludibacteraceae bacterium
CTAAATGCTAAATGCTAAATGCTAAATGCTAAATGCTAAATGCTAAATGCTAAATACATATTTAATATAATAAAATGGCTAAGTAACAGTCAGAAAAATTATGGCAATAGAAATTAACAAAGAGATGCAATTGGCTAAAAAGCTGATTGAGACAACCAATGAAAATGTTTTCCTAACAGGTAATGCCGGCACCGGTAAAACTACCTTTCTTAACTTGCTGAGAACGCAGACTGCCAAGCGTATGGTGGTGCTTGCCCCTACAGGTGTGGCTGCTATCAACGCTAAAGGACAGACGATCCATTCGTTTTTCCAACTACCATTTACACCGTTTCTGCCAGAATACAAGAAAGAGGAAGGACAGATCAAAAAAGAGAAGATCAATATCTTCCGCACTATCGACTTGCTTGTCATCGACGAGATCAGTATGGTGCGTGCAGACTTACTTGACGCCATCGATGATCGACTTAGGGAATACCGCCGACAGAGACATCTACCGTTTGGCGGTGTACAATGTCTTTTCATCGGAGATTTACAGCAGTTGCCACCAGTGGTAAGAGACGAAGAGTGGGCTATTATGCAAAAGCACTACGCTACACCTTTCTTCTTTAGCAGCAAGGCATTGCAACAGTCTTCGTACGTCACTATAGAATTAAAGAAGATCTACCGTCAGGCTGACGAGAAATTCATCGGCATATTGAACGAGGTGCGCAACAACCATCTCTCGATGGAGTCGCTCAACGAGTTGAACAAGCATTATTTGTCTGAATATGAGCCTAAAGAGGGAGAGATTTTCCTTACTACACACAACAGAATAGCTGACGCTTTCAACGAGAAGAAATTGAATGAATTGGAAGAGGTTTCCAATGTCTACGATGCAATAATAAAAGACAAATTCCCAGAGGCCATGTATCCTGTGGAGCCGTCTCTTGAACTAAAGGTTGGCGCGCAGGTTATGTTTACCCGCAACAATAGGGAGGCGAACTACTATAACGGCAAAATCGGTATAATTACAGATCTTTCCGAGCATAAAATCACTGTTAAATGTAAGGAAGATGCTAATCCTATTGTGGCTGAACGTGAGACGTGGGAAAACACAGAGATTCGAATCGACAAGGAGACAAAAGAGCAGCATGAGGATATAGTAGGAACATTCTCACAATTTCCACTTCGTCTTGCATGGGCTATCACAATCCACAAAAGTCAAGGTCTCACTTTCGACAGAGCCATTATCGACGCGATGTCTTCCTTCTCTCATGGACAGGTGTATGTGGCGTTGAGCCGATGCAAAAGTCTCGATGGAATGGTGCTAAAATCACCAATCAAGTTGGAATCTATCATCACTGACCTAAATGTCACCCGTTATATGCAGTATGAAGGTGAACGCGCCTCCAATATCGAAGAGGTTATGCCTCAGCTCCAAAAGCGTTACATGGTCGTTCTTCTCAATGAGATGTTCGACTTCACCGACATGTGCAAGGTTTTCGAGAGAGTGTTCAGTATGGCTCAGACAGGCAATCCATTGAACAAACTGATGCCAAAACTCTGCGATTTGGTGAGTTCGGAATTCTATTCAATGACCACAGATCTGATCGACGTCGCCAACAAGTTCAGAAACCAATATACATCTTTAGTCGACGCCGCAGCCGATATCTTTACAGATGAATTTCTACAAAAAAGAATCAGAGCAGCTGTGGGTTATTTCCTTGACAAACTTGCGGATATTGACATAGACATCTACAACGAAGATATTGAGATCGACAACCAATCAGTGCAAGACGCATACAACTCCCATACTGCTGAATTCGTAAAGCTTGTTCGCATCAAGACGGCATTGCTTTCCGCCTTTAAGGAGCAACCATTCTCCACTACCGCCTTCCTAGAGGCACGTGCAAAAGCCACTTTGGATATAGAGATGGGTAAACTCGAACGTACTAAGGCAGACATGACTGTAGCCGGAGTCGACCCTGTGCTTCAATACCGTCTGATAGAATGGAGATCAGTCAAAGCCGACGGTGGTCCGCTTGCCTACGTGATGAGCATGAAAACCCTGCAGGAGATTGCCGCACGTCTGCCTAAAAGCACCGATGATATGAAAACGATTCCTGGTCTTGGAAGCAAAAGAATCTCCAAATATGGCGATGAAATCGTCAATATTGTACGTAAATTCATTGCGGACAAGAGAGACGACAAGTTAACAGACGAGGAAAAAGAGTTGATGACTAAAGCTTCGTCGAAGAAATCAAAATCATCAAGAGCACCGAAATCGTCTGAACCTGACACTTACCACAAGACTCTAAATCTCTTCAAAGAAGGCAAAACCACACAAGAGATTGCTGAGGAAAGATCGCTTACACTCAACACTATTGAAAACCACCTGACAAAGTTGGTTTACAACGGTGAGATCAAGGCAGAAGAGGTCCTCAAGACATCCCATCTCAATATGATTGACAAAGTATTGCAGAAAAAGACAGACATCTCTATTGAGGAGTTGCGTAAGGAGGTAGATGTAAGAGTCTCAATGCCTATAGTCGACATATACTACTACTGGAAAAGCAAAGAGAAAGATAAAAGTTTCGGCAACAGAATGTCGGCAAACGAACGAAAAAATACAGCCAAGACACTCTATTCCGACAACATGCCAATTGCCGATATCGCAACACGTTTGAAAGAACCGCCTGCAGTTGTTGCCGACGACATCGCTCAGTTCGTGGAGAAAGGAATGATTAAAGAAGAAGATGTCTTGAAAGAGAGTGAGTACAAAAAATTGAAGAAGATTTTTGAAAAACTTCCGGAAGAGAACCAGTTTGTCCGCATGACAGAATCCGTGCCTCTATCCTACTCTCGTGAAAAAGTTAAGATTGCTTGGAAGAAATTCCAAGAAGAAGAAAATAATCAGTAGAGACGGGGCATGTCCCCGTCTTTACAATTTAGCATTTAGATTTTAGTATTTCATCTAGCATTTTCATCGTCTCATCAGTATTTGCGATCACAATGCTATCCCATCCATATTTGTTTGCCATATTCACATTATCCTGGCTATCATCGAAAAAGATGATATCCTTGCCGCTGAATCCAAATTTATCTTGAATGCTCTGCCCCACCGCCTCAAAAATTCGTGGTTCAGGCTTTTTCATGTGAAGTTCATGAGAAAGATAAAGTGCATCGAAATAGTCATAGATATCACGTCCTGTCACCTGACGGAAATGATTCTCCTTCACGTTATCAATATGCGGCTGATTGACGTTGCTGAGCATACACACCGTCTTCCCATATTCATGACGAAGGCGATATATCATATTTAGCAAGTCAACAGGAGTCTCACCAATCATCGAATTCCACGCGTCGACGACATCCTTTCCTGAAATCTGTTTGCTCGACAAAGCAACCAATTCATCGCAGAATTTCTCCACAGAAATCAAGCCATACTCCAAGGCTCCGAAAGGACCATTCTGCGAACAGTTTCCAATCATCGCAGCCGCATCCTCTATTCCGAGCATACGGAAATTCTCTATACACTCCTTGCGATAAAGGCTCACAAGCACCATTCCGAGGTCGAAAACAAAGACCTTATGATCTGATATATTCATAGATTTATTTTTAAACGTAAAATTTTCGGAATATTTCCCGTAAAATTTAGGAGATAATAAATTAGTTGTCAAAATGGAATTGCAAAAGGACCCGCATTTTGGAGCAACACTAATAAATTTTACGAATCATTTTACGGTAATTTTACGTTATAGTTCAAACTCTTTTTCAAATACCTCGCAAATTTATAATTAACTCCACATTTTCGCAAATCGACAATTTTGATTACTTTTGTGAAAAATTTCGTAAAAAACTAAAAAGATTATATAAAAATGGCACTTCAATGCGGTATTGTCGGCTTGCCAAACGTAGGCAAATCGACACTTTTCAACTGCTTGTCGAACGCAAAGGCGCAGGCAGCAAACTTTCCATTCTGTACTATCGAACCTAACGTCGGCGTCATTACTGTGCCAGATGATCGTTTGGTGACTTTGGAAAACCTTGTTCACCCACAGCGTGTAGTCCCTACAACTGTTGAGATCGTGGATATCGCCGGATTGGTAAAGGGAGCAAGCAAGGGAGAAGGACTTGGCAACAAGTTTTTGGCAAACATCCGTGAGACAGACGCCATTCTACACGTATTGCGTTGCTTCGACAATGAGAATGTGACTCACGTCGACGGAAGTGTGAATCCAGTGCGTGATAAAGAGATTATCGACACAGAGCTACAGCTAAAGGACCTTGAGACAGTAGAGAGCCGTTTGACAAAGCTTAAGAAGCAGGCACAGACAGGTGGCGACAAGGCAGCCAAGGCAACATGTGATGTGCTTGAGAAATATAGAGCCACATTGCTTGAGGGAAAATCAGCAAGAGCAACAGAACTTACTAAAGAGGAGAAGGAGTTGGTAAAAGACCTATATCTTCTAACAACAAAGCCAGTCATGTATGTCTGCAACGTCGACGAGGCAAGTGCAGTGACAGGAAACAAGTATACAGAGGCTGTTAAGGAGGCAATCAAGGACGAGAACGCAGAGATGCTTATCGTAGCAGCAGCGACTGAGGCTGATATCAACGAGCTTGAGACATTCGAGGAGCGACAGGAGTTCCTTGAGGCCGCAGGATTGAAAGAGTCTGGCGTTGTACGTTTGATCAAGTCGGCATACAAGCTTTTGGACCTACAGACATACTTCACTGCCGGAGTACAGGAGGTAAGAGCATGGACATTCATCCGTGGATCAAAGGCTCCACAGTGTGCAGGAATCATCCACTCAGATTTCGAGAAGGGATTCATCCGTGCTGAGGTTATCAAATACGACGATTTCGTAGCGCTAGGAAGCGAGGCAGCATGTCGTGAGGCAGGTAAGATTTCAATCGAAGGAAAAGAATACGTTTGCCAGGACGGTGATTTGATGCATTTCAGATTCAACGTATAATCAAGTAGAGACGTGGTGTGCCACGTCTCTCTAACAAAATACACGTCTATACTGCAAAATAAAATTTACAAAAGAAGAGAAAAAATTTGGTTTTGAAACAAATATTCCCTACTTTTGCACACGATTTCAAAAACCGACTTTCATTAGTCAGTTTCGGGCCTATAGCTCAGTTGGTTAGAGCAACGGACTCATAACCCGTGGGTCACTGGTTCAAGCCCAGTTGGGCCCACCCACGAATCAAAGGAGACGCAAGCAATTGCGTCTCTTTTTTTATTTATATTTCGACATTTCTGCTGAAAAAACATGTTTAATACAACAAAGTAAGATATTAAGTCTTTCAATGTTTAAAAAATGTTAGAAAACGAGGATTTTCTAGTTTGATTGCTTGCTATAAGGGCAAAAGACTATTATATTTGCAGAAAAGAACAACAAAGGGTATTAACATTTTAATGTAATAGGACAATGAAAAGATTGATTATTACTTTATGCACAGCTTTGATGGCGGCTGTTTCATTCGCTGCTGCTGGTGTAAAGTTCGATGAAATAGTACACAACTTTGGCACATTTGATGAGTCAAAAGGCAAGGTGACTTGCGAGTTCAAGTTCACTAACACAGGTGATTCGCCATTGGTACTACAGGAAGTTAAAGCAAGCTGCGGATGCACAACTCCAGAGTGGACAAAGACTCCAGTTGCTCCAGGAAAGACAGGTGTTGTTAAGGCTACTTACAACGCTACAGGTCGTCCAGGTGCATTCAACAAGACTATCACAGTAAAGTCTAACGCTGGCGAGACTAAACTTACTATCAAGGGTGAGGTTTCTAACGGAAAGAAAGCTCCAGCAGGAGAGGACTTATAAGAGTTTGTATATAACGAATTAAACAGAGTGGATTCATGATTGTTCATGAATCCACTTTTTTGTCAATCATGAGGATTTTAAGGGCTTAAAATATTAAAAGGAGATTATATAGTAGTTGTCCAAAATGAGGATTGTTAAGGGCGGAACGCCCTAACTCCCTCCCTCAACGCGAGCCCGTAGGGCGAGCGTATTAAGGAAAAGCGTGTTTGGACAACTCGTATATAATTACCTATTAAAATAGATGTTTACACGCTATATAAAACAAATTACGATTACTTTGAATAAATTAGGAATCAAATAGTATCTACCACATTGAAAGTAAAAGGATGCATAGTATTGATGGATGCCCATTTCTTTTTTATTGATTATAATCAATAAAAAAGAGACGTCGCAATGCGGCGTCTCTACAATTCTGCATTCAGCATTTATAATTTAGCATTTTTACTTCACTCCGTTTCTCTTCAATAGAGCATCAATTGTTGGCTCCTGACCACGGAATCGCTTGTAAAGCGTCATTGGATGCTCACTACCACCCTTCTCCAACACTTCACGACGGAATCTCTCCGCTGTCTGCTGATTGAAGATTCCTTCTGCCTGGAATGCCGCAAACGCATCTGCGTCGAGCACTTCTGCCCACTTGTAACCGTAATAGCCGGCAGAATAACCTCCTGAGAAGATATGTGTGAAATTGGCACTCATTAGCGACGACGGAACTGAATTCAACAATTGAGTCTTTGCCCATGCCTGCTCCTCAAACTGCTTGACATCTCCTGTGTATGGAGTCTCAAGTGTATGCCATGCCATATCAAGATAACCAAATGATAGCTGACGCAATGTGAAGTAGCCAGTGTTGAAATTAGCAGCTTTACGGATCTTCTCAATCAACTCAGCTGGGATCTTCTCTCCTGTCTTATAATGCTTGGCAAACGAATCAAGATACTCCTTCTCAAGAGCCCAGTTTTCCATCAATTGTGATGGCAACTCCACGAAATCTCTATACACATTTGTGCCCGACAACGATGCGAAACGTGATTTAGCCACCATTCCGTGGATTGAGTGTCCAAACTCATGAAGGAATGTTGTTAGCTCATCGAATGTAAGTAGAGATGGCTCATTTTCTGTCGGACGTGAGAAATTCATCACAATGGAAATGTGTGGACGGGAATCAGTACCATCTTTCTCAATCCACTGTGGCTTAAACTCTGTCATCCAGGCTCCACCACTCTTTCCTTCACGTGGATGGAAATCTGTGTAAAGCACAGCAAGGTATTTGCCGTCCTTGTCGATAACGTCGAATGCCTCAACCTCTGGGTGGTAAACCTCAATCTTATCGTTCTTCACAAACTGCAATCCATACAATCGCGTCGCAAGGCCAAACACTCCTTTCTTAACATTTTCAAGCTCAAGGTATGGTTTGATCAACTCGTCGTTGATAGCATACTCCTTCTCACGCAGTTTCTCTGAGTAATAGCTCCAATCCCATGGCTGGAAATCTGTCTTTGCAACAGGATTCGAATATGAAGCAGCGAAATCCTTCACAGCCTCAACCTCCTTCAATGCAGTTGGCTTATAAGCGGCAAGAAGTTCATCCAACAAATTATAGACATTCTCCTTCTTCTCCGCCATACGATGACGCAAGATCTTGTCGACATGGCACTTGTAGCCAAGCAAATTTGCTATTTTAAGGCGTGTCTCAGTGATTTTTCTTAGCACTTCAACATTACTGCTTTCTCCAGATGTAGAACGTGAATTATACGCCAAATAAATAGTCTTTCTCAACTCACGATTGTCAGCATATTTCATGAATGGCACATATGACGGTGCTTTCAAAGTAAAGACATATCCTTCGAAGCTTTCCTTTTTAGCCTCTTCCTTAGCTGCATCAAGGATTGCCTGTGGAAGACCAGTCAACTGTGATGCGTCAGCAACCTTTAGTTTATATTCATTTGTCGACTTCAACACATTCTGCTGGAATTGCAATGTAAGCGATGAAAGCTGCTTGCTAAGTTCAGAAAACTCCTTCTGCTTATCGGCAGGAAGTGTAGCTCCCATATTCTCGAAAGACTCGTATGTATCTTCAAGTAGTTTCTTCTCCTCAATAGAAAGATTAAGTGTTTCTTTCTTATCATAAATTGCTTTCACACGAGCGAAAAGAGTGGCATCCTGATAGATGACGTTGGTATGTTCAGTCTCCTCTGGAGAAATCTCACCAGCAATATTGTCCAATTCATCGTTTGTTTCTGCGCTCAACAAGTTATAGAAACAGTATTGGATATTTGAAAGCATATCGCCAGACGCCTCCAAAGCCACAATTGTATTTTCAAAAGTGGGAGCCTCAGGATTATTCTTAATCTTCTCAATCTCCTTGTTATGCTCCTTCATAGCGAGACGCATAGCCTGTAGATATTCAGATGCTGGATATTGAGAAAACCTTAAAGTATTATGTGGAGTGTCGAACACCGTCCACTTCTTGATCAATTCATTTTCATTAACTTGTGCTGTCATAACAAACCAGTTTAATAATAATATAATGCTAAGTAAATTCTTCATAGAGATTCATTTTTATTTTCCTGCAAAAGAGTCATTTATCCGTAAAGACGGGGCATGCCCCGTCTCTACAAGGATCATATTACACCTGCCGGTTTATATAAATGTCGCAATATGACATATCATATTTATTCAATCACAACGAGAGACTTCGATCTCACTGCGTTATCGCCAACTGAATAATTCACCTCTTTCACAATCCCGTCGACGGGAGAAAAGATACGATTATACATTTTCATCGCCTCTATCCTTGCAACGACGTCGCCCTTCTTGACTTTTGTGCCGACAGAAATGATATCAATCACCTTACCTGCGATGGGAGGGAAGACCTCCGTTGCGTGGGTTTCGTGCGTCGAGTTATAACTCGACGCACGAAACCCATTCTCCCTTACGAAAGTCTTATATTTTATTCCGTCAATCTCTATCTCAACCTGCTTCATAAGCCATGATTCAAATTAAGCCGGAGTCAATCCGTGTTTCTTATTCGGACGCTCAACCTTCTTACCCTTTAACGACACGAATGCATCAATCACACGGCTGCGAACATCCTTTGGATCAACAACGTCGTCAATATAACCTTTTGCTCCCGCCTCGTAAGGATTAGCATATTCGCGACGGTACTCCTCAGCCTTCTCTTTCTTGAATGCCTCGACGTCGCCACCAGCCTCAACAATTGATTTAATCTCCTTATGGTATAGCACCGACACTGCACTTTCTGGTCCCATCACCGCAATCTCTGCAGTCGGAAGACAGAACACGTAATCAGCACCGATATGTCGGCTTCCCAACGCCACATATCCTCCACCGTATGCTTTTCTAAGCACCACGGTAATCATCGGAATTGTAGCCTCTGCGTAGGCATAGAATAGTTTGGCTCCGTGACGCACAGCACCGGAGTGTTCGCCATCCACACCTGGAAGACAACCAGGGACATCCATCAGTGTCAACAATGGAATATTGAAGGAGTCGCAGAAACGGATGAATCGAGACGCTTTGTCAGCAGAGTCGGCGTCAAGCGCTCCGGCAAGATAATTGGGTTGGTTTGCCACAACACCCACAGTCGCACCGTCCATTCTGATAAATCCACACACAATATTAGGGGCAAACATCTCGTGAACCTCAAGGAACGAATCCTTGTCGGCCACACATTTCACCACCTCACGCACATCGTATGGCTCTTTTCCATCAGAAGGAAGAATTGATGCTATATTATCGGAAAAATCATCCGTAGAGACGCGAGATCTCGCGCCATTTTCAAATTCAATATCATCAGCACTCTGTGGCAGATATTCAAGCAAACATCTTACCTGCGCAAGACAATCTTTCTCATTTTCAGCGAAGAAATGGGCAGTTCCGGCTTTCTCTGCGTGGACTCTCGCCCCACCCAAATCCTCTTGTGATATGGTTTCACCCATCACCGTCTCCACAACGGTAGGACCAGTAAGGAACATCTTAGAAATTCCGTCGACCATGAAGACGAAATCTGTCAACGCTGGAGAGTAAGCGGCTCCACCAGCACATGGGCCCATCACCACAGAAATCTGCGGCACAAGTCCGGAAAGCAATGTGTTACGGTAGAATATCTCACCATAACCGCATAATGAGTCGACTCCATCCTGAATACGTGCTCCACCTGAATCGTTGATGCCGATTATAGGGCAACGCATCTTGGCAGCCAAATCCTGTATCTTAGTGATTTTTCTTGCGTGACGCAAACCAAGGCTTCCTCCAAGAACGGTGAAATCCTGAGCAAAGACACAAACGTTTTTGCCGTTGATCTTAGCCACTCCACAAACGACACCGTCGCCAGGAGCATCATCACCATCCTTATGGACAAACATATCTGTCTCATGGAACGAATCCGCGTCGACCAATAGATCTATTCTTTCACGAGCTGTAAGCAAACCTTTGGCATGACGCTTCTCAATAGCAGCCTCACCACCACACATCAACGCTTTCTTGCGTCTGCTTTCAAGCTCTGTAATCTTCTCTTTCATAACGTTTACGTTAACGATAACCTTGACACTATATTATTTTGGTGCTCGTCTATATAGGAATATCGCAATCAAAAGGAATAAGAAATTCGGTATCCACACCGCTATACGTGGACTTAATCCACCGCTGATTGCAAAGGTCGCAGATATGGTATCAAACAGGATATAAGAGAAACTCAATGCCAATCCGATACCAAGGTTCATTCCCATTCCTCCCTTCACCTTCTTACTTGCCAACGCAAATCCGATAGTGGTAAGTATAAAGGCTGCAAACGGCTGAGAATGTCGTTTCTCGTACTCAATTTCAAACTCCTGGATGCTTCCCACTCCACGGCTACGCTGCTTCTCGATATAATGTTCAAGCTGGGCGTTAGTCATCTGCTGCTGCATCTCACGATAAACGAAGAAATCCTCAGTGTCGACATTAAGCGTCGTATCCTTTCGTTCTCCAGAAGTCATTGTTTCCTGCATGCCAACGAAATCACGAGTCACCCACTTACGAAGCTCAAAATGGCCAAGTGTATCGTAGTCGGCAAACTGTGCAGAGGTGCGGGAAACAAGTGTTTTGCCATCAAACTTCTCAAGTGTCATTCTATAAGCTCGTTTCATACGCTTCTCGTATGTGCCAATATAAAGGATGACACCCTTCTCCACCTCAAACTGTATATTATTGACATTCGTCTCTCGTTTATACGCATTCTTATATTTCGCCAAGAAATCAAGGCGTACCTCGTTGGCTGGCGGAATGACAAAACTTGACAAGACGAAAGTCATGACTGCAATCACAGCGGCCGAGATCCAATAAGGCACCATCACACGGTGGAAACTAACTCCAGACGCAAACGTGGCGATAATCTCCGAATTATTAGCAAGTTGGGATGTAATAAAGATAACGGCGATAAAAGTGATCAACGGAGAAAGCAAGTTGGAGAAATACCAAGCGAAATTGAGGTAGTAGTCGAACACAATCTCCTTAAATGTAGCGTCGGCAAGAGTATCAATCTTTTCAGAGATATCGAACACAATCGCAACGCTGACAAGCAAAACGATCATCAAGAAGTATGCGCCAAGCACCTTCTTGATAATATAAAGGTCGAGCTTTTTAAGCCAAGGCGACGATACAAAAGGCAAATTACTCATAGTCAACTTCTATTTTAGAGTCTGACGCTCAATTTCTTCACCATTTCAGCCTTCCATGTTGAGAAATCACCTGCGATGATATGCTGACGTGCCATCTTCACAAGACGAAGATAGAAAGCAAGATTGTGGATCGACGCAATCTGCATAGCCAAAAGTTCATCACTTACGAAAAGATGACGAAGGTAAGCTTTAGTGTAAACCTGGTCGACGTAGCAGTCGCTTTCAGGATCAAGTGGTGTGAAATCATCCTTCCACTTCTGATTTTTCATGTTCATTGTGCCGTTGGCAGTGAAGAGCCATCCGTTGCGTCCATTTCTTGTAGGCATCACACAGTCGAACATATCCACACCACGCTCAATAGCCTCAAGAAGGTTGGTAGGAGTGCCGACACCCATCAAATAACGTGGTTTGTCTGTAGGAAGAATCTTGTTGACCACCTCAATCATCTCATACATCACCTCTGCTGGCTCACCTACAGCAAGCCCACCAATGGCATAACCCTCACGGTTCTTAGATGCCACTGTCTCTGCTGCCTTCTCACGCAAATCCTTGTAGGTACAACCCTGAACGATTGGGAAGAAAGTCTGGCTATAACCATACAAAGGCTCAGTCTCATCAAAATGCTTTAGTCCACGGTCTAGCCAACGAAGAGTCATGTCAAGGCTCTTCTTAGCATAGTTGTAATCGGCTGTGCCTGGGGTACACTCGTCGAGAGCCATAATGATATCAGCACCGATAATACGCTGAGTGTCAACTACATTCTCAGGAGTGAAGATATGTTTTGAACCGTCGATATGAGAACGGAAAATACATCCCTCCTCAGTCAACTTTCTTTGTCCGGAAAGAGAAAACACCTGAAATCCACCGCTATCAGTAAGGATCGGGCGATCCCAACCGTTAAACTTATGCAATCCGCCTGCTTTACGAAGCACGTCGAGTCCCGGACGAAGATATAGATGGTAAGTGTTGCCAAGAATAATCTGTGCCTTGATATCATCACGCAGTTCACGCTGATGCACTCCCTTAACGGAGCCAAGCGTACCAACTGGCATAAAGATTGGAGTCTCGATAGTGCCGTGGTCAGTAGTGATCACACCAGCACGTGCTTTGCTATTCGGATCTGTATATTGAAGGTCGAACTTCATGTTTTCTAAATTTCGATAATTATTATGCAAATTAACGATTTTTTTGCGAGTTGTGCAAACATAATTAGAAGGGCGAGCACAAGGCTCGCCCCTACTAATTAACTTTCACTAACTCAATCTCAAAAATCAATGTAGAATTGCCCGGAATATCTGGTGGACATCCACGTTTTCCGTAACCCAATTCCGACGGGATATAGATTTCCCACTTGTCGCCTTCGTGCATCTTGGGAATCGCAATCTGCCAACCTGTGATCAGTTCACGCAATCTGAAGGCGTCTGCATAACCCTGTTTGGTATTGTCGTCGAAGACTCTGCCATCAATCAGTGAGCCACGATAGTATACAGATACCACTGCGGCTGTCTGGGCGGTCTTGCCGTCTCCCGTCGCCAACACTTTATAATAAATTCCTTTTGGAAGAGCTTTTACCTCCGGATTCTTAGCAATCTCAGCAAGAAAAGCCTCATTCTCCAATTTGTAATTATCTTTTGCCATAACTAAATTGTTTTACGACAAAGATACAAAGTTTGCATTAGCCTCGCATACATTAGTCTGTGAAAACTAAGATATACTTACTTCTCTGACGATTTGCTGGAGTTGAAATAACAAGTTATAGTTCCATAGGCATTTGACAACTTGTTTGAAATTTTGCCAGAGTCATCAGATCCAAAGCCCAAATCATAACCAAAACCTAGTCTTAACTTGTCTCCAAAGCCTAGACAAAGTCCCATACGGCCGCTCGCGTTAACTCTACCTCTTGTTCCTCCCATCTCAAACGTCGAATAATGAGAAGCTCCATCACCGAAATCTTCCTTTGCAGAACCTGATACTGCAATATTAAGAACAGGTCCAACCTGTGGAGCCAAAGAAACAGAACCTAAATCAAACTTATAGGCAAACAATGCTGGGATAGATAAATAAAAGATTCCGAATCTGTGGTTAGATAATGTAGTAACGGGAGTTTCTAGTTTAAGTTCAGGATCTGCCATTTCAGGGATAATTTCCAACAATCCCTTAAACCTATATCTTTTCACCTGAGCAGTAAGGCCAGTCTCTAAATAGAAATTATCAGCCAAACCAAAATCAACCACGCCTCCCAACTGATAATGAAATGCAGGATCAAATCCAACCTCACGATTTACAACTGTGAATCCAGCTCCTGCCGAAATACCAACGTTCACATCTCCTTTCTTCGCCGACTGGGCGTTTGCTGTCAATGCCATAATTGCCATTGTAACAGCTAAAAAAATTTTTTTCATCGCATTACATTTTATTCGTTAAACAATAATCATATATTCAAATCACAGCACAAATGTATACAAGCAAACAAAAATATAGGCGTTAAAATCGTAAATCTCATAACATTTACGTAAAAAAGCATAAATAATCCACACAAAACACACTTAATACACAAAATGACAAAAACGTCGTGACTACCAACACGGTAGCCACGACGCAAGAAATAGCAATGAAATGTCATCAATTGACTATTTTAACATGTGCGTTAATTTATGCACGACTGAAATCTTAGAGGAATCATTTAACCTCGATTATTCTGAAAACTATTGTATCTTCCAATACCAATGGTCGGTAGTGAGCAAAGAAAATGATTCCTTTGCATGGCGACTTGATCTCCTCAATTGTCTCTCCATTGTACGGATCAACTATCTTTGCTATCAAATCACCCTTCTCGACAGCATGGTTTGCCGAAATCAGTTTTGTATAGAAACCTGCCTTTTGGCTGCGTACCACAACATGGTTCTCATCTGTGACAATCTCCGACACATAGCCATGACGATGCACGTCGTTGATGATCTTCTTTCTATCCATGAATCGGAAGATGGCATGGATTGTCTCTTCCGCCAAATCTGTGTTTAGCTGGTTTGTAAGGCCAGAATAGATTGAAAATGCGAATGTGTTCCAGATCTGCCAGTTGTAGTTGAGCATTGTGCTGTCGTACGGACGTGGCTTTCTCACGTAGATGTAAGGCAACTCAAAAAACTTCGCGTCGGCTGTATCCTGATAACCTGTATCAAGCATTCTGACGTGGGGAACGAACTCACCTGGCATATAGAAACTTGCCAACTGGATTCCGTAAGTATAGTTTTTCAACGTATCAAACAACGCTGCTGCGATTCTCTGTGTAGTCTCTCCCTTGTCGTAACCTGGGAACATACGGTTGATATCAGTGTTGTCCATCGACCAGAATCTCTTCTCAAGGTTCATGGAAAATGGGTTGGCACTCGGAATGACAAGAATCTTGCATCCCTTGTCAATCTTACCTTCCTTCTCAAGCTTAGTAAGTCTGTTTACAATCTGTGCGCAGACGTACTGCTGCTGAATCTCGTCACCACGCATCGCTCCGACAATAGCGACTGTCTTTTCTCCCTCTCCAAACTCATATCCAGTGATTCTGAACTCGTCTCTGTAAGGGGAGCTCATCTTATATATAATCTTCTTTTCCATTGCAATAATCTTTTGGGCTTTTTATTCTTTTGGACTTAGTTCTTTTTGAAAATACGTGCCATCAACGATCCCTCATACACGATAGGATAAGCACGTAGAGTAAACACAAGTCCATCACATGGGCTGACCACTTTCTCCAACACCTTGCCTTCAAGCGCGCTCACGATTATTCCAATCTCCTCGCCTTTCTTCATCCACTGGTTGTTGTCGATCGACGGAATGAACACTCCCGAACAGCCGGCGTTAAGGAATTCCACCTCACCCTGTGTGCTGACAAACTGCTCCTTAGCCTCGATTTCGACGTCGCCCTTATAGAATCCAAGCGATTTAAGAAGCTGAAGAATACCGTTCAAAAGATCTGTGCCGTAATGACGTGTGATACGCATACCTACACCCATCTCCACCACCAAACAAGGTGTACCTGAAGAGTTAAGCGAATGGGCAAGAGTGCTCTCAAGCACTGTGGCAGCCTCGTGAATCCAGATGAAATCCACATTTAGCTCCTTACCGTATGGCACAAGCAAATCAGCACAGTTGACGTTGATTCTCACCTGTGGCACCTCTCTAAGGAAGATGTTCGACGCGTGGATATCAATCACCATTTCTGCCCCTAAAAGATCATTGTAGATAGCATTAGCGGCAGTCTCCGCCATTGCTCCGTGGGGATCACCTGGAAAGATACGGTTCATATCCAAATCAAAGTTTGGAATACCACGTGTGATACTGTCAATTCCAAGTGGGTTTAACGCAGGATAGATGTCGATTTCACCGTCGACATCAGCGATATGCTCCTGCAAAAACTGAGACAAAAGGAAACAAACATACTGTCCTTCCAACTCGTCTCCATGTGTTCCTGTGACAACACAAAAACGTTTGCTGCTGTTGCCACCCTTGATTGTGTTCTTCTTGATTGTCAGACGCTCGTCTATTGGCAATGCAGAAGAGTAAACCTCCTTAACCATATTTCTTTTATCCTTTATATTTCAGCCATTGTAACATGAACATTCTTGTGTTGCAAAGTGTTTCCTATGAACACTCCTCTTTCGATTGTGCAGTCGTTGAAATCCCTGCCCTGCGCAATTTTCAGATAATCGCTCTCGATGAGATGCTTGCGGGTAGGATCAATGGAATACCATATTCCGTTGTCGTTGACCTCAATCCAAGCATGACTCTCGCCCTCACCTGGAATAAATCCGTTGACATATCTGCAGGCGATTCCTTTGCTTCTAAGGACAGCCAAGACGACGTTGGAGAAATCCTGGCAGACACCTTTACCTTGTGTGAAAGCCTCTATAGCGGATGTCTTTACTGTGGTAGAGCTCGACTCATACTTCATTCTCTCATGTAGAGCCTCAACAAAAGTGAGCGTGTCCTTTACGATATTTGTCTCAAACGAGCAGACATCGCTGGCAAATTTTTTCATTTCTTCGTTTGCCTCCGTCAATATAGTAGGTAGACGGTAGATATTGTTAGGCTCCTCCACGATAAGATGCTGCGACAACTGCACAATGCCTCTCGACGCGAAGGTGAACGACTTGTGTGGTTCACAAGTGCTACCAAAAATGAGTTCGTTACCGAAACCATCCGTCGACCTCATCAAATTCTTGCATGGCGACACTGAAAAATCCTCTTCCTCAATAGTTTGATACTTACATCTATAGGGAAGACATCGAAGTTTAAAATGGTGATCAGACACCTTACTGTCAAAAGTAATGCTTGTCTGATATGTAAACTGATAACTCTTCATTGCCTCTTATATTTCATTGCTTATTACTAAAGGAAATTATATAACATTTGTCCATAATGAGGATTGTTAAGGGCGGAACGCCCTAACTCCTCCCATCCAACGCGAGCCCGTAGGGCGAGCGTATAAAAACGAGCGTGTTTTGACAACTAGCACATAATTACCTTATTAAAAGCACAGAGAGGTTTCCATTTTACTCGAAAACGCTACCTGACTGTGCATTAAGGATATGATTTAGGAAATAGGGTTAGTATGTTCCGACAATTGAGTTGAGCAAAGAAAGAAGTTTCTCTTTGTAGAATGGCTCGTTAGAGTACTCCTTTGCTGTCAACAATTTGTCGATCTGCTCGATAACCTCGACGTCGTAGATATAAGGGACATATCTCAAATGAGTCTTTAGTCTTTCATAAAGAAGCTCAACTCTGTCGAAAGGATAGTCGAATCTCACACGGATATCAATCTGCTCAATTATCTTTCCAGCCATTAGGATAGCAAGAGCGTAATCGTTAAGCACTCTTTCCTCGATTGATCCCCACATTGATAGCAGGTTGTCTGTGATAGGCTGAAGATGAGTGATGTTTGCCTCATTTGTCTTAGCCAAAGAGCTGATCTGAGCGATAGACATCTGGATGTATCCAAGAGTCTCAGATGTGATCTCCTCACGAAGCACCATCGCGTTGTCGTTGGCAAACTCAAGCTCTGCTGAGATGCTGAATGGATTCTGCTTGTCGTAAAGGAAACTCTTCACGAAGTTGGAAGGCGACTTGAAGTCAGCATCCAAGCTAAGGTTCTTACAATACTCCTCGTAAGCCTCTGCATCACCGTCGATCATCTTATCGTAGTAAGCACGAAGTAGGTGAAGGTTAAGATAAGTTCTTTCTGCATAACGGCCAAGCCAAAATAGTTTGTCTGCCTTTGCTGTTGATATAGTTCTTGCGTTCATGTGATTAATTTTTATTTCGTTCGTTGTGATAAATTTATATTGTAATCCCTTTGGTAGGGGCAGGTTTCATGCCTGCCCACCAATCAGGATATATTAGTCTTCCATTACCCAAGTGTCCTTGAAGCCACCACCCTGTGATGAGTTGACCACAAAAGAGTTAGGGTTGCGTGAGAAACGAGTCAAACCGCTCTTCCATACCTTAGTCTCTTTTCCTGTAAGGACGAATGCTCTCAAGTCGGCCTTTCTCTCTACATACTCACCGTTTTCGATGATCTCAAGATCCTTGAAGTCGATCACCTCCTGAGCAATCCATCTACGTGGCTCCTTGTCGACAAGATCATACATCTCCTTCAAGTGTTCAGCGTCCAAGTCTCTACCGAATACCACACCGTAGCCACCAGCCTCGCTAACATCCTTGATAACAAGTTTGCTAAGGTTTTCAAGCACATACTTCTTATCTTCTTCAAAATAAGGCAAATAAGTTGGCGCGTTCTTAAGGATTGGCTCCTCACCAAGATAATACTTGATCATCTTAGGCACGAAGTAGTAGATACCCTTGTCGTCAGCCACACCGTTACCGATACCGTTCACGATAGCCACATTACCCATAGCGTATATCTGCATGATGTTTGGAACACCAAGAACAGACGACTCCTCGAAAGTAAGCGGATCCATATATTCGTCTGATACACGACGGTAGACAGCTCCCACTCTCATCTTCTCACCTGAGATATCCTTGTAGAACAACATGTCGTCCTCCACAATCAAATCTCCTGGGAAAGCAAGTACAGCGCCCGATTTCTCAGCCAAATATGAATGCTCAAAGAAAGCTGAGTTGTAACGACCTGGAGTAAGGATGACGTTGATACCACGACCATCGTTGACATAATCCATAGTCTCCTTTAGAAGATCCGAGTAGTTACGGTTGTCAGCCACATGATTGTTGACAAAAGTTTCAGGGCTCACCTTTCTAGTGATGTTTCTTGCGATCATCGGATAAGAGGCACCCGATGGAATTCTCAAGTTATCCTCCAAGATATACCAAGTACCGTCCTTAGCCTGAACCAAATCGATACCTGCGATGTGTGCAAAAATACCTTTCGATGGTGTAATACCTTCACACTCCACAAAATAGCCTTTGGAAGAATAGACAAATTCAGCTGGAACAACACCGTCTTTTATAATCTTCTTTTCATTGTAGATGTCTAAAAGAAAAGCGTTCAGAGCATTACATCTCTGAATAAGACCTTTTTCCAAAACTGTCCATTCGTCATGGGAGATAACACGTGGTACAGAGTCGAATGGGAACAACTGCTCGTTGAACACCCCATGTTTGTAAATACCAAACTTGACACCAAATCTCTCCATCCATGTGTTAACGGCGTCCTTATGTCTAATAAGCGTTTCCATAGATAATTCGTTTTATGTTCTTTATCCGTTGTGATTAATCTTCACTGCAAAAATATAAAAGGTTTTTAAACCACCAAAATAAAATTAGCAAAATGTTATAAATATTTTTATAATTCTTTCATTTTGCAAAGTATTTTAGTTTTTGAAATGTCATTATGATTTTATATAAGAAATTTTGCACACATATTGTCAATTTGTGCATAATGCGAATAATTATGCATAGAGCATAATTTATGCATCGCTTTATACAATTTAATGATGAATATTATGCATAAAAATTTGGAAGGATGATGATATTTTACGCAAATACCTGTCGATTTACGCAAATACTTGTTTGGTGGCACCAATTCTATTAGTTTTGTAATATTAAAAAAATATCAATGAAATCAACCATGAAAAAAGTGCTTGTATTTGCAATTCTACTACTAAATGTAGCGACACTATGGGCTAATCCCAACAAAAAGATTAGAGAGTTCTACAATCCTGAGACTAAGCATGAGATCGGCATAGGTATAGGCGAATTTACTACTAGCACTTTACATAATGCACAATTATTTCATGACTGCGACGACGATGTGTATAGCGTCGTTGAAAAAAAAGACCATCATTTGCCAGCCATTGATGTTCGATATTTTTATAAACTAGCCAAAAGGTTCAAGATCGGAATGGACATGACATGGCAAAAATCCAAAAAGAAGTATCATCTAACTACAACTGAAGTTCCATATTTTCTTACTAATGAATATGATATAAATTGCGTAAAAAGAGAAATTGAATTCTGGACTGGAAAAGGAGATGAAGAAGATGTATCCAACTATTTATCGTTGGTTCCGCAGATTAAACTTACACTGTTAAATCGTCAGAAATTTGCAATATATCAACGTTATGGTGTAGGTGTAAGTTTTGAACACATAAAATATGCATTTGGTTATTCTGATAGTAAGGATGTATTTATTAATCCTTGCGGTTCATTACTTGGATTTGAGTTTGGCGGTTCTCAACTAAGAGGTTATTTTGAAACGCTATCGTTAACACCACAAGGCTTCATTCACGGCGGTTTGAAGTATGAGTTTTGATTTCAAAAATTTTTGCTGTTTTATATAAATTCACTATATTTGCATAGAAAAATATAAAATAGTGAATTATGAACAGTATAAAAAAAGAAGAATCCGTAGCAAATCAGCAAAATTTTCAGTCATTATTAAACGATGCTTCTCATATTGTTGAGGAAGCTAGAGAAAATGCAATACGTGCTGTAAACGTCGCATTAACAGTAAGAAATTGGAAGCTAGGAGAACGAATTTCTCGTGAAAATCTAGAAGGGAAAGAGAGATCTGAGTATGGAAAGAAAATAATGTTTAAGCTTTCCGAGGAACTTACCAAAGCCTATGGCAAAGGGTTTGATAGAAGCTCATTGTATAAGTATATGAAGTTCTATCAGTTGTTTCCACAAATTGTGGACTCAACAAGTCCACAATCTTTTTTGCTTCCTTGGTCCCTTTATAGAGAACTAATTCATGTAGAAGACAAGGATGCTCGTGAGTGGTACGCAAAGGAAGCATTTAACGAAACATGGTCAGTAAAAACCTTGCATCGAAATATTGCAACACAATATTATCACCGCCTGTTATTGTCTCAGAACAAACAACCTGTAATTGATGAAATGCATAATAAAACTGCTGATTTTCAATTAAACAAACTTGAATTTATCAAAAATCCGATTGTAGCAGAATTTCTTGGGTTAAGCACTGATGTCAACTATACAGAAAGTAAACTCGAAAGTTGTATCATATCACATATTCAGAATTTCATGTTGGAATTAGGCAAAGGGTTTGCTTTTGTAGGCAGACAACAACATGTACGTACTGATATGGGCGACCATTACATTGATCTTGTTTTCTACAACTATATTCTAAAGTGCTTTTGTCTTGTTGACTTAAAAACAGAACAAATATCTCATCAAGACGTTGGTCAAATGGATATGTATGTGCGAATGTATGATACGGTTAAACGTACTCAAGGAGGCAATCCAACTATTGGACTTTTGCTTTGTTCTCAAACAAGCGAAGATATGGCTAGATATAGTGTGTTAAATGGAAGCCATCAAATATTCCAGGCTCAATATATTCCATATCTTCCAACAAAAGAGGAATTAGCAAGGGAAATTGAATTACAAACTGAGATATTTAGACAGCAAAATGAAGAAGACTTGTAATTACTTCTCTGTCTTTCTCAAATACACCACTGTCTGATACAGGCTTCTCGTCGCAGCGTATGAAAGGAAGGCAATCCACAATACGTCCGATCCTAAAGTATTGGACATCGTATAATAAATCGTAAAAAAGACAGCTGCCGCTAATAGAAGCGATATGCTCATGTGTTTCGACAATAGTTTTCCGACGTAGATTCCATCCCACAAGAAGGCTGCAAACGACATTATCGGTATCAACGTCGCATACAATCTTAAATCTTTGGATGTTTCTCTCACAGCGACATCGTCTGTGAGCATGGATACAATCGGCGTCAACCCTACTCCATAGATTATGGCAAACGATATCGCCATGACAATGCCAATATTGAATAGTTGCTGCACTGTGCGACGTTGTTCTTCCATCTGACGAGCTCCTTCCGTCTTTCCAACTATCGCCTCGCCAGCAAAAGCGAATCCGTCCATAAAATAGGAGAAGAAGGTGAAGAATTGCATAATACATGCGTTGACTGCCAGTACCAATTCGCCATAACCACTTCCGAAGAGCGTGAAACAGACCGTCACAGCAATCATACAAAGATTGCGGACGAAGATGAGTGAATTGACTTTGAAGAAACTTAATATTCCGTCGAAAGGATGACTAAAATCGGCGTATTGACCGATTCTTTTGTATGCGGTAAAATAAATATAAAGGCAAAAGGCTGTGCCTAAATATTGTGCGACGACGGTGCCAAGAGCAATACCTTCTATTCCAAATCCACAGGCAAATACAAAGATTGCACTCAGCAATACGTTGAGCATATTCTCTCCGACTGCGATATACATCGTCGACTTGGTGTTCTGCATTCCTACAAGCCATCCCTTAAAAGTGTAAGTGGCGAGCGACGCGGGAGCTCCCAAGAGGCAGATATTTATATATCTCGATGTAAGTTCTTCCGTCTCAGCAGATGCTTGTGAATAACTCAACACTAAATCTATAATCCATCCTTTTATCAGCAGAATTGCAGCCGCTCCAATCATGGCTATCACAAGTGCCCTAACCAACACCTGACAACAGACTCCTAATTTTCTTGCTCCCAACGCCTGAGCCGTAAGTGCTGTGGTGCTCATACGAAGGAACCCGAAATTCCAGTAGAGCAAACTGATCATCGCTGCTCCAAGAGTGACTGCCGCTATGTACGGAGCCGCACCGATATGGCCAGCAATAGCCATGTCGGCAAAACCAAGCAATGGCACACTGATATTCGTGGCGATACTCGGAATCGCTATTTTGAAGATTTTCCTATAGTTGTCAGACATAATCCAAGAATTGTGACGAATGCGCCCAACACCAAGAGTTCATAGCCGAATTTGTAACCGTGCTCGGCTGAAATAGTGTCAATAAAATACATTGCTATTGGAGTGCGCAAACAAATGCGTGGAGTCGCTTTGTCAACGATAGCACGTTTTGTGAAGACACCAAACAGGAATAATCCCAAGATCGGAGCCATAACATAAGAAACGACCGTGTAGATGATATTCAAAGCGGATGTTTGCGAATTAGCATTGAAAATCAAAATGACACCCACAAGCATTATTGCCAATATGCCGTGAATAGCATAACGTTGTTTGCGTGACACATCAGAGAGATTCTTATGCATCACATCTGTAAGCAGGCAAGTGGTCATGCCGACAAGTGCTGAATCAGCCGACGAAAAGGATGCTGCAATCATACCAAGAGTTAGGCAGCAAATAGCGACGTCGCCAAACTGATTACAAAACAAAGGCACGATTTCATCGGATTTTTCAGGCAATGTCAAGCCTTGGGTATGTGCAAGGTAGACGAGGGTTGCTCCCAATACAAGGAACATAAGATTTATCGGCGTAAACATCACTCCCGACACCATCATATTTTTCTGAGCCTCCTTGAGATTTCGGCAAGTAAGGTTTTTCTGCATCACCTCTTGGTCTAATCCCGTCATCACAACAACGATAAAGGCTCCGGATATAAACTGCTTTATAAAATACGATTTGTTGGAAATAGAGTCAAAATCAAAAGTGTTGGACAACCCACGTTCCGACGCAAAGTCAAATACATCGCTGAGATTGCCATTTACAGCTGAGAAAGCCTCAACCAGCAAGACAATCGTAGTGATAAGCAAACAAGCTGTCTGGATACAATCCGTCATCACCACACTTTTCACTCCATTACGGAAAGTATAGGCAAAAATCACTCCGACAACAATCAGTGTGGCAATCTCAAAACTGATTCCATACTTGCCGAAGACAAAACGATGCAATACCAGCATCACCACATAGAGTTTGACTGCGGATGATAGCATCTTGTTGAGAAGGAACAAAGCGGAAACCGTCGTCCTGCTTATCTTTCCAAACCTTTCTTCAAAATAACTGTAGATTGATACCGTCCCCAACTTATAATAGATAGGCAACAGACACTTTGCCACAATCACATAGCCTAAGATGAAGCCGAGCACCATCTGCAAATAGAAGAAAGAGCCATTAACCACCATTCCCGGCACACTAATCAGTGAGATTCCGGATATGGTTGCGCCTACCATACCAAAAGCCACAGCCGGCCAAGAGGAATTCTTGCCGGCTGTGAAAAAGTCTACGTCGTTTGTCGTCTTTTTCCTATTGGAAACGATAAACAACAACGTCACATATAAGATAATGCAAATCTCTTGCATTTTGTGTATCTATTATCGAATGGGCAACCACAAGGGTTGCCCGTACGCATTATTTTTGATTCTGATTCTTGTTTTGCTGCATCTTCTGCTGAGCCTCCAACATCTCCTTCTGCTTCTGCTGCATCTCCTGCATACGCGCCATCCAAGAACTCTGGCTCTGAGGCTTCTTCTGGTTCTCCTTGATCTTCTCCAAAAGCTTCTTCTCATCCACTGTTGCCTTAACAACGAAGTTGATAATGATAGTGATCAACAAAGATACGAAGTAGTAGTATGTAAGACCTGAACCGTAATCGTTGAACATGAAGAAGAACATGAATGGCATAAAGTACATCATATACTTCATCATCGGCATCTGCTGAGTAGCACCAGTGTCCTGCATCTTAGAATTGAAATACATGTAGACAACGTTAGTGACAGTCATCAAGATACAGAACAAACTCAAGTGGTCGCCGATAAATGGAAGTTCAGTACCAAACTTGATCACATCATCGTATGAAGACAAATCCTCTGCCCACAAGAAACTCTGTCCACGTAGATCAATAACTGATGGGAAGAAGTAGTACATGGCCACCAAGAAAGGCATCTGAAGCAACATTGGCAAACATCCGCCCATCGGATTGACTCCCGCACGAGAGTAAAGCTGCATAACCTCTTGCTGACGCTCCATACCCTTGTCTTCAGGAATACGCGCGTTGATCTCCTCAATCTGTGGCTTCAAGACACGCATCTTTGCCATAGAGACGTATGAACTTCTTGTGAATGGGAATACCAACATCTTGATGATGAGTGTAACCAAAGCGATGATCAAACCGTAGTTTGTCAAGAACGACGAGAAGAAGTTAAACAAAGGAATTGTGATTCCCTGGTTAACCCAACGCAAAGGACCACCTCCAATTGCAACGATACGGTTAAGCAAGACGTCGTCGTCAAGCTTATCATCATAATCATAAAGAATATCGTAATCATTAGGGCCGAAATACAAATGGAAATCAGCTACCGCACCGCTGTTTGCATTGAACGGAAGCTTCATCTCAGCCTTGAAGTTCTTCATCGGAACCTCCTTAGTCTTTGTCTTCGACACTATTGATGTCAACTTAGTAGAAGTGAACTTATTGTTCTTACCATTGATGAAGATAGATGAGAAGAACTGATCCTTGAATCCGATCCACTTAACAGGATCCTCAACAGCCTCTTGTGCATTCTCAACCTCTGACAAATAGTCTATACCACCGTCGACCTCCTTATAATAAAGCTGAACATAACGATTCTCGAATGTTCTACCCTTTTCTTTCTGCTCAATCTCCTGTTCCCAGTTGATCTTCACCTCAGAAGCCGACTTAACCTGGTTGCCAAGACCGTTAGCCTTCATCTGGAAAGACATCATGTACTCATCCTTTGGCAATGTATAGATGAAATCAAGAGATCCTCCCTGTGCGGCAGGTAGTGAAAGAGTGACTGAAGTATCGTTCTTTGCTGTAACTGCAAAACACATCTCCTCAGTGTTGATATTCTTCAATGAAGTCGACTCCAACTCAACATTGAAACGAGAAAGCTCGCTTTTGTTTAGGATAACAGGTTCAGTGCTACCATATAGGTTATATTTCTTTAATGTAGCCTTTTCCACAAAACCACCTACTGTTGAGAAATCGATTTTCACCAAATCATTCTCCAACGATACAGTCTGATTAGCACCATTTGCACATGCTGCAAACGCGCCATACATTTTCTGCAACTCTACATTTTTAACAGAATCCGACATTGCCTCTTTGTAGATTGGCAACTCTGTCTTTGCGATCGAATCTGCTACTCTAGCCAACGAATCCTCACGCATCTTCTTAATCTGAGCCTGCTGCTGGAAGTAAGCCTCATTCTCGTTGGAAGTGTACATCATCCACATTAGAGAAAGACCTAAGAGAAGCATGAAAATCAACGAATGGTTTTTATTCTCCATGATTATAAGTAATTGTTATTTTTCTTTGTTTTTAATTCAACTTAAATTGCAAAAGTCCGTTTTATGGAATTTGGTTGCAAAAGTAAGAATAATTTACGAGAAGATGAAGATAAAAAAGTCACTTCTTATGTTTCAAATAGAAGCACACAAAGCCTGAATCCTTCTTTTCCGCCAATTCCAAAGCCTTTTTCTTTATCTCTGCAGTCGGCACAAACTGTTTTTTCTGGTCGCTTCGACGCAAGGCTATAGGATCCGCGTAGTAGCGGACGTCGTCTATCACAAATCCATATTTATCCGCCAACAGACGTAGGCTCTGCTCTGAATGCAGATAGAAGTGACGTGGGGCATCCTCAAGCTGGAAGCATAAAGATCCGAACTCTCTCCACGCATACGAATCAATCATTGGTATGTTGATCAACAAAGTACCGTCGGCACTAAGGATTCTCTTGAAACTTTCAAAAGCAGCGTTTTGATCGGGCATATGCTCCAACACATGATGAAGCATGATTAAATCGTAAGTGCCAGTAAGCTCTCCGACGTCGGTTTTCTTAATCTTCAAACCATTCTGATACGAGAGATCGTGGTCAATATATGGTTCTGCACCCTCCACATTATCAAAACCGCTATTCTTTAATTTCAAAAGCAATCTGCCAGAGCCACAACCTAAATCAAGAATCTTAGATTTACGAGTGAAAAGGCCAGGTTTCACCCAATAAAAAAACATCGGTGAATATTTGCGTAGAATGGAACCTACACGGCTTCCTTTTTTTAGAAGCGATCGTAGACAAAATGACCTATACCATGAAATAAGGAATAATTCCTTCTCCTTTACGCCTTTTGACGCATAATAGCCTTCATAATATTTTGACATATCCGAAGGAATCTCGGATATCTGAAGACAACCACATTTTTCGCACTTGAAATACTCGAATGTATCGGGCAATCCCTGTCGCCACTCTTTCGCCTCAGTTATAGGATATTCTCCCGTCGCACCGCAAACTCGGCAAGTACAATTTTTACCCATATTCCTAAATTTCTGTATTTTCCTCCTCGTCCTGTAGAAGTTCACGCATTTCGTTGAATGCCTTCTCAAGTTTACTCATCTCTTTAGAAAGGAAAACATAAAATTCTCTCCAATCGTCGCGACGGTGAATATCTAAATCTGGTTTGTGCTTATAGATTCTGCTGACAGGTGTGCCACACTCCTTGATGAAATTATCCTGCCAAACAGGTTCATCGAAATGCTCCTCAATCACCACCTTATATTGCTTGAGCAACTCCCATTTCTCAGCACGCTTATTGGGATTTCTGTGATTCAACTCAAGAATAACGTAAGCACCGTCTCTTCCAGCGCCAAATTTCATCTCAACGCCTTTGATTTTAGTATTGTAGAGAATCCATTTCTTATGCTTGTACTTGAAGCGTGGGAGTTTGGCACAAAACTCGTCAAACCCATTCCAAAAATCTCTTTTAAGCTCCTTAACTTCTTCTCTTGAATACATAACGTCTTATGGTGCTACTTATTATTATCGAATATATTTAGCAACAGATATCTCAACTCATCGTTTGGCTCAGCCTTACGCAAAAGTACAAACTTGCCCTCGTTGTCCATCAAGTAGTACGACGGAATAGCACGAGCATTATAAATCTTTCTAAGCACGTCCGATTCCGGAGCCATCCATACCTGCATCTTGCCAGACAATCCCCTCGTCACCTTCTCCACATGCTCTTTATCATCGTAGACAAAGATGTTCACCACCTGTAGCTGACCTTCAAAAGTCTCCTGGAAACGATCAAGGATCTTCAAATCCTTCTCTGTCTTCATAAGGCGTGAATTACAAATATTGAGATAGATATATTTGCCTAAGAACTCGGTCAATTCGTGTTTTTTTCCATTCAAGTCATTGCCAACAAGGTTTGGAGCACCTTCACCCACAAGAGTCGAGCCAACCGTGGCAGCCACATTCAAAGCCAACTCCTTATCATCGGCTATAGTCATAGCGGCAGAAAGGTTTTGAAGCATCTTCACCACAATTCTGTTGTCGAAAATGTCAGCGGCAGCCAAGTCGCCAACAATCTTAATTGCGGCAAGTTCCTTCAACTCCGTATCTGTCAGCTTATATCTCTCCTGAAGATGCATCAAAAGCATCTTAGCATTTGTGGTCTCGATTATTTTCTTGAAGACATAGAAATCCTCACTTTTTACAGTGTTAGGAATCAAATTATAGAAAACATTGTTGAACAAATCCCAAAATGCAGGATTCGACTTATCAACTCCAAGTTTGGAAAATTCAGAATAGACGGTGCCCATCTGCACAGGGTCGGAAAACTGAGCCTTGAGAAGCAAGCATCGGTAATCGACGTATCCCTTCTGGAATTTAGTGTTCATATCACTGAAGATACGATTCAACTCCTTTACCGAATATTGCACAGTATCCATGTCGCCCTTGCTTGCGAGAGTCTTCATAGTGAAGAAATCATACGCGTCTTCAAACTGAAGCATCTTCATATTAACCCCGTTTTTATCAGGTTTTTGAATGAAGAAAAGATATTCGTTGGGTTCAAAGTAAGGTTGAAGTTTCTCAGAAAGGGTCCTCAACCTTTTATTCGGGATCTCCACCACATAACTTTTTCCAGGCTCAACATACATGTATCCACGCTGAGCGTCACCGGGAAGAAAAATCTGGCACTCCTTTGTGACATCAAGCTCAAATTTGAACTCACCGTCTTTATCTACCTTGGCAGTAGCAAGAGACTCTGATCTATTGAGGATTTTCTCATTATAAGTGCGCAGTTCAAGCGTTTCACCTGCGTATGACTCATTTTTTCCAGACACAACAACTTTGGCCGCATGAGCAGGACACACACACGACATCATCAAAACAAGACTTAACGCACACTTTATTTTTACCAAATGTTCTTGCATCTTCATATACTGGTTACGACACCAAAGTTATGATTTTTTACAAAAGTAATAAATCTTTTTGCTCTACAATTTTGTAAAAGAGATAAATTAGAGTAATTTTGAATTCGTTTGGTTAATCATGCACAAATAATAGAAGTTATGGCTATTACATACGACAAAGAACATTCAAAGATCAAAATGCCAAAGATTAAGAAAAGAAACGTCTCGGCATGGATCAAAAAAGTAGCAGAGCTACATGGCAAAAAAGTTGGTGATTTGTCGTATTTGTTTTGCTCAGACGACCATATTTTGGAAGTCAACAAAGAATTTCTTCAGCATGATTATTATACAGATATCATAACATTCGACTATACTGAAGAGGATGTCATCTCAGGAGACATGGTGATCAGCGTCGACACAATCACAACAAATGCCGAAAAATTTAACACAACATTCGAATCCGAGTTTTTCAGAGTCGTGATTCATGGTGTCTTGCATTTGTGCGGTATCAACGACAAAGGTCCAGGAGAGAGAGAGATTATGGAAAAGCATGAGAACGAGGCGCTTGAAGTGGCAAAATCATTCGAATTAGTAGGTTGATACCAAATATAACTATAGATTCAGAGAGACACAAGAACGTATGACGCTCGATACCATCTATACGGCCATATTATCGGGAACAGCATTCGTTTCAATAGGTTTAGCAGTAACCCTATATAGAACAGATGTTGTTGCAGACACTACGCCTTTTAGGATTCTAAGAAGGTCGAAAGTGCTTGCCGGAAATATCGCTTTGATCACAGCGTTACTATGCTTCATACTCCTTTATGTAAACAATACCATGCAGTCGGTGGGCGTTAAATGTATGATGCTCTCCTTTTTTTATGCAATGGGCATTCAATGGGTATGGATGGTTATACCGTTGATCGCTCCAGATTACCTGACAAAAAAGACTGTCATAAGAGATATCGTCATATTCATGTCGAGCCTGCTTTTAGCAAACATAACCACGAATGTCTTAGGAATTGAAGCTAAATTCATAGGTATTGCTTTAGGTGTCATATTTGTAACTCACTGTGGTTACTGGGTGATGATATTTGGCAAACTGTATCGTAGAGCCATGTTCAGCCTTGAGGAAGAGTATTCCGATTATGTATTCCTGTATATCGACTGGACCTACGATGCGTCATTGGCTATTATTGTCTTCACTTTGAGTGGAGTATTGCTATGCTATTCAGATAGGATAACAATCGCCGTATTCTTCTTCTTTGCCGCGTTAGCATATTTCTACGTCGTTCAATCTTTGAACAAATATCAGATTCATGCAGAACGTTTGTATTTAGGTTTGAAGAAAACAGAAGAAGAAAATACGAAAGAAGTTCCGATAAAAAGTAGTTTTGCTGAGACTCCTTCTTTAAAGGGAGAGAAGGCTAAAGCTGAAGATACAGACGCTTCTAAGACCACAGACAAAAATGTGATTGGAGAAGAGTCGCCAATCGCACAAAGAATAAAGAAATGGGTTGATGAAGAGGGATACCTCCAACCAGGTTTAACACTTAACGATATCGCTAACAAAATTGGCACAAACCGTACATATGTGTCGAGATTCATCAACGCTACTTATCAGTGTACTTTCTTCGAATTCATCGCAGAATTGAGAGTTAAAAAGATTAAGCATATTCTAACAGAGGATCCAGAAAAAGAACTCGAATTCCTATCAAACACATGTGGTTTCTCAAGTAGTAGTCACATGAGCAGTACATTCAAAAAGATCACAGGTGAGACTCTTAATGAATTCCGAAACAAAATTAAGAAGAATAGAGAAGAATAAAGCCATGGATTCTCTAATCCACGGCTTTGATATGTGCCAAAATTTGACTTATAAAATCAAAAATTATTTCTGCTCAAAAAGGCCAGGTTCTGGAAGATGCATACCGACCATTGTCAAACCGTTCTCTTTTGCATAGTTGATATACTTGACCCTTGATTTCACAGCCTCTTCCGGATCCATATCATAAGCTGCGCAATACTCTGGATGAACCATCTGCAGAGCCATACCATGCATCAAATCTCCGATAACCAAGACTTTTCCTGCCTGGAAAACAGTGTGTCCTGGAGTATGTCCTTTTGCATCCATTGCTACAACACCTGCAGGCAATGTATCGTTGAAATTGAAGAACTGAAGGTTGTCGGCATATAGTTTGGAGAATGCCACTTGCATCTGATTGTTCTCTGCTGGCATTGCCATCCAAGCGTCAAACTCAGTCTTTGAAACGTATACTTTTGCGTTAGGGAAAATCTTCTCTCCATTCGACATTAATCCACCGATATGGTCTGGATGAAGGTGAGTAATATAAACCAAAGATACTTCCTCTGGTCTGATGCCCAATGAATTAAGGGAAGGAATAAGCAGACATCCTGGCATTCCCAATCCAGCGTCGCAAAGAATTGTAGATGAATCTCTCTGCAAAAGTACAGCGCTCATAGAAGCAGGAATACCATTCTTGATTCCAAGACTATCAGCCAAGCCATCGCTTACATCACCAAATAGCTGCAAATCATTGTTTTTACGGCCTGTATTATCACGCAACCAAGTCACTTTAACGTCGTCGAGCTGAATAGAGCAGATACTACTGTCGACATTAGCTACAAGAGCTGATGCAGAGACCTCTTGAGAAGACTGTGATGCTGGTTGTTCGTTGCTTGTTTTGTTATTGCAGGCTGTCGCCATCAGCGCAAGAACAGGAATAAAAAGACGTTTCATTATAATTGATTTTTTGTTATCATAACATTAAAAGATAAGAATCCATCTCTTACTCCCCAAAATCAATAGGTTTCTGGCATGGTAGCAAAGTGAATGATTTTCTGTGGTAAGGCGACGGTCCGTACTCAGCAATTGCCTCACGGTGTGCTTTCGTAGGATAACCTTTGTTCTTTGCCCAACCATACATTGGGTACTCCTCAGCAATCTTCATCATATAGTCGTCTCTGTATGTCTTAGCCAGGATCGACGCTGCTGCGATAGACAAGTATTTGCCATCTCCACCTACAACCGTGTGGTAGGGGATATTTTTGTATGGACGAAATTTATTACCGTCGACTATGATATGCTGTGGTTCGACACCAAGAGACTCAATGGCACGGTGCATCGACATTATCGAACACTGAAGGATATTATACTTGTCTATCTCCTCCGGTGTGCATATTCCTAAAGCCCACGCAATGGCTTTTTCCTCTATTATAGGTCGTAGTTTATATCGTTGCTTTTCTGTAAGCTGCTTGGAGTCGTTCAATTCGTCCAACTGGAAATCAGGAGGGAGAATCACAGCAGCCGCATACACCGGTCCAGCCAACGGACCACGTCCAGCCTCATCAGTGCCAACCTCTACAATTCCATCGAGCATATGATGCAATAAAGGCAAATGTTCTTTCATATTACTTTACATCAATTGAAGTGAGCGTACTCTTAATCAAATCCTGGATCTTATCTTTTTCTCCTACAATCCATACGATGTCACCAACACAGAATTGAGTGTGGATGTTAGGCGACATTGTTGTTTCTCCTTCGTGTTCAATTCCTACAACCAAACACTTAGCTTTATCTCGGATTCCAGACTCCACAATACTTTTTCCTTCAAGTGGCGAACCAGTTTCTATTATCAACTGCTCCACACTGACCTCTTTCTTCTTAGGTGCCGTTTCGAGAGTAGGTTTTCCAAATATCTTTGCAACAGCTGTCAATTGATCATCGGTACCAAGTACAAGGATTTTATCGCAAGGCAAGATTTTTTCCTTTCCACCGGGGATATTAATTCTTAACTCACCACGGATAATAGAAACAACGTGTACTCCACACACCTGACGCAGATTAAGTTCAATCAGTGTCTTGTCACAACATTCTGCATTCGCGTCGACAACAAAATCAGCCAAATGGAGATCGTGAGCTGATAAGCTTTTGGATAAGGCTGTACTCTCAAAAGCAGAAGTCTTTTGATCCATATTTCTACGCATCTCAATCTCACGAATATTGAGATTGTAGAAGAACTTGCGCTCAAGCTTTATAGACCAATACTTGATCATTCTCGACTTGAATATCAAGTATAGAATTACCATGGCTAAGAATATGGATATTCCCATTGGTTTGTTTGACAAAACCCCTTTGCTAATCAACAAAGAAATGATCGTTACACCAACAACCAATCTCAGCAATGTCAAACCAGCCAACGGAGCCCAGTTGCTTCGGTTGACCTCAAACAAATATTTATACTCAGGAGAATGGTTCTTTTTCGCAATAATCGCACGTACAAGAGGCGACACAAGCAGAATGCTTAAGGCAGTCAAGACAATATTAATCCAAAAGCCACCTGTCATCTCCGAAACTTTTGGGAAGATATAAGTCACAAATATAAGCATCAGCGCCGTACTTACCGAACCGTATATTCCCACAATCTCAAGAATCTGAGTAAGGAGATTCCTCCACACTGCCATCACACCCTCAACCTCCTTCTTAGTCTGAGTACGCTCGATCATAGCCTTATACTTGTCTGGCAACTTCACATTGAGCCATTCCACCACAGGAATTGCCGATTTCATCATAAACGGAGTGATGAATATTGTTACCACCGAAACAGCCACAATGACAGGATAAAGGAATTCGTCACATAATCCTAATTGAGTACCAAGCAAAGCCACGATAAACGCGAACTCACCGACCTGAGTCAAACTGAATCCACATTGGATGGCGGTTCGTAGCGTCGAGCCCGCAAAAAGGATTCCCGTCGTGCCCAAACATACCTGGCCGATTACCACAGACATTGAAATAGCAAGTATCTCTTTCCAATACTCCACAAGGATTGCCGGATCTATCATCATACCCACCGACACAAAGAACACAGCTCCAAAAAAGTCCTTAATTGGAGTCATCACCTTTGTTATTCTCTCCGCCTCTATCGTCTCAGCAAGTATCGAGCCCATCACAAAAGCACCAAACTCCTCGCTGAATCCGACTGAAGACGCGAAATAAACCATTCCTAAGCATAGTCCTACAGCCACAATTAGAAGCGTCTCATCATTTAAGAAATTCTTTGCTCTTTTAAGTATCGACGGAATAAAGAAGATTCCGATTACAAGCCAAATGATTAGGAAGAAAACCAAACGAAGGATAGCGAAGATGAATTCTGTACCCTCAAACTCTTGTCCGGCCGCAATAGTAGGCAACAACACCATTATCACGATAGCAGCCAAATCCTCAAAAATCAACACTCCAAGCACCACGCTGGCAAAACGATGGTTACGCAAGTCAAGGTCATCAAGAGCTTTAAGGATAATCGTTGTTGAGCTCATACATATCATACAACCAAGCATCGCACTGTTGGAGACATTCCATCCCAACAGATTTCCTACTCCAAGACCAACCAATATCATTCCGGGGATTATTATAGTGGAGGCCAGCAATGCACTTTTTCCCACCTTGGCAACCTTACGGAAACTAAATTCAAGTCCAAGGGCGAACAAAAGGAAAATCACACCGATTTTAGCCCACACCTCAACATCCGCGTCACCGATAATATCTGGAGCAAAGACAAACTGTTTGCTGACCAAAAAACCAGCAACAATATAGCCAAGAATGATTGGTTGCTTCAACCATTTGAAAATAATGGTAGAAATGCCAGCCACAATCATTATGAGCGCCAAATCAGTTATGATAGTAGGAATACCCATTTATTTGTCCCTAAAATTCAATATATGATACAAAAATAAGCTTTTTTACCTTACTAATACAATTAAAGTTTGTTAATATATCGAAATGTTAAATTTAAAATTTTACTTTTGATTAAAACTTTAAGGAGAGGATGAGAAAAAGTCTCGGGATAGTGTGTTTGATAGGAATCATGGCAATCGCGTTTATCGGGTTGCTCGTGCTTCAGTCGTCGTATATCAAGATGACTGCAGACATGAGAGAAGACCAGTTCAACGAGAACGTCCGCTTATGTTTGTTCCGTATCGCACGTATTCTTGAGGAGGAGGAGACAACACGATTCATGGCCGAGAACATCGAGTCTGAGTTGAGAGAAAAAGACACCACTCAAATTAACTTTTTCCCAAACAATCAGGAAAAATTACAAGCGATCATTAAAATCAACGAGTTTAACGCTAACAGCGACCAGAGCTGCACACGTATAAAGCCAAAGGTTTACTTACAGACAGCAAGTGGAAAGAACTCTTTGCAAGGTACTTCTCACCTACTTCAGAAAAAATTGAGAGACCGATTCAACCAAGAGCGACAGTTTCTCGACAACGTATTGCTGCGCCTGTTGGGAGAGAACTATTCACGTCACATCTCAGAGCGTATTGATTTCAATCATCTGCAAGAGTTGCTTGACAAAGAAATGCAGCAACGTGGGCTTGATTTGCCACATTTCGTAGCGGTTTATTCAAGCGACGGAGTCGAGGTGTACAGTTCAAATGGATTCAAATCGGACAATGCTGACAACACGTATAGCCAGCCATTGTTTATCAATGATCCATACCCTACCGGCAACTATATGAAGGTTTATTTCCCGACTAGAAACAAATACGTCTACAATACCATCAGACTAGTTTTGCCGACAACTGTCATTTTCTTCCTGCTTTTGCTTACATTCATCACGTCGCTTGTGATGATCTCAAGAGAGAAGAGATTGACACAGATGCGTACCGACTTCATGAACAACATGACACATGAGTTGAAGACGCCGGTATCATCCATCTCATTGGCATCACAGATGTTGGCCGACGAGAGTGTCCCGAAAACACCACGTATGTTAGCCCACCTTGGTAAGACAATCAACGATGAGACTCAACGTTTGTCACAACAGATTGAGAAGGTGTTGCAGATGTCAATTTTGGAGAAAGAAAGTTCAGCGCTTAAACTAAAAGAGATAGATGTCAACGAATTGGTAGCAAAAGTGACCACCAACTTTATGATTAAAGTCAAAGACAAAGGTGGAGATATAGAAACCTCACTTGAGGCGATTTACCCGTTCATTTTGGCAGACGAAGTGCATTTTACTAACATCATCTACAATTTGATGGACAATGCACTTAAATATACAGAAGCGATACCACACCTGAAGGTCAGCACTATGGAAGACGAGAAACACGTCATCATCACTGTGAAAGACAATGGTATCGGTATCAAGCCGGAAGATAAGGAGAAAATCTTCGACAAGTTCTTCCGAGTCTCTACAGGAAATGTACATAATGTAAAAGGATTCGGTCTTGGTTTGGCTTATGTCAAGAAGGTTGTTACCGACCATAAAGGAACAATCACTTGCGACAGCGAATTCGGAGTAGGAACAACATTCACTATCTCCATACCGAAGACTGAGGACAAATAATGAAAAGAGTATTAACGTAATAAATTACGATTATGAGCGACAAGAAAAACAGCACTAGAATTCTTCTTTGTGAAGATGACGAGAACCTTGGTTTGCTTCTTTGTGAATACTTGGAGGCTAAGGGTTATGATGTAGTTTTGAAGAAGGACGGTGCCGCCGGTTTCCAGGCATTTTCAGAACAGTACTTTGATATTTGTGTGCTTGACGTGATGATGCCGATCAAGGACGGATTCACTATGGCAAAGGAGATCAGAGCAACAAACACTACTGTGCCTATTATCTTCCTTACAGCAAAGACATTGAAGGAGGATATCTTGGAAGGATTCCATATCGGTGCCGACGACTATATCACAAAGCCGTTCAGCATGGAAGAGCTACTTCTTCGTATTGAGGCAGTGTTGCGCCGAGCAGGAGCAAAGCGCCCTACAGAAGATGCCACATACAAGTTTGGCAAGTTCCTTTTCGACACAAACAAACAGACTCTAACAATCAACGGTGTTGAAGATAAGTTGACTACAAAGGAAAGCGACTTGCTTGCACTACTTTGTGCTAACTCAAACGAGATTCTTGAGCGAAACATGGCATTGAAGACAATCTGGGAAGAGGACAGCTACTTCAACGCAAGAAGCATGGACGTTTACATCACAAAGTTGAGAAAACGTTTGAAGGATGACCCAGAGGTTGAGATCATCAACGTTCACGGTAAAGGATATAAACTTGTTTTCCCACAGAACAGTTGATTTTAATCCAAACATATTGAAAAAGACGGTGGCAACGCCGTCTTTTCAAGTTTTATAACGATATAGTAGACTCACACATAAGTGGAATACGTTCTTTTGATACTTTGTGCTTGCGGTGCCGGATTTGTGCAACGTACAGCAGGTTTTGGATTCGGAATCTTTCTGATACCACTACTTCTCCTACTTGGAGTGATGGGTGGAGATTATAAAAGCATTGTTTCGCTATCATCGATGATGGCAGCAACGTTAAGTTTGGTAACTGTATTCAATCTACGCAAATCGCTTAATTGGAGATACATTTGGCCCCTATTAATCGTGTTTATGCCATCTAGTGCGCTATTCTCATTCGTAATGTTTGGAACAGACGCGTCGTGGTTAAAAATCATTTTAGGCATTGCTTTGATTCTATTGTCAATCTATTTCACCTTTTTCAAAAAAGACGGAATAAAAATCAATCCCAACTGGTTTAACACCATTGGTTTGGGTAGCCTCAGCGGTCTGATGGGTGGACTATTTTCTATGCAAGGGCCTCCCGTCGTCTACTATTACCTTTCAACTCAAGAGACAAAAGACCAATACATGGCACAAACGCAGTGCTTTTTCCTTCTCGGCAATCTATGGATGACGATGCTACGCGCAGGAGAAGGCATAATCACCACTGAAGTCGGCAAAAGCTATCTTATAGCCATCACCGGTTGCTTGTCTGGAATGTGGATTGGCGCTCGCGTCTACGATAAAATGAACAAAGATCTGCTCCTTAAGGTGATTTATATCTTTTTGGCATACAGCGGTGTGAGTATGATTATAACCCATTAGTTGGATAATCAGAATTGTTAAACTATTTTTGTAGATAAGTAGTAAACACGACAAGATGCAAAAGGAGTTGTCCATCATATACGTTAACTTCAACACTGCCGACCAGGTAATGGCGTCAGTGGAAAGTGTGCGTCGTCATACTAAAGACATCAACTACGAAATCATTGTCGCAGACAACAATTCCCAAAACGACAACAACCTCCAATCTCTTATCGACGACGAGGATATAAAAGTCGTGAGATTGAATGACAACTACGGATTTGGCAAAGCTAACAATGCAGGTGTCAGAGAAGCCGCAGGAGAATATATATTCCTGTTGAATCCCGACACTATATGTCAAGACAATTCTATCAAACTGCTTCTTGACAAGCTTAAAGTCGACTCAACGATCGGAATAATCAGTCCGAATCTCATAAATGCCGATTCAAAGCCCACTCACGCGTTCAGACGTGCTGGCGACGGAATTCTCACTGAACTTAACTTCGCATTGTTTGGATTGCCATACAAACTAATTTATGGCAGAAATTTCGAATACAACCACTCCGGCAAACAAATAGACGTGGCTTACGCATGTGGGGCAGCGATGATGATGAAGAGAGAGACGTTTGATAAAGTCGGAGGATTCGACGAGAATTTCTTCATGTACTATGAAGACCAGGATCTTTGCAACAGAATAAAGAAAACTGGGTTGAGAATCGTCAACGAACCACAAGCTGTAATTCAGCACTTGGAAGGTACAAGTATCAGCGTCAACGCAAAAAGAGAAAACTTCATCATGCAGAGTCGAAAGAAATACTTCTTGAAGACAATGCCTGAATGGCACTACAAAGTGGCAAATATATTGACAAAAAGTCTCCTTTTCATCGGAGAAATAGCATATAAATTGTGTGGCAAAAAAGAGTTGGCTGAAAAATACTCTTGTCGCAGACAACTAATTTCAAAATATGAATAAGACTCTATACATAAACGGTCTTTTTTTAGCACAGAAAGCGACCGGCGTGCAAGTTGTTTCTTATGAAATGTGTCAGGCATTGCATAAGTTGGGATGGCATGTCGTATGTTTCATGCCCGACGTCGATATAGAAGAAGGCTATAATCCAGACTTTGAAGTGGTAAAATTAGCTGGACACAAAGGCCATGTTTGGGAACAGACAACGTTGCGTCGACACCTAAAGAAAATTGGCAGTCCGCTATTCATCAACTTGTTCGGACTTGGAGTCGTAGGATACAAGAATCAAATCATCACTATCCACGACATCGCATATAGCGTCAACAAAGAATGGTTCAGTTTCAGTTATCGCACAACTTATAGTCTGCTACTACCTATTCTTGCTCGCCAGTCAAAACTCGTGATGACGGTGAGTGAATTTTCTAAGAGAGAGATAATTAAGGAATTCAACATACCATCGGATAAAGTATTTATTTTTTCACCTGCTCCCAAATCACGTCCACGCACCGACGCGGAAGCAGGAGTTGATGGCAAATATGTGATCGCAGTGTCGAGCATGGATCCACGCAAGAATTTCAAGACATTGGTGGAAGCCTATGCAAAACGTCCGGATGACGGAGTTAAGCTCATCGTAGTAGGTGGTGCGTCAAAGATATACGGAGACACGAACATCAGTAACACAGAGGACAGAATCAAGTTTCTTGGAAGAGTGTCCGACGAACGTTTGGAGGCATTGTACAGAGATGCGTCACTTTATGTCTGCACTTCACTTTATGAAGGATTCGGCATACCAGCATTAGAGGCTATGCAGTACGGATGTCCGGTAGCAGTGAGTGATATTGAGATCTTCCATGAAGTGCTTGGAGAGAACGCCGTCTACTTCAATCCGACAGACACGACCGACATCGCAGAGAAAATATCCATTGCTCTATCCAAAAACTACGACGAAAACGATAGAAATGCTTTGATTGCTCATTCAAAGAAATACAATATGGATGTCTCAGCAGAAAAGTTGTCAAAGAAATTAGAAACCCTTCTTTAGAAAAGTGCCAAAAAACACATTTTTTTGGAATAAAAGTGCTACTTTTGCGTGCTGTTTTACATGTGATATTCTTTTTTCTTTGATAAAGCGAAAATGACAACTGAGAAAACTGGTTTCTGCAGGAGATTGTGTACGATTATAGAAGCGACGTTCGCCCTATCATCGTTTTTTCGCATATACAATAGACTATCAACCACAAAGATTATCCCCACATTATTCTTGACGCTTCTATTTTCAATGATATCATGCACAGATCATAAGCCTGTCATTGAAATAAACGAAATCAACAAGACATCAGAGGACACAATAGCAACAAACAAGCCAGTAGAACGAGTCCATCAGACAATCTATGGAATTGACGTCGACACATTATATCACGAAAAAATCACAATCAAGCGAGGCGAAAATCTGTCGGACATTCTTTCTCGTTGTGATTTAGACCGTAAAACCATCTCAAAATGTGAGTCTGCAATCAGCAAAGTGTTTGATTTAAGGAAAGTCCGCGCAGGCAATAAGTATTGTCTGGTCACATGTCAGGATTCAGCACACACACTACGACATTTTATCTATGAAATCAGCTCGGTTGAATATTTTGTATTGTCCATTAACGATGAGAATATAACAGCCACAAAGAACAAACATAAAGTTGTAGAAAAAGAAAGAGTTGCAGAAGGAGTAATCGAGACATCGCTCTGGAATGCAGTTGTAGGCCAGGGATTACAATGGGAATTAGCAATGAAATTGTCAGATATTTACGCATGGAACATCGATTTCTTCGGACTTCAGAAAGGAGACATGTTCAAGGCAAAATATACTGAACGATGGGTTGACACCACTTTTGTTGGAATAGATTCTATAAAATGTGCTATGTTCTACCATGACAATCGTGAATATCATGCAATACCATTTGATATTGATGGCAAGACGGAATATTTTGACTACGACGGTAACAGTCTTCGTAAAGCATTCCTTAAAGCACCGTTGAAATACTCACGCATAAGTTCAAGGTTTACCCACGCACGTTTCCATCCAGTGTTGAAGATAGTACGTCCTCACCACGGAGTCGATTATGCTGCGCCTAAGGGCACACCAGTGATGAGCATTGGAGACGGAAAAGTTGTAGCAAAAGGTTGGGATACCAAAGGTGGAGGCAACTACATCAAAATCCAGCACAACTCCATTTACAGTACCGTCTACATGCATCTGAACGGTTTTGCCAAAGGTATTTCCCAGGGCAGCAGTGTAAGACAGAGTGATCTTATTGGTTACGTAGGAAGCACAGGCACATCAACTGGTCCGCATCTTGACTTTAGAGTCTACAAGAACGGAACTCCGATAGACCCGCTAAAAATGGAAAGTCCTTCAGTAGAGCCAATTCCATCAGACAGCATGGCTAAATTCACAGTCAAAAGAAATTCTCTGTTAGGAGATTTAAGAGTAGATTAAAAAGAGAAATGAACATAAATATTGGCATACTGAAAGACGATGAAAGATACGGTAAATTCGATCAAGTGATTGATGTCCTTTTCTGTATCTCGTCTACGATTTTTGCTTTCGCAATACCATTTCAATTCAGGTTTACACCATGGATTGCTCACTGGTTTTTTGCCGTACTTATATTCAAACTCTACTATGTAATGCGAAGCAAAGAAAAATTGATCTCCATCAACCTTAAAGACTCTGTCGCTCTGCTATCTCTTGGTTGTTATGGAATATGGACTTTGCTAAGCACCTTTTGGAGTTTACATCCCGACACCACTCACAGGTTGGCAATAGACTGGCTGTCTTCTCTGCTGATTATACCAGGTATTTATATCTTCTCAAGCAAAAGACTACCTATCAATTTGATGATGAAAGCGTATGTATGCGGATGTACAGCACTAATCATCTATATTTTGACAGATTTAACTGATACAGCCTTAAACGGAGATATTAGATTCTTTTTATATTATCGACTAGAGATAATGAATCACATAGAATCAATAGCTTACCACCATATTTACCTGGGATTTATCATTGCTGTTTCTATTTTCATATCTTCTAAATTCTTGTTTGATGCCAAAACTTCCATATGGGAGAAATTATTATATGTCACTCATGGTGTTCTTGCCTTATACCTATTAGCAATAGACAACTCACGTATTGTGACGTTGGCTATATTCATTTCGATATTCTTATTCTTTGTTAACCAAATCAAGGAAAACAAGAAATTAGGAATTGCTCTATTAGTTGTGTTTGCGGCTATTATCATATCATTCTTCGTTTTCCCTACCAGAATCGGAGAATCTATAATGAAGATTGCAGAAAGCGGAAATGCAGATGATCCCAGATTTCATATATGGTCAGCTATAGCTGCCGGATTGAAAGATGTCCCATTCTTAGGTTATGGATATTCTGCAGTAGATGATATTTATGCAGATTTATACCAAAAGGCAGAATTTTGGGAAGCGTTGAACAAACATTATACCACGCATAACCAATTTTTAGAAGCATTCTTCACACTTGGTTATATTGGGATAGTTTTAGTCATAACATTCCTTGTTGGTATAATCATTTTGATCAAAAGGACTAAATCATTATCATTGGTTTCGATGATTATTTTACTTTTGGTGTCGATGATGTTTGAAATACCATTCTGCTACTGTTTCTCAATCCCTTTGATTATTGCATGGTTCACATTCTGTCACTCAGGTAAAACAGACATGAGTGTGGAACTTCCCCAATACACCTTCGTCTTACCTACAATTATCGCCATTGTATTCGCAGGCATAATTGCATTTGATTCCTACAAATCCATACAGAAATATTCTTCTCCAATTGGCGAAATTGAGGTCACAAACTACAACCAAAGAAAAATCACTAAAAAATGGCTGAAGAAATACAAAATCAAAGAGGATAACATTGATATGATTATATGTAAAGGCGAAAGCGGTTCTGTTCATACCCATAAGGATATGGCGATGGAAATCAGAGATTATGCCTTTACAAATAGCATAGACACACTTGTATTGAGTATGGACTACTATATTTCTGAAGATTTCAGTGCTAATAATATGAGTATTTGTGTAAGAAACCGATATAATAGTACACTTATGACAGATAACTTCGACTTGAACGAGAAAAACGTTTGGAAACCAATTTCTATAATTATAGTTCCTTCTTATACTAAAATTGAAAACCTGAAAAATAATCAAGTAGAAATCAGACGTTCCATAAATACACCTTGCATCGTATCTCTTAATACGTATCTTCACAATGCCAAAACATTCTACAACTTGAATGGTTACGCTCTTTTTAGAAATATGGAAATTAAACCTCTAAACAAGTAGCATCATGCCAACGATAGAAAAGAGTGATATTGCCGTTGTCGTTCCGATTTACAAGTTACCACTTTCATTAGACGACAAAACATGTTTGGACCAGCTTTTCAAGGTGTTGGTTGGCTATGACATTATCGCCATCTATCCGGATGATCTTGATATGACGGATGTGTGTAGAGATCACCCTCTTTTCATCAGAAAACCGATGGAAAGGTCAAATTTCACAAGTTTGAGAGCCTACAACAAACTTGTCTTATCAACTTCTTTCTACGACGCATTTTCAAACTATAAATACATTCTGATCAACCAGCTTGACACATATCTGTTCAGCGACGAACTTTGCTACTGGGCAAACGCAGGATTCGACTATGTTGGTGCGCCATTTGTTCCAGACAAAGATAAATATTGGAGTGGATTCAGAAGATTGTGGTGTAATCTTAACTTTGCACTCCGTCGCTACGATGGGACAAATCCACACCATAGCCAATGGTATCAGGTTGGGAACGGAGGCCTTTGCTTAAGAAAAGTGAGCAAACTTCAGGCTATAACAAAGAAATATAGGCAGCAGATTGACGATGATTTAGCCGATGAAAAGGCATTTTATCCAGAGGATCTATGGCTGTCGTTTGAGCTTAAGGGAGAAGATAAACTGATTGTTCCAGACTGGAGAACAGCATTACAATTCAGCATCGAATGTTCTCCGGAAAAATGTTTGGATATCAATGGCGGAAAACTCCCGTTTGGCACCCATGCCTGGACATTGGAAAGACACAGACCTTTTTGGCAGAGATATATAAAATAGGAAAGAATAAAATAGAGGAAAATGAAAAAAGAGATACTTATTGACCTCATGGACCTTCATGAACATTCAGGTTTTGGTGAAATTGAAAGAATGTATGCCAACATTTTTTCCAAGATTGATGTGCCTGACATGCATTTTAACTTCCTTGTCAGAAGCAATCAAATGAATGCATATGGCAATAAGATAGGTTATCTTAAACACCGTTCTATCTATAAAATATTTCCTTTTTTGCTACGTGGCTATGACCTTTGGCATTCTGTCCACCAATTATATCGTGAGTGTCCACGCAACAATTCCACTAAACGTATTCTGACGATCCATGACCTTAACTTCTTATACGAGAAGAATGAAAAAAAGGCCCAGAAATATCTGAATGCAGTTTGTGATAAGATCGATAACGCAAACCACCTCGTCGCTATCTCCAATTTTGCAAAAGATGAAGTCCTAAGAAACTGCAAAATGAAGGAGGAAAAACCATTCGACGTTATTCTCAACGGAGTACGCGACACAAGCAACGACAACCAGACTAAACCAGCTTTTATCAAGCCAGACAGGAAGTTTGTTTGCGCAGTGGGTGCAGTGAGAGAGAAGAAAAATATCCACGTCTTGCTTGATATGATGAAGCACCTTCCAGAATACGAACTTTATGTTTGCGGAAGCACAGCTGGTGAGTATGCAGAAAAGCTAAAAGAAAGAATCAAAACAGAAAAAATCTCCAACGTTACAATCACAGGAACAATCACTGATGAGGAGAAGAATTGGCTATACGCAAACATGGAGGCATTGATGTTCCCAAGTCGACTTGAGGGCTTCGGGTTGCCTATCATTGAGGCTATGCATTTCAAAAAAGCAGTCTTTTCATCGCCTTATTCGTCTCTTCCTGAAATATGCTCAACTCATGCCTATGTTTGGAAAGATCTTGATCCAGAATATATGGCTACGTTGGTTCGAGAGAAAATTGCCGAATTTTACACTGATTCAAGCCGTGCAGAAGCAGAAAAAGAGTACGCCAACACATATTCTTACGAACGACATATAAAGGCTTATATAGCACTTTATAGAAGATTGTTGGGGTTGCCAGAAATCGAGATTAATTTATAATAATATAGAATCACTATAAAACAATAAAGAGACGTGGAATAATCACACGTCTCTTTGATTTTACAGAAAAATCATTCTCTCTTTCGCTTTTGAATAATCGCCAACTCGTTTAGAGCAAACTCTTTCGAATCCTCAACATCAAGAAGTTTCTTCAGTATCGACTCCGCTTTAGCATACTCTCCCATGTCAATCAAGACATAAGAGCGACGTCGTTGCAAAAAATGGTAGTGTGCAATCATTCGTTCATTGCCTTCGAACTGGTCTTTCTTCTCTTCATACTGTTGGATCACATCGTTGAGCAAAGATAAAGATCGGAAATCTCCTCGATTAACAAGACAATTGATATACTCTTCATGATCCACCACTCTATCCAATCCTCTACGAGAAATGTCTATGTAGAAAAACGCCAACTCTGGATTATTCAGATCAAGATAGCAATAGCCAATCAAGAAAGCGACGTGGAAGAACAGCCAACTTTCATTTTCTCCCTTGTCCATGTGACGCGACTGCTCCATCATTTCGTAAGCATGTCTTAAGTAAGACAATGCGTCAAGCGATCGCTTAGCATCTAAATACTTATTTGCCCAATACAACTCGTAGCCTATCACGCTATTCTCGCTGAAAAAGATGGCTCGCTGGGCATCAGTCAACTCTTCTTCCTTACCAGACATCACCTTATCTTCGGCATCAGCCTGCATAAACACGAATTCATCGATCTTTTCTTTACTTGTACGAGTGTCAACACCAAGCAAAAGCGTATGTGCCTGCATCTCAGATTCAATAGCATGTTTGGCAGTCTCTCCTTGAGGTGGAAGCACTGAAGATGCACGAACAAGCACAACATCTTTCGATTCTGATTCTACTCTTAGATGAATTGTAAGTATATTGCCATAAGAATTGTCGTCTTCATCGCTTTTTAGGTAGACGAGAATAGTTGCCACCATACGCGACACCTCTATTCTACCATCCTCAGCATAGTCGACCACAGGCGACAATATCAACTTCTTCTTGATTTCATCAGCGTCTTCGATTCTCTGAACATCATCACCGATAATCTCAAGCATAGCTACAGAATCGATATAAATGTCAAACAGTTCCTTCAAATACGACTCTAATGTGACGTAAGGTTCAACAGTACATCTTCCTCTTTTAAACGGATTTTGAGTGTCGTGCGACAACTCTTTCTCTCTAAGCAACTGCGTCTTTCTGTAGTCACATAAATTGGCATACTCATCCTCAACCTCTTCTTCGGTCTCGACTTCTTTCATCCTCTCCTTCAATTTGTCGACACCACGACGGCTTGAACGGAAAATCTCTGCAAAGATAGATTGTAGGAAATCCTTATAGTCGGATATCAAAGAAGGAAGAGGTATTGTGGAAATAATATCCATATGAACAGAATTCTCCGACATTCCTGTCACAAATTTCACAGGATGAAGAAAACTATTCAGACTGTTACACGTTTCAGTATAGACAGGACCACTTTCCAAGTCGTCAGAGGCGATACCCGGAAAGATGATATGCAAAAAACGCGATTTATTATATACATAGGTCACAAAATGACCTCCCTGATATTCATATTCAAAAGTGGAGCCATCCTTTTCATCCATCTTTGAGACTTTGTAATCAATGGGAAAAGAATTCAATGCATCCGCAAATAGCTGAACTGGATTTGAAGTTTCCTGTTCGTTGGTTGTTTCTTTTGTCTTGTTACTTGAATCGTTGGAAAATACATTCTTAACTTTGTCGAAGATACTCATAAACGAATTAGTTGGAACGAATTGGTTGGTATATTACATAAAAAGTCGGCACCACTAAGAGTGCCGACATATTTCAATTCTTGGTTTTACTTGATTTGACTGTAAGGTAACTTAGCAATTGCTTCAGCTACTTTATCAATTCCCTCTTCAATCTTACTTCCCAACATACTCTTAAGCATAAAGTTCAGGTCGACTTTAAGAGTAAGTCTGATTGCGGACTGATCAGGAGCGACTTCCTTAATCTGAATCCACAATTTAAATGCCATCGGTGAATTTACAGACTCGTAAACAACTGTGCTATTTGGTTCACGCGACGCTATTTTTAATGAAGCAGATCCGAATGGAGGTATCGAAAATGAACAAGTATCAGTAGTCGTCTGTAGATCCTGCACTTTTCCTTCTACTCTGCTCTTGATGCGTTGGATATTATTCATATCACTCAACACCTTGAACACTTGTTCTGCAGAACCCTGGGCTGCTTTTACTCCACTAACGTATGACTCCATATTCTATTAGATCTTCCAGTTTGCTGGATCTTTTCTCCACTCCTGCAATGTAGCTCGATCCGACTCAGTGATGTAATCAGTCTCAACCAAGTGAGACAATACAGCCTCATAATTAGACAATGTAGTAAGCTGCACACCAGCCTCAGCAAATTTCTGCTCAGCGATTGGGAATCCATATGTAAAGATTGCAACCATACCTACAACCTCGCAGCCATCCTTACGTAGAGCCTCAACTGCCTTCAATGAGCTTCCTCCTGTAGAGATCAAATCCTCAACAACCACTACCTTCTGTCCTGGCTTGATGTCACCCTCAATAAGGTTCTCCAAACCGTGATCCTTCGGAGCCGAACGTACATATACGAAAGGCAAACCTAGCTCGTCAGCTACCATTGCACCCTGAGCGATAGCACCTGTTGCAACACCTGCTACAACATCTACATCGTCGTATGTCTCACGGATGATTCTTGCGATCTCAATCTTGATTAGTGTACGAACATCAGGATAAGACAAAGTCTTTCTGTTGTCGCAATATATTGGAGATTTCCAACCGCTCGCCCAAGTGAATGGGTTAGAAGGTTGTACCTTAATTGCTTTTACCTTCAAAAGCTTTTCAGCTACCAAATTTTCAACGCTCTTCATAATTCTCACTATTTTACAATTTATATTACAAAGGTAGTAAATGCTTTTTGTTATAATGACATATCACACTCTCTTTTTTTATTGCTATGCAACACAAAATGTAGATTATGAATCAATCTATTTTGATTCCAATAATCTTTCCGAACTCTTTCCAATAATCTGGATACGATTTCGAAACAACCTCTGGTTCATTTACCACGAATGGTGCATGACATAGTACAATGGGTGCAAAAGCCATAGCCATACGATGATCTTTATATGTATCGACGGCAATATTGGCATTTTCATCGCATTTTTTTCCCATCCACTCTAATGCTCCTTCCTCCGGCTCAGTTAAAATATAACCAAATTTCTTAAGCTCCTGCTGTAGTGCAAGGATTCTGTTTGTCTCTTTAATCTTAAGGCTCTTCAAACCTGTGAATCTAAACTTACGATTCAACACACAGCATGTCACTACTACTGTCTGAGCCAAATCAGGACAATTTATAAAATCCCACTCAAATACGTCAGCCTCACTCTTAACTGCTGTCTTACGAAGTTTCACTCCTCCATCAACAAACTCAGTTGCTACTCCAAGATGATAGAAAATGTCTCGCAAGACACCGTCACCCTGCATTGTCTTATCAAATAGAGATGGAAGGAAGATTTCTTCCACATCTGCCAACGCAGCAATCTGGAACCAATAAGAAGCACCTGTCCAGTCAGACTCTACCACATAATCGATTGGCTTGTATTTAGTAGGCTTGACATCTATCACATTTCCGGAGAATGAAGCGTCGGCTCCAAACTGGTTCATAATCCACAATGTAAGATTGATGTATGGCACTGAAGCCACTCCATTCAACAGATGAATACGCAACCCCTTCTTCAACATCGGCGCTATCATCATCAACGCTGATATATACTGACTGCTAACACTTCCGTCGATATCAACATCACCACCCTCAATCTCCTTACCACGAATTTTTAACGGTGGGAAACCTTCATTCTCAGCATATTCAATATCAGCACCGATTGAACGCAACGCATCAACAAGAATTTGAATTGGACGCTCCTTCATTCGTTGAGAACCAGTGATTGTCCACTCTCCCGGTTGGATACTCAAATAAGCAGTAAGGAAACGCATTGATGTTCCAGCGGCACCAATATCAACAAGATGAGAATCAGAAGTTAATGCCTTCACCATCACATCCGTATCGTCGCACTTTGCAAGATTCGCAACACTTTTATCGCTTCCTGATAGCGCGTTGATAATAAGCACACGGTTGCTAATACTTTTTGAAGCAGGCAACTCGAATCTGCCAGAAATCTTTTCCTTATGGTTATATGAAATTGTGTAACTCATCTGTCAAAATCATTATGCAAGACCAACAGTCTCTCTATAGAAATCAAGTGAATCAAGAATATCTTTTTTCGAAACTGCAACATTTATCTCAGTTTCACCGATATTTTTCAATAAAGAGAATAGAATTCTTCCGTCGCCCTCATTCTTTTTGTCATGTGTCATCAAATCATACAGATGATCATAGACGTCGCACTTGATAGGCAACGCACCATAATTCTCCTTGATCATTCTAACTGCAGTAGACAATATCTCTTTAGGGAAACCAAGTAACTTATACGACAAATAGAGTTCGGATATCATTCCCCAAGCCACAGCATAACCATGTAGTTTGGCATCTCCAATTTCCATCGCATAGCTCTCGAAAGCGTGACCTACAGTGTGTCCGAAATTCAAAATCTTACGCAATCCTTTTTCTGTTGGATCGATCGCAACAACCTTTTCTTTTACTGAAATTGATTCAAGAAGCAACTCTGACAGACGGTCAAAATCAATATTGTCCAAATCGAAAGAGATAGTGTCGTTCCAAATTTTAGAATCTGAAATCAAACCGTGCTTGATCATCTCAGCATAACCAGAACGAAGATTCTCAGAATCAAGCGTACGGAAAAAATCTGCATTGATCAAAACGCTCTTGCTTGAGTTGATGACACCAATCTCGTTCTTTAAGCCTCCGAAGTTGATACCTGTCTTGCCACCTACAGCAGCGTCGACAGCACCAAGCAATGTAGTAGGGACATTAACATATTCCATACCTCTTTTGAATGTAGATGCCGCAAATCCACCAAGATCTGTCACCATTCCACCGCCTAAATTAATCATAAGCGACTTACGTGTAGCTCCACCCTTCTGCAAAGCTGTCCATACGCTTGCAAGACTCTCCAATGTCTTGTGATCATCGTTAGCCTTGATCTCTATGACAGTCACCTTGCTAAAAAACTCATCTTTCAACAAAGCTGGCAAACAAAGGTTACGAGTATTCTCGTCTACTAAAATAAAAACTCCGTTGGCAGCACGCCCATCACACTCTTTACGCAAATCCTCTACAAGATTACGCGTAATATATACTTTTTGATTCATTAATCTAAAATTTTAATCCTCTGCCTCAAGATACTCTTTAATTGATTTTCTCTTATCTATCAAGCTTAAAACGATGAAAGTAAACACATACAATATACAACCGTAAAGAAGTGATATAATCAAAACCCATGAAGTTGATTTTGTAATAGCAAAATCACGATTGAAATATACGCTTGTACCTTTTTTCTTCAACTCAATTTCGCAATCAAAACTCTTATTCTTCAATTTAAGGATATCATCATGGAATAGCTGACGATTACTTTCCGACACAATCATCGGACCATCAATCTGCATAGTCTTCTTTCTATTTGACTCAGAGAAATATTCCTGTCGACGTAAAGAGTCAAGCACTCCAGCCTCAGCATTATATTGATCCTTCATAGCGCTTAGCAACTCTCTGCGTGACTCATGGTTCTTTTTCACCTCTTCATTTGAAGAAAGATAGTGAATCAAACCAGATTTAAGTGTATCAACAGCAGTCAAATCAGAAACCTCTATCTCAATCTGCAATCTATCATAAATTCTCATAACAGAAGTATCTTTCAAATATCTGTCTTTTTTATCAACTTCAGTAGGCGCTCCACTATGACGGTCGTCAATCCAGAAATATGCATTGACTTTTTTTAATTTCGACGCGAATTCTAATCCCTCAGCAGTAGGTTTATAGTTTTCATCAACAAAACCCATATCCTGAGCTACTTTATTATAATTCTTCTTCTTGCAGAACAAGTTGAGAGATTCCAACAAGTCGTCACAAACATCAGCACTTGTGGATTTCATGAATGCCAACGACTCAAGTGTATATTTAGTGTAATAATTTTCCATTACACATTGTGTGATTCCGACTCCAACACCAATGATAAAGGCAACTAACAAAGCGATCTTCTTTTTCCATGCGAAACGCAATACATATCTTACTTTACGTTTACACCAATTTGATGCATCCCCACATTTTGCATAAAAGGCCTTAAATAGCCATACTAAATCTAATTCTTCATTGTTGTTTTGCTGATCCATATCTAAATCTGTTTATTATTATTTATTGTTTCCTTTTCCAACCTTTAATCCACTCTTCTGGATTCTGCAACTCTTTCTCTCTCCAAATCTGGAAAAAAAGTGTTGTCTTATTATCATCATTCTCATCTTCATAGACGCTACCGATTCTGTCTCCAGCCATCACTTTCTGACCTTTCCTTACAAAGATCTTTGTTAGATTTGAGTAGACAGATAGATAATTTCCATGACGTACAATCACAGCAGTGTTACTTCCAGGTACTGAGAACAGCTGGGTAACCTCTCCTTCGTAGATTGCTTTCGCCACCACTCCCGCTTCAGATGTGCAATAGACGCCTTTGTTGTTAGTCTTCACATGTCTTAAAACCGGATGAAACTGTGGTCCAAATCGTCCTGTGATGTGAGACCCTGGTAGTGGAGAAGGCAAAGTTCCTTTCGATTGTTCAAAGGCTTTATTTTCAGTTTTGACCTGATTATTTGCTTTTTCATCGTTTTTCTTAGCCATTCGTTTTGCTGCTTCTTCTGCTTCTTTCTCAATCAACTCCTTAATTCGCTGATCAAGTTTTTCAGCCGCAGCCTGTTGTTTGGCAAGTTCGGCCGCAAACTCTTTCTCCTTATTCTTCAAAGATGCAAGCAGACGTTTCTGCTCATCCTTCTCCTCTATCAACTTCTGGTTTTCTGCCTCGCGTTCCTGAACAAGCAGAGTGGATTGCGACTTCTGCTCTGTAAGTTGAGATCTTTTGGCTACAAGATCATCTCTGTTTTGAGCAATCTCGTCGGCATGGGCTTTACGCATACTTGCGAAATCCTGAATATAACGAAATCTTCTGTATGCCTGGCTGAACGACTCTGCAGAAAGCACGAACATCAATTTATTGTAGGACGAATTCTTGACATAGGCGTGATAAATCAAATCAACGTATTTATCCTTGTTGCTCGCATACTCAAGTTCCAACCTCAAAATATCCTTTTCAAGAGTGGTGATATTCTCCTGCAACGACTGAATCTCCTCATTCTTGTTTTGAATCAACTTGCTCCTCTCCTCAATACCCTGATCCAAGCGTGACACTTCACGCAATGCTTTCTTAGTGGAGAGCTGAGTGTTTTTAAGGCTATCCTGAGTTCTTTTCAAATCCTTCTGCACCCTCTCCTGCTCATTCTTTAGAGTGTTGATGCTTTTAGTCGTCTTTGAAGTTGTTTTGCTTTTAGACGTGGATGTTTTACTCTTTGTTGTTGTAGCCTTTTTCTGTTGGCTCCAAACAGGGATAGACGAGACAATGCCGACGCCAACAAACAGCGTCAACATAAGTTTTACCAACGTCTTACCTCCTCCGTGAAACATCTTGCCTCTTGATTCTTAACCAAATTCCAATTAATAAGTTTTCAAGAACTCATCCATTGTGATTTTCTGATAAGCAGAAGGTATCTTCACCTCAAAGTTTCTATCCTTGTCAAGCTCGATATTATCCACAGTCATTGTGATGTCACGTCTGACTGTACCCTTCTTAATCGACAAGAATGTTGTGCGAGGATAACGGATGTTCTTCACATTGAAATAGTCGGAATAACGCCACTCTGTAAAATAGTCAGCACCAATACTCAAAGAACCCGATGACAATTCCTTGCTTGAGTTGTACTCAAACTCTTGAAGCACGTTTCCTTTAGTACGCATAAGCTTTACACGTCCGTTCATCTCCGTAGCACCGAAATCAGAAGCTTTAGGGAAATAATCTTCTCCATATAAGAACAGACGGTTTGTAAGCATTGCCTCAAAAGCCTGATAATTCAATTCCATACCATTCTTACGCATCTCATCATAAGTGACAGACACAAACTTCTTATCCACGCGGTTGATCATGATGATACCCTGCTTGTTGATTGCTATTCTGAAAAATTCCATTCCAGGCAAAGGCATGATAGAACAGATAATCACACTGTCTCGCGCAATACGAATAGAGCCAGACGAATTCAACTCTGTGCCAGCAAGAGTCAATGAGAATGACATTTTATCAATACTCAAAGTCCGGAACACATCGCTTTTTGTTGAAACGCGTGCCTCCTCAGTTGTTGTTTCAGTCTTTTTAGTTTTACACGATGAAATCGAGAAGCACATCGCTAAAGCTAAAAGTATTCTTACAATTTTCTGCATATTAATCGAAGTTATATTATTCTACATAAACGCCCGACGTCGCCTTCTGCTGAAGCTGTGCCGACGGTTTGATTTTATTCTTTGCGCAAGTGGCAAGAGCCTTATTCCACTGCTCACGTGCCTTCATGGTATTTCCGGTCTTATACAAGATATCACCGTAGTGCTCATACAACTCTGCATTATCCTCCCCCATCTTCGACAACGCCTGCTCAATATAAAGAAGAGACATCTGATAATCGCCTTTCTTGAAATAAACCCATGCGTATGTATCAAGGAAGACCGCACTGTTAGGATCGACACTGACTGTCTTTCCACTCATTCTTTCAGCCTTGTCCAAATCAATTCCCTTCACAGCAAGCATATAGGCGTAGTTGTTGAGCACCGATACTGCGTTTGGATTCAAAACGAGAGCCTCGTCATAAGCACTCATCGCCTTAACAGTGTCTCCCATCGCCATACTAATATCTCCAATCTCGCCAAGTATACCTGAAGCAAGGAAAAGATCAAGAGGTTTTGCCACTTCAGCTGCCTTACGCAAGTTTTGCTCGCCATTCACTGTGTCTCCTTTCATATAGTAGAGTCTACCCAAACGGTAAGTGAAATCAGCATTATTAGGGAAATAGCTTGTGGCTTTCTTTAGATTCTCCTCCACTGCAGTTAGATTATTATCGACAGCATACTTAAGAATCAACGTGTTCCACATATCCTCCTGATATGGATCCGCTTCCAAACTCTTTTCAATCAAAGAATAAGCCTCCTCAGTGCGATTATTAGTTGATAAGTAATCGACAAGCAAGGCATAAGTCGACGACTCATGCGGATACATGTTTATCAATTTGCGTAGACGTGGCTCTGTCACCAAATAACGCGACGTGCTGTCAAGCCAAAGAGTGGCAGGGACAGTCATCTTCTGCTCATACTCGATATCACGGCTCTCCAACACAGGATCAAGATACTTGTCTGCCTTCTTTAGATTGCGTTTCTTAGTGATGTAGTACATACACATCTCATAACGCATCACACCACTTTCAGGCATCTTCTTCAATCCGTTCTTCAATGTCTTCTCGACATTTTTGAAATCACCAAGATACGCATAGGCATCAGCCTTAGCTTTAATATACTCTGGCTCAGCAGGATAAGCGGCGATTAGCTTATCATACTCCGCTATCGCTTTCTTCTTATCATGGAAACCTGTGATCCAATTTGCAAACTTGTATTTTGTGATGTCGATTGACATTCCTACTCTCTTCTCCAACTCATCCAACGTCTCAATAGCCTCTTTAGACTGATGATTCTCGCTGTATAAAGTGGACAGAGTCATCAAATAGTAGTTTTTATCCGGACGCAAAGCATGGAGTTTCTCAGCATAATGAATAGACTTTGGCAAATCCTTCATCTCATACGAAAGATTCATCGCCATGTCGATATAAGAAGCCTCTGTAGAATCAAGTTTAATAGCAGTCTCAATCTCATTCAACGCATCAGAAAGACGGTTATATGTGACGTCGACACGGGCTTTCTCAAAATGTACCTGTGGGTTCATCGGATAGATATCCTCACATTTGCCAAGACAATATAGCAAACTATCGTACTTCTGTAGCTGCTTAAAACGCAATGCTTCATAGAAATAGTAGTCGAAAGCTGCATCGGGGCTCTTTTGGCTGTACTCTAATGTCGACTCCGTTTGCTTTAGGTCCTGCTGAACAGGTTTTGCCGCTGACACTGAAAGCGTCGAAAACAAAAGAGTGTATATGACAAATAAGTTCTTCTTCATCAATCTTGAAACTTGAAACGTAAAACTTGAAACCGTTAAATACCAGTATGACCAAATCCTCCAGCTCCTCTCTCGGTATCAGAAAGTTCGTTCACTTCCTTCCACGAAACTGTCTCATATCTCGCCACTACCATCTGAGCGATTCTGTCGCCATCATTAACAGTGAAATCAACGTTGGAATGGTTTATCAAAATCACACCTATCTCACCACGGTAATCGGAATCGATTGTGCCGGGAGTGTTGAGAACTGTGATGCCATGCTTTAGAGCCAAACCACTTCTTGGTCGCACCTGAGCCTCAAAGCCAACTGGAAGGGCGATGGAAATACCTGTCTGGATAAGGCGACGCTCACCTGGTGCTATCACAACAGGTTCTGAAATAGATGCACACAAATCAAAGCCAGCCGACCCTGATGTTGCATATTTAGGCAATTCTCTCTTGGAATCGTCTGCGGAATTGCCAACTCTCTTTATTTCAACCTCTACCATATTGTGCTATTAAACGTTGTTTAGAAAGCGAATATAGCAATTTTTTCTGTTATTTTATATGTATAGAAAGTAAATTTTGGAATACAACAATCGTTATCAAAACAAATATAAATCGACAAGAGTTAAAATATCCATTTTCATCGGAGATTTTACTATTTTTCTGTTCAAGCATATAAATAAAGACAATTATATACGAGTTGTCCAACACACGCTATATAATCACCATTATCATTTCACAAACTCAACAATAGTGTTCTCATTCTTAAAATAAGGATAACACAATTCTGGAGATGTGAATATCATATCATTATTAGCATCAACATCTAAGTATAATATAACACAATAGTTTGATACAGATTTATCTTCATATAAGTATGCAGCATCCATCAATGATAGTGCTTCAAATGTAGTCTTGTTTTTGTAAACCAAACATGGTTTGCTGTCGGTCAATGTGACTTGTTTGTTCGCAACAGTCAATTTGACAATCTTACTTGCATTTTCTATAGATGTAGAGTTTACTAAGATTGTGTAAGAGTCTTGGCTAAATCCATTAACTAACTTCTTAGTTAATCTGACTACAAATTCATCACCAGCGACAACTGACATAGTACGCACATAAGCTTCATCGGTCTTTGCGTTTTCGACAATAGTTTGAATTTTATTCTCAATGGATGATGCTCCAGCACATATATTAAAATCCTTATATAAGTTTGCTCCAATAATCAGATCCGGAATTCCATGAGCATCATCATTTACAATAGAAACGTAATAAGAATTATATCCTATAGTGTCAGATGTTATGAAAACATCATTTTCTATTTTTCTTGAAACAATATTAGATGTTTTCAAATTACTACCATCAAATGTGTAGCTACCTGTCTTTACCGTCAATTCCTTCGTTTTATCGTCATAGACATAAAATGAAAATGTGCTTTCTGAAAAATCCCAAATAGCTGAAATATGGGAAGTGTTATCTTCAAAATACCACTTACGAGCTATTGAAAACGGTGTATCATTTTCTTCATCTTTCTTTTCGTCTTTACAAGCACAAATAGAAACAACACAAAGCAATACAAACAATAAACCTTTTAGAATTTTCATCTTTAACTTATTAAATAAAGCATTTATTCCACTGTAATATCCGATCTCTTTGATTTGACAGAGTAAGAGAATTTAAGCTCTTTCTTCTCTCCTGGCTTCAAATTAAGTTTCCAAGTAAGCTTACCCTCTGTCTCGTCGACTTCCGCTCCTCCGTTATCAACCAATACCACTTTGATATCGTCGACTGTAGAAACTGGGAACTGATCCTCCACAGTCACCTTAACAGACACAGATTTATTATTCTTAACTGTGATCATCCATTCACGCTCCACTTTGTCGGATGTCTTGATGAGATTCTTAGACGAGTAGGTGCGCATATCTTTTCTGTCGACAGCCAACTCCTTATCTTTACCGATTGAAAGGTTCAAAGTGTCCTCTGTCTGACGTGCATTGATGAAACTCTCTCCCATATACATATTGTTCAAGAACAATTTGACATTTCCATCGAGCAAATCCAATTTTTTCCAGTTTGGTATCGACGCTACAAGATAGACATCCTTAGATAGTTTTGGCACAGCATAGTAGTTATACTCTGCGTCGACAGAGAAATCCTTCACCACGATCTCATGGTCGGCACCGTCGGCAGGGATAGTGTTCTTTCCTCCAATCTTTGAGATAGTGTTGCGAATGACCATCTGCGGGATATTCGACTCCAAATCGCTACCAGACACAGCTTGAGACACACTCATAATTCTATTCTGCTCAATATAGTTGGAGAAATTCTGATGGACATCAGACTCTGTCACTTCCGATCTGTTGCTCTCCATACGCACATTTTTCACCACTACATTCTTTCCTCTCACACTGCTATATGTATTGCTATAGCCAGAATAAGAGTAAGTGACACTTGCATTTACAGGCACCAACAACTCATAATAACCGTTTTCATCAGACTCTGTCTTGCGATCGCCATCACAAGTGATCAAAGCCCCCTTCAACGGACCTTTCCAGTCTCTTACCACACCCATAACCTTGACGTATGGATTGCTATAATCAATAGTATTGAGTGATCTTCCGATATATGTACCAGAAGGCACGATATAGCGTCCTAATTCTGGTTTTTCATTGCTCACACTCGGATCATTCTGAGAAAGAAGCAGCTGCACATTATCCCACTTCTCTTTTGTTGCCTGGCTGACGTAAGCCTTCTGCACCAAATGAAGCTTAGTGTCGTTCTTGGCAATACGAGCCTCGTAGAATGGCATCCAAGAGGCATTATCCACAAAGTAGTTGATCTCCAACTCACAATTTGATGCCGACGACGACTCAAGTTTAACCAAAAGGAAACTCATTGGCTCCATCTGTTTGCCATATAGGAGATTCACCTTCTGCTCATTAAAAGTGAGTTCATCCTGGTACTTCTTCATACGTTTTTGATAGTCGTACTGCATCTTGATGATATCATTCAAATCATTACGCACATATGCTGCGACACCTTGCAACGTAGGAGCAGTGAAACCATTATCTCCTCCGATATTATTGCTTTTTAAGACCAAATCACGTTCCCTGTCGAGCACTTCGCTCTTGCTCTGCAAAATATCAATTGAATCACGCAATACCGAAGCTCTCTTCGACAATGTCTCCACCTCCTTGCCAATCTGCTTCTGGCCTGGCACCTCCACGTCGTACGAGATAGAAGAGAGAGTCACATTTCCACCCTTCACACCCACCTGCACAGAGTTTTGCTCCAACATCGGAGTTAGCAACGGAATCTTCACCTCCGTCACTCCACTTTTAGTGTTGACGTTTGCTGTACGTTTTACCATCGCGCCGTTGGTGTAAACCATCACCTCTTTGATTTTCGACTGAGTCTCCACAGGAGCCGCAGTAATTGTCGTGATGCCCAAAGAGAGGCATCCTGCTATTATATTTTGTATTTTCATACGCTTTTATTTATATCTGTGTAAGACGGGGCATGCCCCGTCTCTACGAATTACGAATTATTAAAGATCTTTGTTGTCAATCAATTTGTCGAAAAGGAACTCATTCTTCACCTTCACCTCATAATTGATGTTGATTTCCTTCTTTTCACCGGGAGCAAGATGAAGATTCCATTTCAAGATGCCCTCCTTATCGTTGACCTTAGCATTGCTCGACTCAAGAAGAGTGACTTTAGCCTCGTCGTTAGTGGCGACAGGAATCTGATCCTCCACTACGATATCCACAGCCGTCTCCTTATTATTCTTGACCGTGATAACCCAGTTTCGTGTTACCTTCTTTGCCGTTCTCAACATCGACTTACGCTCTTTTGTCGACTTCAATATACGCTCCACTCCGATATTCTTCTCTTTACCTACAGAGAAGTGTAAAGTATCTTGAATCTCATTAGGAGTCCAGTAAGAATCACCAACGTATGTGTTATCCAAGAAGACTCGCAATTTACCCTTTAGCAACTCATAGTCGCGCCAATTAGGCACCTCAGCCAACATGTAGACATTCGGAGTAATCTTAGGAGCAGCATAATAACTGAATTTAGCAGGTATACTTTGAGAACCCAGCGTCGCCTCATGTTCCGATCCGTCCGACGGGATTGTGTTCAACGTTGTCGATTCTGCTGTGTAATCCTGTAGTTTTGAGAAAGTGGACAAGTATAATCCTGAACCCACCTTAGATCCCTTCTTTGTGGTGATAAGAACCACTCCATTAGAGGCACGCGATCCATATATACCTGTCGCAGAAGCATCGTTCAAGACTTCCATTGTAAGGATATCAGAAGGATCAATTGATGCCATTGGATTTGTATTGGCACCATCTTTGCCTTTTACCAATGGAATTCCGTCTACAACATACAAAGGCTCATCAGATCCAGATAATGAAGAAACTGCTCGTACACGTACTGAACCAGATGCTCCAGGTTGACCAGATGAACTTGAGACTTGCACTCCAGCTATCCTTCCTGCCAACGCTTCATCAATAGATACAGTCTCCTTTGATCTCTTTTCCTTTGATCTACCCTTTTTTCCGTAACCAGTAACCACCAATTCTTCAAGCAGTTCTTCTTTCAATGTCACATTCATAATAGAGGATGTGGCACTTGTGATTTTACGAGTTGTTGTTTGATATCCAGAATAAGAGAACTCCAAGACAGCTCCTATAGGGACATCGATTTCATAGTTTCCATCTATGTCACTATTAGTGCCTTCCTTTGTTCCTTTGACAAGAATATTTGCAAATGGAAGAGGTTCACGTGAATCTCTTACGACACCTCTAATTCTAATTCTGTTTCCATAAATAGTCTTTGCATCCTCTTCCATAGTGACGTTAAGCATAACTACATTATCATTCTGGACACTTTTCTCAATACTCTTATGGCTGGCGTGCGTAAAAGTCAAACGGCTGTTTTCAGGAACCAAAATTTCATAATAGCCAGAAGCATCTGTTTGAGCTGTGACATTGGTTGAATTACTCTTTACCAATACCCCTTGTATACTTCCACGGTTATCACGCACATTACCCATCACCTTCACCATCTTTTTCTCCGACGACGAAGATGATGAACTGCTGTAAGATTTAGGCAAAGTGTAGCGCTTCAACTCCGGACGGGCATTATTGTCGGATGGGTTAGTACGAGTGACAGTCATCTTCACGTCGTTCCAATCCTCCTTCGTATTTTGGTTGACCATCACCTTCTTTGTCACATCCATTGACGAGCTATTCTCAGAGATTCTCAATTCAAAGAATGGAGTCCACTCAGCCTCTTTCACCACATAACTAAATTCAATATTCGTCTCACTTGGATTGTTTGACACCAGCGAGACGTAAAGAGCCGCCTTAGGCACCATTGATCTCTCATCCAAAAGTTTGATCTCTTGGCCAATATTTTTCTTCTCCGACTCAAGTTTTTTCTGGCTTTTGTTGTAGCCAATCTGCAAGTCGACAATCTCATCCAAATCCTTACGAAGAAAAGCAGCGACGTCGGCTAACTTTGCCGCATCAAAACCCTTGCTTCCACCGATATCATTGTTATTGAGAAGAATAGTACGCTCACGATCCAGCACAGACTTGTAAGAGTCTATCAAATCAACAGAGTCATTGATAAGAGCAAGACGCTTCACCAACGAATCATTGGCATGTGCGACGGAAGCACGGTTAGGCATCTCCATCTCCACCTTGACCTTACCCAAAGAGATATCTGAGTTGGTGACTCCAACCTGAATGGATTTTTGGTCGAAGACAGGGCTGAGCATCGGAATCTTCACAACTGTCACACCAGCCGGAATCTTCACATGGGCTTTACGGCTCACCAAAGCACCCTTCTTGTAGACGGTAACCTTCTCTATTGAGGAATTGAAAGTAAGCGTATCTGCAGCAAAGGAGCTTTGCGTCGACAGACAAGCCATGAGCAATCCCCAAAGACGAAAGAATTGTTTTTTTATCATAAGAGAATATATTTTCAAACGGAATACAAATTTAATAAATGAAAGAGACAGATAGCCAAACAGCAATTATAATTATTGTTAAATTGAAAAATCATAAGATTCATACTGCTCAAAAAAGATTATCTTTGCAAAAAAAAGAAAATAAAATGAAATTTAGATTTGTAACAAGTGTACTTTTCTGCATGATGCTCCTATTCACAGGTTGTAGCAATCCTGTAGTATCCAATCTCTTCGCCAAAATGGAAGAGTGTAAGGTGATGGGGGTGGTCAGAGATGAGAAAGGCAACCCTATCAACGACGTGGAAATTGTTTCCGGAAGAGAGATTATCCGTACCAACGCACGAGGCGTATTCTCTCTTGACAAAGCGAAGGTTAAAGACGACCGTTGTGTGATCTCCTTTAAGAAAGATGGTTACTGCTCCGTTACTCGTTCTTGCTCTATGCAGGACATGCTGAACATGGATGTAATCATGCTAAAGAAAGATGAATCAAATAAGAAGGTCTATGGAAAGGCTACCATGTCGAATAATGGAGGTGGAGAAGTTAAGGTAGGCAAGATGACAGTGAAAGTGCCAAGCGGTGCGGTCGACAGACTTGGAATGCCATACAAGGGAGATGTGACTGCAGAGGTTATCTACCTTGATCCTAACAACAAGGATTTCCAGACTGCAATGCCAGGAGGCGACTTGGAAGCTACACGTAGCGACAACTCGTCGACTTTCCTTAAATCATACGGTATGGTCGACGTTACTCTTACAGACGAAAGAGGTAATGCTCTTCAATTAGGTAAGGACTCAGAAGCAGAGCTTACATTCCCAGTGCCAGCAGGTATGGAGAAGAACACTCCAGACTCTATTCCACTTTGGGCATTCAACGAAGACAAAGGTCTTTGGGAAGAGGAAGGAATGGCAAGATACGACGCCGAGGCTAAAGTCTACAAAGGTATGGTCAAGCATTTCTCTTGGCATAACCTTGACGTTCCATCTGAACGTGTGACTGTCAAAGGAAAGGTGCAGGATTGCGATGGCAACGGAATTGAAGGAGTAAAGGTGATCGTCGGACAGACATCAGCCTATACAAAAGCCAATGGAGAATACAGCGTCTTTATTCCACAGAATACTGACGTGGACATCTACGTGAAAAGCTGCGACTATTACAACTACAAGGAGGGCAAACCAGAGGTCGTAAAAGGCACTATGGACGCTGAGGTGGAGGCACCAACAGTGAAATTGCCTTGTATGTGTAATCTAACAGGTACAATTAAAAACTCATGTGGTGAGAGACCTCTTTCCACAGTGTATATTGATTATACAATCAACAAGGAGCAGTTTACAAGCGCTCCAGTATGGAGTAATCCTAACGACGGAACATTCACAATCAAGTTCCCTAAGAATGCGTCGTCGATGATGCTCCACGTCGAAACAAAGGATGGAAACTCTATTCCTCGCCCATATTTCAACATCAACGGTGACATCAACGCAGGAGAGATTGAGGTTTGTATAGAATCACAGGAAAAAGAGGTTTTGAACGTCACATACGGCGACAAGACATCTAAGATGGCTGTGAATGAGCAGACACTTGACGTTGCCAGTGATATCGGCGGTATCATGGGAGCAGTCACACAGATCATCAACCTATTCGGAGGTGGCGAAAAGATTGAATTATCACCTCGCTTCATTACTATTTCAAGCGCAAACGGCGACTCTGTTTTGACAATACATGTTAAAGATTTCGTTGAGGGACGCTCTACTTATGATGCGGAAGTGTCATACAGCGCTAATGGAACCGAAGCTTCTGGTAAAGGTTTCTTCACAGTGGTGGAGAAGAAAGACAACAACACTTTGCTTACTCTTTCTTGCGCGTTGACAAGCGGTAAGAAGAACACTCCTGTCACTATTGCCGGTATGTTCTCTATTCCTGATATGGTAAACGGCATGAAGGTAATGGGAAATATCGACCACATGCCAACAAGTTGCCCTTCTCTTCCAAAACCAATCTTCGCTACATTCCAGTATATGATCGACGGTCACTGGATCACAGGAGGAGTGTATAAGGAGACTGATTACGAGGGATTCAAAAACAAATTGATTGAAGCAGGTGCAGAATGTGTTGAAGAAAAAACAGAAAAAGGTTTGTCGAGCGGTGTCTTCTACCACAAAGACTTTATGGTATCTATTGGTCCGTTAAGAATCCTTGTGATGGATAAGCCAACAAGCAAAGAAAAGAAGAAATACGAGATTACTTCTTATAACGACAAACAAAAGAAATACGAGAAAAAGCAAAGCGAGGAATTTGAGATTTCATTGCTTGAGAAAAAGGCAATCTACCAGACAGTTTCCACTCATCCTGTCATAATTAAGGAGAAATAAAGGAATTTGGTATTCTTATAATAAAAAAGACGGTACTCAATCAACTGAGTACCGTCTTCATTTTAATAATCTTTTGACGGGACTTATATCCGTCATCTAACCTAAATACTAACCTTTAATACCACCTTTGTCGATTTTAGTATATATGTACCGTTAGGCATTCCTTTCTCTTTCAATTTATTTGAGATTTCTGACTGATTAGACTCGATTTCACCGTATTTTCTACCGTTTGCATCGTAGATCTCAAACGACATAATCTCATTCGCGTCGACAAGACCAACAGAAGTAGGATCAACCTCAACAAAGACGAATTTATCGATATTAATCCAATCACCAACAATGCTCATACGCAACGAATGCTCTCCTTCAGGCAACTTCTTCAAAGTGCGGGTCTTTGTATCAAGATAACTTTCCCAATCATTGTCGTTAGGTGCTGTCTGAAGCATCTCTGTGACTTCTTCGCCATCAACAAGCAATTTGATTCCAGACTGTTCTCCACCTGATGACAATGTCGCAGTGACATCATAGAAAGCTTCCTTCTCAATATTCACTGTATAATCGAGCCACTCCTCTTTCTGAGCATAACCAACAGCATAATTGTTTTGCTGACCTTTGATTGCATACACGTCGACACCAGTCTCCAAACGATATCCTTCTCCACGGTTCTGCTTATCCTTATCGTGGTAGGCTACACCCTCACTACCATTATCAAAATATTCAGCCTCGATAGTTCCAGGAATTGTAAGAGCCTTCTCCAAGAATGGCGATCTTGGCACAGTTTCGCCAGGAGTGATATACAGACGGTAAGCGTAAAGAATGCTAGCGACGTTGACTGGCACAGTAATCTTACCATTATTGACAGTATAGATATCAGTGGATAATGTCTGAGGACCAGCCACAGCCTTATCCTTATTCTCCCAAGTAACGACCTCAGTTGTCACCTCAACCTCACTTCCCATCCAATCAGGCAGACCATCAATAACAACGTCGACCATACCTGTATTCTTTCCACCAAGCACGACGCTTGCCTCACGCATCTTCTTGTTTACAGCAGCAAAACCATCCAATCCTTCGCTTTTATCATTTGGTGGAGTCACAGCAGCCATATAGCCTTCCATGTCGCCATACCACTTATAAAGATGCCATCCTCCACCTTTCTCGTTGCTTGGAGTAAGCAAACTACCCAATCTACCGGGATATTGAGTAAACCACCACGAGATAGTCGCGCTCTCCACCTTGTGACGCTCAAACTTAGCAATGAATGGAACAGAGTAACCTGGACATCCCTCATATTTCTGAGTGTTTGCATCCGAACCAGCACAATACTCGTTTACACAAATTGGATAATCTGGCAAACCAAACTCTTTTTCAAGTTTACGAACATTCTCCACGGCTCCAGGAAGTCCACCGCTTCCCCACTGATGCCAACAAACAATATCTGGCAAACAGTTATTTTGCTTACAGAACGTAAAGAATTTTCTCATTCTCTCCTCTGTATAATAAGCGATAGCTGGGCCAACGATAGGCATATCAGGATCAATACGACGAAGTAATTCGTAAGTCGGTTTCCAAACAGTAGTAAGAAAATCTCCATTGGAATCGTTCCATGTGCCATAAGGTTCATTCCAAATCACATAGCTATGGAAATTATTAAGACCTGACTTTTTCTTACGATTCACACACTCCTCAACCTGCTGGAGCCAAGAATTCAAACCAGGCCACTTGTAAGGCCAGTAAGGAAGAATATCTGGGAGAGTAATCTGAACCTTAGCATCAGTACCTTTCAAACGCTCAGCCACTTTTATGGCATCACCATATGGATGCTGATTACCTTGTCCGCCGGCACCTGGCTGACAAAACATGGTACACTTCAAAGGAGCGATCATCGCATTTACGTCGACAGGATACTGCTCCGTTATCCCATAGAGTGAACCGGAGGCACAATGTGTAACCTGACGAATGCTGTCAGAAAGATTGACTTTCAAAGTCAAGTCTGCCGCATGGACCGACATTCCACATGCCAATGCGAAAGTTGTAATGAGTTTAGCTTTCATGATATCATATTTAGATTATAACCATAAAAGTATATATAAAAGAACTCTAGTATGGTAGATAGAAATAACAAAGAGGAAAGGTTAAAATATTGAGAAAAGAATTCGGAAATTTGTTAAACAAAAAAAACGGTGAATACGACGTATCCACCGTTTATATAAGAATTAAAAATTTATCTTCTCTTCATATAAATCATCACATAATACATCAAGTTTGCCAAACTTCCTAGTGCTGCGACGACGTATGTATAAGCTGCGGCTCTCAAAGCACCAGTCGCCATAGGAGTTGTCTGTCGATTAGTAATTCCAGCAGATTCCAACCATTTCACCGCTCTTTTGCTTGCGTCGATTTCAACAGGCAAAGTAACAAAGCTGAACAATGTAGTCATAGCAAACATCAATATACCAATTAGAAGAAGTTGTGGGAATACATTAATCAAAAGCATTCCTCCCAACAATACCCATTGCATCCATTGAGATGAGAATGAGACTGCAGGCACCATAGCCGAACGCATTTTCAAGAATGAATAGGCAGTGGCATGTTGCACTGCGTGTCCACACTCGTGAGCCGCAACCGCCGCGGCAGCCACATTATGGCAGTTGTAGACCACGTCGCTTAGATTCAAAGTCTTATTGGTAGGATCATAATGATCTGTCAGTTTTCCGGACACACTCATAACTTTTACATCAAAGATTCCATTGTCATGAAGCATCTTTTCGGCGACTTCCTTACCTGTCATAGAAATAGGAGTCTTTGAATACTCATCAAACTTGCTTTGCAAATTACTCTGAATAAGCCAGCTTATAAGAGCGATACCACCAAATATAATCCAGTATATTACCATAATTCAATAATTTTTATTTGTACTTATTTTCTAAATATATATCAAATTCTTTGCCAAAACATAAAAATCAAATTATATGACTTTTTGGCAGAGATAACACAAAATTAAATAAAAGAGGAGTGATCGCTCACTCCTCTTTCAATTGAAATTATGAATGAAACGACGCTACGTTATCGCGTCTTTTCGTTATTACTGATCAAACTCAACCTTGAACTCGATTCTGTTGTTAAGCTTTCTACCAGCAGCTGTCTTGTTATCACCGATTGGCTGAGTACCTCCATGTCCGAAGCTCTTCAAACGAGATGGATAAATACCGCGCTCAACCATGTAGTCAACAATTGCCATTGCTCTACGTTTAGAAACCTTCAAGTTAACAGCCATACTTCCTGTACCATCTGTGTGTCCGTTGACAACCAATCGATAGTTAGGATACTCTCTCATGATAGATATAATCTTATCAATATACTGACATGAAGAACGTAACAAGTTAGCTGTACCAGGCTCGAACTCAATTCCATGCTCTGCATTCTTGAAAGCCTTTCTTGCAGTCTCAGAAACCTCCGGACAACCCTGATTTGACTCAACACCAGGAATAGTAGGACACTTATCAAGGTAATCAGGAACACCATCACCATCTGTATCGAATGGACAACCGTCTTGATCAACCTTAACACCCTCTGGAGTGTCAGGACACTTGTCAGCGTAATCAGGAATACCATCACCATCAGCATCAAATGGACATCCGTGACTATCTACAGGTACATTCTTTGGAGTGTATGGACACTTGTCAAGATGATCTGGAACACCGTCGCCATCTGTATCAACCGGACAACCACATGTATCAACCACAACACCATTCGGAGTATCACCACATCTATCAAGATAATCATATACGCCGTCGCCATCTGTATCAAGTGGACAACCACATGTATCAACAGGCAATCCTGGAGGAGTGTTAGGACAGTTATCATAAATATCAAGAACACCGTCTCTATCCTCATCCTTCAAGCGAGGGCATGGAATCTTGACACCTACTCTAACTCCTGCAGTAAAAGGAACAACCTTGTCAACAGCATCTGAACTTAGAACTCCGTTATATTCGACATTTGTTGTCAAAGCTTTTTGGTTCTTTGCAATATTTGTCAAACCTAAATCGCCGTAAATTCCATAAAATAAATTGATTCGTCCAACTTTTTGAACCACATTGGCATCAATATATACACCTGCAGACATTAGTTTTGTATCTGTCTTTCCTGTTTCTTTTCTTGAAGAGACAGATACTCCGTGATCAGGAAGATCCTCAAATAATACATTAAGATCCTCGTTGTAAATCGAAGTCACATAAGAACCATCCACCTTATAAGACGCTTTCAATGGAAAAGACATCTTAACACCAGCACCAGTAAGAACTGTAACCTTCTTGTTAACTGGTATACGGAATAGAGTACCAAACGGAACCTCTAACGCGAATACACTTTGAGACTCTGACAATTCAGGATAAGTTGTGTAATCATTACCGACAAAATCAAAATGTTCTCCATCGTAATCCTCAACAGGCAACTTAATGTTTGTCACATATTTTGAATTAGGATCTAAATCTACCGAGGCATTCATTTTTGATCCACCGATACCAAAAGAGATACCTAAAATACGATTCAAGAAAATATTATAATCAATATTTAGTCTGCCTCCCAAACCAAAATTTTTGTCTCCGTAAGGGAAATCATACTTCAAAGTACTGATTCCTCCACCCAAAGAAAGACTCAAAAACTTGTTCTGGTCCATCAAAGGTGGTTTCTGAACCTTCTTCTTCACCTTAGCTTTTGGTGCAGGTGAAGGTGTAGCAGCAGAAATTGGCACTACTGATACAATACTGTCTGTGTTCTCTTGCGCCATCAACCCAAATGAAGCAAGCAACGTAATTACAGAAAGAATATATTGTTTCATCTACTTGATATTTTCGAGTTATATAAACCTTCTCACATTTCTGTGAGACAGTTTTTATCATTTTACAATAACCTTAACAGATTGTTCATAATCATCCAACTTGACGATGTAAACACCTGGAGTCAAGTTTTCAAATGTATTAAACTGTTCAGCCGCTACACTGATTACCTGAAGGCTATTAACATCATAAATTTCAAGAGTTGAACCAGTAGGAACTGTACCTACGATCTCTACACTCAAGGTACCATAACCGCCAACAGCGTTAATCCATAGTGGTTTCTCATTGTGGTAGTATGCAGGGCCAACGAACAACTCATTGTTTACAAGACATGAGTAGTATCCATCAAGGTTGCCCTTCTCCTGATAATACTGACGTGTTGCACCTGGAATAACCTCACCATTCTTATACCACTGATATGTATGGAACAAGTTAGATGAGTTGTCAATTGTTAGGACATCACCCCAAACAATATAGATATCACAAGCTGGATAGTTAACTCTCAATGTCACCTTCTGACTCTTTACAACTGAACCAGATTTGAAGTATACATTAAGGTCGTAAACTCCTGGTTTAACTGTATCAGGTATGAATACGTCGATCGCACCAACCGTACCATTGAAGTATACAGTATCTACATTAAGTCCAGGACATGAATCACATGTGATCCAGTATTTGTAAGCTCTACCTGACATCTGAACATCAAATACTGCGAAATGACCAGGAGTAACATCCATGTCCATCTCCTTCGACTGAACAATTGGTCCAAGCTCGAAGTCAGTATTCTTAATTACAAATGGGAATAACTTTGGAGTATTTGTTGAATCAATCCAACGGTAATTCAAGCTATCCTTTAGTGAAACGACCGCATAATAATCACCCACCTCAGTCTGAACATTCTCTGTAACAGTGTATAAAGAATCCTTTGGAATAGGAATATTATATACATATGGTGTAGCAGCATACTCGAATGTATCAGGAGCAACTACAGGAATCTTAACCATCTGCGGCTTAACAATGATTGTAAATCTTCTTGAGGATTTAGTAGTGTCAGGCCATGTATAACCGTCATTTGGTAGAACGAATACATCGTATGAACCAGCATTCAATGCTCTGTTATTTACAATAGTATAAGCAGGGCTAGATGGTATCAGTGTCAACGAGTCTCCAGTGTAAACCAAATCACTTGGAACCAAGATTGAAGGAATTACACTCTCCATGATATAGAATGTAACTATCTTATCTTCAACCGTACCGTCGGCCCACAAATAGTTAAATGTATCACGTAGCATTACTCGTCTATGGTAAACATTGATATCCCTAGCTATATCATTGATACGCTCAACATCATAGTGATCATTTTTAACTACCTCAAGGAACTTTATGTTACCATCATATACGAATGAGTCGATTACAGCACGAGGAAGATCAACCTTGAACTTACCAATCAAGAACTCATAGATAATATCATCTGTTTTACCATTAGACCATACATAATGAAGCGAATCACTTAATGAAACAGTCACATAATGCAAACCTGCACTTGTACGGTGGTGTCCTTTTACGATATAATAGTCAACAGTATCGATAATTGGATATGTAACATCTGTTCCTGTGTACTTGAATACGCTGTCGCTCTTAGCAGGAATCTCAACTACAATCTTATTAATAGTATATACATACTTCAAAGCATCCAATTCACCGTCTGCCCAGATATAGTTAGGCTGCAATGATACAACAACCTCGTATGTTCCTGGCTCCTTAGTCTGAGTAACTCCACTTACTAAATATCCATCTGAATCTGGAATCTCCACACCACGAATTGTATCATCGTAAGTGTAGATGTTTGTAGCAGGGAACTCTGGCTTATCAATTGGTCGTGGTTTAATGACAACTGTCTCCTTGATTGGTTCATCGCTTTCGTCAGACCACACATAACCAGGATTCAAAGTAATGATAACTTCATAAGTACCAGCATTCACTTGGACTCCGTTTTCTACACGGTAAGCATTACTCTCAGGTACAAATGTGTATTGTGTTCCATTATAAACATACTCCTTAACAAATACCGGTTTCTCTATCACACCATTTTCAATGACAAATGTCACATTCTTGTTAGTAACACTACCATCGATCCAAGTATAGTTAAGCGTATCCTTCAACGCAACCTCTCTTTCATAAGAACCAACTTTAGTTTCAGATGAATTCTTAGAAAGAACCTCATATCTGCTATTCTCAACTACAAGGAAGTCTTTTCTTGTTCCATCGTAAGCAAATGTTGCCTGAACTGCCTTTGGAAGCTCTACCTTAGCTCTAGCGATATCAAACTGATATGTCTTATTCTCAGTAGTAGAATCCGACCACATTGAATGCGCAATATCAGATAGAAGAACAGTAACATCATAAGTTCCAGCATAAATCTGTGGATTACCTACTACGTTAATGTTAGGATCCTTAGCGATGTTGTAACTCTGTCTCTTACCGTTGTATACATAAGTTGTTGTATCTACCGGTGGAACTGGCACTACAATCTTATTAATCTTGAAGACGTATTCAGCAACATTTTCTGTGCTGTCTGTCCACATATGATTAGGAAGAAGGTTAAGAGTCACCTTATAATCACCAATTTCTATTCCAGAAGTTGCACCAATAATCTCATATGTTTCACTTACAGGAATATTGAAATTAATTGTCTTCTTGTTGAAAGTGTAGTTAAGAACAAGAGATGGCTTTTCAACCATAATAGGCTTGATAACAACTGTATCGATTCTCTCTGTCTTTGTGCTATCACTCCAACGATAACCCTCACTTGGCTTAACCTTAACTATGTAAGTGCCGACTTCTATACCGTATCCATTCTCTACAATGTAAGCTGCATCCTCAGGAACGAATACGATTGTATCTCCTGTGTACACATACTCATGCTTAATTGCAATGCTGTCTAGAGTACCGTCTCCGATAATAAACTTAATCGTTTTATCTTCTGTTGTTTCATCAACCCACATATAGTTATCTTTGTCATTCAAAGAAACCTTACGCTCATACTCACCGGACATTGTTGCTTTTTCATTCTCAGCTCCTACAGTATACTTGTCACTTGGATTGACAAATAGAATTTGTTCCTCATTATTGAAAATAAAGTTAATTCTTGGTGCTGTAGGAAGTTGGACTCTATACTTTCCGATTACGAAATCGAATGTCTTAGGCGCAATTGACGTATCTCCCCACTGGTAGTGAAGATGATCCTTCAAGGTAACAGTGACAGTGTATGTTCCAGCATTTGTCTGAACATTGTTAGTCACAGTGAATAGAGAATCCTCAGGAATAAAAATTTGATAAGTCTGCTCCTCTCCATTGTAAGTGAACTTATTTCCATTAGCCATAGGAACTGGGACATCCAACTTAGAAATGTTGAATGTGAATGTATCATTTACTGTTGTCTCATCATCCCAAATATAATTAGGATTTAGAGCTACGATCACCTTGTAAATTCCTGGCTCCTTAGCGGCTGTATCACCTATGAATGAATATCCATTATTTGGAGAGAATCCGAAACTATAATAAGAACCACTGTAAGGGAATGTCTTTTCCTTCACGTTTGGTTTTGGAACATACAATGGAGTAATCACCGAAGTGTATTCCTTGTCTAATGATGATCCGTCGCTCCAGATATATCCCTTCTTTAGTGATAATGTTACAGTATAAGTTCCAACATCTGTCTTCGTTCCATTTGTGACAGTATAACCATCACCTTCTGAAACAAATACAATTGGGCTACCTGTGTACTCGTGCTCTGTAATAACAGATGGAATCTTAGCAGAAGCAGCTACGATTGTAAACTTGACTTTCCAATCATCGACTGAACCGTTTACCCAAGTGTAATTTACAGTATCGATTAGAGTTACAGTCCTGTAATAAGTACCTACCTCAGTCTCAGACGCAAATTCAGAATTGATAATATACTTATCACTCTTTGCAATCTCAAACTTATGCTCATCCCCATTGTATTCAAATGTATTATTAGCGACACCAGGCTCATTTACCTTAGCACGTAAGATGACAAACTTATATGTCTTGTTTGTCACACTATTATCAGACCACATAAAGTACTCAGGTTGATTGATAGCGACGCTTACTGTATAGTTTCCTGCAATTGTCTGCTTATTTCCAATGACAGTACAGTTTGGATCTACAACAATCTTATAAGTCTGCTCTTCTCCACTATAAACAAACGTTGTTGAATCAGACTTTGGTATGTTTATTGGTCTTTTATTGACTACGTTATTAATAACATAATCAGTCTTTGTTGAGTCGTTCCACATATAGTTTGGCTCCAATACAAGTGTTGTCTTGTATTTTCCTGGCTCAATTCCAAATGTATCACCATAAATCTTATAGTGAATATTTTCTGGAACGCTAAACACTACCTCTCCATAGTCGTATGTGTACGGACTATTGAATATTGGTTTGTCGACCTTAGCCTCTACAATCTTAACGTTTTCGCTGATTGGTTGGTTATTATTGTCAAGCCATGCGAATCCACTTGCTGGTCTGACCACAACACTATAAGTACCTGCATTGATAGGATTCTCTACAAGCTCCTTATTCTCATCTCTAATCTCAACAATGTATGCTGAGTTTTTAGGAACAAATGTAATAGGCTTACCAGTATATGTAAACGACTTTTCGATAGTTGGCTTTGCGATAGTTCCATTACCGATAATGAAATCAATGATTATATCGTCGCTATTGCCTCCATCCCAAACATAATTCAATTTATCGTTTAGAGAACATGTTGCGTAGAATGTATCCGGACCAACCGCAGACTCTACCTCCATCTCCACACTATATCTTGGAGTTTTAGCTGTGTCTGAAGGCACAATAAATGAATGTGACTCATTATCGAAGATGAAATATGTCTCGCTTACTTCCGGAACAATAACTGGCTGTGGTTTGATCACAAAATCAAATGTCTTTGGCCCAGTTGTTTTATCCTCCCAAACGTAACCTCCATTCTCATCCATATCCAAAGACACTGTTCTTGAATATGTATCAGCATTAGTACCTGCTGGATTTGCTTCATCAAGTATTGAACCATTATCTACTATGATCTCAAACTGTTTCTCAGTTCCATCATAAACATATTCCAAATCACCCACAACTTTTGGCAACTTGACTGTTTTTGCAGAGATAACAAATTCGTAGCTTACCTCTGTAACCTTCTCGTCACTCCACATATAGTGGTTAATATCATTTAGCGACACTATAACATTATAGCTTCCGACATACTTGCGCCCATTTCCTGTAATAGTATACACAGGGTTTTCAGCAATCTTATATGTTTGAACCTCTCCGTTATAGAAGTACGGTGTCAGGTCTTCATCTGGATAAGGAACAGATATTCTCTTAATAATAAATGTTTCTTCGACAGGAACCTTAGTACCGTCCGACCAAGTGTAACCATCAGCAGGACTAATCTTTACTAGGTATGTTCCAGGCTCCTTAGCACTACTCTTACCTTCGACAACATACTTTCCGTTATTCTCAAAGAATACGTGTGTTGTCTCACTGTCATATACCAATGGAGTTGGATCCAAGATTGGTTTGTTAACTTTGCTGGAAATGATATGGAATTCTTTTGAAATATTAGCTTCACTCAAAGAATAATTATTTTTATCAGCTCCCGACAACTTAACCTTTGCAGTATATGTTCCTACATTGACAGCAGGTGAAGGATCAATCTCTTCAATCTCCACAGTCACATCATCGCCGGCAATCACATCAGTCAACACAGGTGAAGGCTGATGAGGTTCATTATCGTAAAGGTAAGGAACATCCACGCCCCAATCAATTTTAGGATCCTTTGCAGTAATTTTTGACGTGAAAACACCTGACTCAGTACCTGTAGGCACATTACACTCATCCAAAGAAATGTATCTCCAATTAATAACATAATCATTGGCATTCTTTTGTGTTGGAACAGTTGTTGTGAATTCACCACCATCCACTGAATACTCGAAATATCCAGGTGTCTGGTCTGTATATTTACCTTCAGTTACCAACTCATGAGTCTGACCATCATATACATATAGACATGATGCTATTTTAGTTACAAACTCAAAGTGATTATTAACGGAAATAACTAAAGAATTTGTTTTTTGTTCTTCCGCCAATTCGTAGTTTGCAATTGATGTTCCTGTCAAACTAGCAGTAACTGGCCAATGTCCACACTTGGATGCTGATCCTTCAACCACTACATCCAAATCATCTCCCTTGAATTTAATTCCATCAACGCTAACTTTTGGAGTATGTACTTCACCATTATAAGTAAATTCTCTCTTTGTCCAGATATTACCGTCAATCACAAATTTCTTGATAGGAACAGTGACCTCCTCTGTAACTACAGCACTTCCATCAGAAGGTGTGTATTTCCATCTTACCAGATATCCTTCCTCGTTAGCATTCTTCTCTGCTGGAATTGTATCAGTCCATTCACCGTCTTCTCCAAGAGCATACTGGAATTCAACGCTTGGAGTTCCTGCTTTTAACAATGCCTGCTTCTCACCATTATAAGTTAATGGCTCAGCTACAGGTTCTGAGAATTGAGGCATTTCTTGGATAGCAATACTGAATGTAGTAGATGCTGAAGATGTCTCCGACTCTACAATCTTGTAATTTGTAGCGTACGGCTCTTCCAACACGATTGTTGCTGTGTATGGTCCACCAACCTCTGTCTTCTTTCCAGTTACACTGTATTTAATATCTTCATTGTTGACTGCTCCAACAACAACTGGCATTGGAGCTTGTTCCTTGCCTTCCTTATATGACAATTCTGTGTTCGGCCAAGTGACTGTTAGCGGAGCAGGAGTAACATAAAATTCCTTAAATCGATTATCGTTATCAATAACGAAATTAAAGGCTAGCTCTCTGTACTCCTCTGCCACATCAGCTCTTACTTTTTGCTCACCTACATTCAGACCTTCATAGTATACACCATTCGGGTCTTGACGATAACTTACAAAAGCATCAATAAGAATAGTACCACTTAAATTCTTTAATTTCGCTTTTGGTCTATAATTATTTAGTCCATCATATTCCTTATCTTCGATATCCCAGTCATATACATATAATGTTTCTGGTACAATGACAAACTCCGCCACATCAAAACCTTCTCCACAACTTTCATTTGGAGCAACAGTACCCTTCACATAATATGTACCTGCATATGCTGGCACTCCACCTGCAACGGCAGCTCCGTTAGCAGTAGTTGTTGCCGTTGTACATGCCTCATCTGTATAGTATTTGAATGACTCTGTTCCACCACATTTATTTCCCTTGATGAACTTTGGCTCATTAGCTGGCTGTCCGTATGTCCAACCCTCAATACTCAACTCTAGATCTGTCAATGGTTCCAAAGTTGGCTCTACAATGCTGAATGAAGTAGATGCAGAAGATGTCTCCGACTCTACAATCTTATAGTTTGTAGCGAATTCCTCATCCAACACAATTGTTGCTGTATACTTACCAACAGCTGTCGCTTTTCCAATTACACTGAATGTAATCTCTTCTCCGTTAACAGCGCCCTCTACATTTGGCTTTGGAGCCTGTTCCTTACCTTCTTCATATGGCAATTCTGTATCCGGCCAAGTGACTGTTAGCTCAGCAGGTTCAATTACATAGTTAATAGCAGACTCATCACTCTCTTCTGATATGACATAATGAGACATATAAATCGAGTATGATATTGTATGAGGTCCTGCCGTAATGCCTGGAGCACTTCTTCTAATAGGAGAACCATCACCACCTTCAAGACCACTAACATCTACATCAGGTCCTTGATTTTTACCATTATATGTATACTTTTCTTCTTTTTTCCACTTGATAATAAGCGGTTTATAGTCAATGTCAAATGAAGCATATGCTGAACCTCCCTCACAAGTAGCTGTAGGAGCGACATCAACCTTAAAGTAATAAGTACCTGGATACTTAGGCTCACCTCCTTCTTTTACAGCACCATCCGCAGTAGTAGTTAGAGTTGTATATTCGTTATCTTTGTAATATGTATATGTCTCCTCTCCTTTGCACGACTCATTTCCTGTAAGTTCAATGGCTGATGGAGTATTTCCATATGTCCACTTTACACGTTTAAGAGTTAAAGATATTGGAGTCTTCTTAGGCTCTATAATGGTAAACTTTGAAGTAGCATTGCAAGTAGATTTAGTTAAATCATAATAAGCGGCAACACCATCAGCCAGATATACCTCAATGTCATATTCTCCTGGTTCGATAGCCTCATCTACCTTTACTCCATTTAGTTTAATAGTGTAATATATATTTACATTATCCTTATCATCATCTACAATATCATCTGTTGTAGCCTCGATCTGCTGAGGTTTTCCATCAGCTTCAAAAGTTCTTTTCTCTTCCTCCGGCCATTTGAATGTCACAGGCACTTTTCCTAGACCAACTAGAGTATCTTTTTTCGGTCCATCAGAGTAAGCATCATCTTCTGAAATCCACTGATACTGAATAGTCCAAGATCCAGGAGCTGCAAATTCAATCTTGCTTACGCTCTCAATTTCATTATAGGTAAACACATAATGTCCCTTAGGGTCATCTTCCTTTAGTTTCGGATCCTCTGCGACAATCACTTTATGGTTTCGACCCTGATACTGTCTGTCAGTGTATACTATTGGATCTCTGACAACAGCAACTGCAGGTTCAGCAATATAAAAAGTTATTGCCAAGTTGTCTGGCAATTCATAATTATTAATTACTGAAACACCGTCTAGATCTAATTCTATAGTATGCTTACCTGGACTCTTAAGATCACCATCTATAACCTTGTACTCTTGAGGACTGAACGCTGCCTTATCAGCTTCTACACAGCCTACTGTTGCAGATGGACGATGAGTTTTATTATCATAAGGATATGGCGCAGTATAATCCCATGTCACTTTAAGCGGAGCAGGGTTGATAATCACATGGATAGTATCTGACTCAGAAGTTATCATGTTTTTATTGCCTACTGCTATATATTCCACTACGTATAGGCCAGCATCTTTCTTTTCAATTATCTTTTCGCTCCAATCTGTTTCTGGTTCTAATGTTTCTTTATTTAGTAGTCTATATCGTAATTCAGAAGATTCATAATTATCTCCAAGAAATTTTCCTGAAGCGAACAATGCTTTTGATTCTCCATCATAAACTCTACTTTTACCTACTGGCTTTGTGAAATGAACATTTTCAGTAAAAATAGAAGACTTAATATAAAAATAATGAGTTTCGTTCTCTATGATTCGATATTTATCAGCATCTTTTCCTTCTAATTTAGCTATTGCACTATAAGATCCTACATCAACCTTATCATATCCATCTTCTGAATATACTTTTAATACGACATCATCTCCAGCCACAATTGGTTTATTTGATGAAATCTCTACTTTAGTAGGCAATTTTGGTTTTCCATCATAATACAGTGTTTCATCTTCATCCCATTCAACCTGTACGCCTCTTTTGGTAACTTTTACAACAACTTCACCTGGTTCAGATGAAGACATAGTCTTATCATCAGGTATAAATCTATATCTGACAATATAAGAATTAGTGCTTGGTGTTATAATACTAGGAGCTGTTGCATTTCCATCAAAAGAACAATCTTCACCTAAGCAATACTCAAAATGTCCCTCTACACCTTTATTGGCTTTTCCAGGTGTTAGTTTTGAATTGCCATCATATTCTGTATATGGCACAGGTGCAGGTGCAGTGAAATCAACACCCGCTAACGGAACCTTCTTCTCAGGCTCTGTAATCTCAAATGAATAACTATATCCAATTATAATATCATAATGATCCTCATCGTCAGGAATATATGTATAATATGTAAAATATATTCCAACTTCTTTCACCTTCTCTATGGTATTAGAGAATTTTGAAAGATCAGTATATGGACCTGTTACTGTTCCTTTAGTGACATAATACTTCCACACTCCAGGAACTTTCGTAGATGATGTTCCTGCCACTACTGGATAATGACCATCTCCATCATATTCTACTTTATCAGGATCACACAATGTTGGATAAGTCAAATCTGTGGCTGCAACTTTTTTCTTATTAATGGTAAACTCTAAATCATTTTGATTTGAGTTAAACACATAATTGTCCTTATCTTTTCCATCCAAATATAAAACAGCAGTATAAGTTCCTGGCTCTACTGCATTTGTTAAAGTTTTACCATTCTTATCTTTTATTGTATATTTAACCGACACATCGTCTCCTGTCATTTTCCAACTTGACCTCGTCTCTACATTGAGTTCAACAGGATTTTCATTGTAAGTAAACGTTTTTTGCGGTAGGTAATAAATGGAGACTTTTGCACGAGTGATAGTATACGTCTTTGAAAAATCCTCCTCATCATAATCATAATTTTTCAATACAGATGCTGGAATTAGTGAGTATGCAACCTCCATTGTGAAAGTTCCCACATTTCGGTTGTCGCCAGATGCTGAAGTCAATGCCACACCAAAAGATCCTTTATCATTTTTTGCATAGTTGTATTCAGGTTGTGGATTATGATTATTTCCATCATATTCAAAACCATAATTACCATCATCTCCTGTTGGCCATGTCACATTAAGATCTCTTTTCATGATATGCCATGAGATTTTGTTAGAATTTGATATCTCATAGTTGTCTGCTTCGTCTCCAGCCAATTCTAAAGTTGTAACATAATTCATGCTTGCATTAACTTCTGTACCTGTTGTTTTACCAGCACCTGACACAACAACTGGATATACAGCATCTGAATTCAATACATTGTAACCATCCTTCAATATATATTTTGGAGCATGTCCTTCTCCATCATAAGTAAAACCTTTTGCACCATCTACTCCTAATAGTAGTGGTCTCTTTTTGATAGTCGCATTCAATTTACCTGATGTAGGGGTACCTGTCTTGGTTGTTACAGGACGAACTATACAAAGAAAGTGACGTGAAAATCCATTACTTGAACTATTCATTTTACCACTTATATAATCAGCCTGAAAAAGCCAACGTTCACCTGTGTTACATACAGCACCAGGACCACATTTTGCATAGAAATTAGATGACCATAAATTCATCTCACTCATTGCTTCTCTCGCAAAAAATATGGTATTACCATTCTTCTTAGATGTTCCAAGAAATCCACTCACTCCAGTACCATTATAATCCTTAACATTTTCCCAAGTACATCCTGCTATTAAGGCATTAAATTGTGATTGTGTAGGCATTGACCATGATTTTCCCCAATTGACGGTTGCAGCATCATCTTCAGGTTGCAAATAATCGTAATCTGAAGTTTCTGTCTCTTTATCATATACATATTTTGTATACTTGCCATTTTCATCTTCGTATTTATGTGTACCGTCTGATATATCAGAAGTTGAGCCAGTAGTTTCTCCCCATTTATAATACAAACCAAATTCCACAATAGATTTTGCGCCTAGATTACATGTAGACCATAATGTTCCATCATCCAATCCAAGATCGACGTATGCGTGACCATCTGTTATACCAGAAACTGTAGCATAACCAGATTTCGCTACCAATTTATAATTGATATTATAATTATCGCTAGCATCTATACCATATTTGGTCGCTGTTTCGTAACTGTTATAATTAGTAGTCGTTGTACTATACATCCATGTATAGCCTTCTTCGGCTGTACCATCAAAATAGAAAGCTACCTTGTCTCCAGTATAGACAGCTTTTTCATTCGCTTTAGGAAGCGTGAATTCTGCATACGACGACAAACAGGTCATTGTCGCCAACAACGTCATTAAGGACTTCACAATTGTTTTTCTCATCACGGCAAATTTTTTGCTTTTTGAGTTCGGTGTATATTTCATAATTTCAAATTTTTCAATCTTTTTCGTTTGAAAATACTTTTTACATATTTGTTTTTAACTATTGTATATTAGCACTTTATCTTGAATAATATTCAATTAAGTTTTCATTTTAGTACAATAAAATACTATTATACAACATAAATTATCGCAAAGATAATAACTTTTGAATTTAAAAACCTTACATATTTGTGTTTTTTGACATAAAAAATGTTAATAAGTTTTAATTTAATGCTTATTGACATGTTTTGGATTTTTATGCGTATATGCATTATTTTGAATAAATATGAAATTTATTCGTGAAGACGAGATCAGTTGCTAAAATTATTGCGAATGGCTAATTTGTAGGTCTAAATTAACCATTCGCATAATTGCGGCATAAAAAAGACGGAGACTATTTATTCCCGTCATTATGAATTATGAATTATGAATTACGAATTGTTAATCCAACTCTTGTATGGATTCTCAGCAAGATGTGAATTGTAATATCTTTTATCGGCTGTGACTTCTTTTCCTATCCATGCAGGTTTGTCGAATGTCTCTGCTTCACTCTCCAATTCTATCTCCGCCACTATCAAGCCTTGGTTGTCGCCAAGAAACTCGTCTATTTCCCACGTATGCTTGCCTCTCTTGACTTTGTAGCGATACTTCTCTACCACTGGTGTCTGACTCAACTGCATCATCGCTTTCGCGTCGTCGACGGGAATCTCATATTCAAATTCCATTCGGCTGAAACTCTGAGTCTTGCTCTTAATCGTAAGATAGCCTTTGTCTCCCGCTATTCTCACTCTCACCGTATTGCCTTTCTTATTCAGATAGCCTTGCGCATAGTGGACTCCTTCTCCTGCCTCTGTTCGCCATGTGTCGTCGGCCATCAAAAATTTTCTTTCTATTTCTATATTCATATTTCCTTGAGTAATTACAAGGACCAGAGGTCCTGTTTCGCAACGCGACGGTAACTGATTCCATAATGGTTGAGGTTACAACCGAAACCATTATGGTGTCAGTATCAAATGCCCCGTCTCTATATTTATATTAGAAATCGTCAAAATTCATGTCGTTGTCCATGTCAGAAGATCTTCCATCCTTGTTCTTCTTGTCTCCCTTATTCTTGTTGTTACCAAACGAATAAGTGGCGTTCAAATTGAAGGTTCTTCCATTACGTGTGCTCTTGGAAATCTGGTGGAACGAGTCTGACCATGTCTCTGTGTTGAACTTGTTGGAGTTGGTGATATCTCTTACGTTGAATGCCAACGACAACTTCTTGTTGAAGAACTGTCGCTTCAAACCTAAGTTCATTCCGAATGTGTTCATGCTCTTTCCCTGGGCCGACACTCTCGGTGATCGGTAGTTGAGTGTCAACTGTCCTGTGATGGCCTTTGGCAAACGGAACTCAACATTCTCTTTAAGATTCCAGCTCCATCCTCCACGCTGTCTTAATTGCAATAGTCTGCTTCTCAACACTCCCTCGTCGTCAATTACCTCAATCGCTGTCTCTCCACCTACAAGCTTATAGTAGTACAAGTTGACATTGGTTGTGAAGGTCAATGCCTTGAACTTATTCTTTGCGATCAGCTCAAATCCTGTTGAGTGCGAACGATTCAAATTGGCAAATGTGCTTTTCAAAATAGCTTTGTCTCCTGCCATCTCTGTCCAACTATACTGCTCGACCACATCGTCTGTAAACTTATAGTAAGCTGAAATTGTGTAGACGTGGCCCTTAGTAGTCGTGTGTAGATAATTGAACTCACCAGAGAAAGCCTCTTCAGGATGCAAATCTGGATTACCGTATGTGATAGTTGTGGAATCCGACATGTTTGGATTTGGATTCAAACGGTAGCCACGCGGACGTGAGATTCTTCGTATACCACTTATCTGAAGCTCGTCATTCTCAGTGGCATTATAAGATAGGAACAAAGACGGGAAAAGGTTTCCGTATGAGGCAAGATCGTCAGAAGCGCCTGTGTTGTGCTGGATCCAAGAGATATCCGACAACTCTCCACGCAAACCAACCTTATAGCCAAGTCTTTTTACTTTTCCACTCCACATTCCATACCACGCATAGACATTCTGCTTATACTCGAAATCATTAGTCAAATTTTCGCGTCTCTTAAATTCACTTGCAGCGTCGCTACGCTCAAAATATTCGACGTCGTTACGCTCATTAGTGAGATCAATATTGACTCCCAACTCTAATTTGCTCAACTTTCCAACTGGCGAAGTATAATCGATGGCAAACTGATTCTTGCGTATAGTACGGTCGTTAGTCTGCTGCTGCTCTGAATAATTCACAAGCTGATCCATCATATTATAACGCGACTGGAAATAGTTGTTGGTGTTGTCCTGAGTGTTAGATGATGTCTGGATTAGGAACGACAAATCCTTATCTTTTCCAAATGAGTGAGTGTAATCAAATTTGACTGAATACATATTACGTGGGCTCTTACCATCAACTGTACGGTTGGAATATGCAGTGTCTTTATTAACCCCTCCTATCACTCTACCAAACTGGTAATCAATATCCTCATCACGTTTTGTCTTTCCAAGAGAAAATACTCCAGATACTCCAATACGGTTATTGTCATTGATCTTATAATCCACACCTAAACGTGCAAACCAAGAGTTAATAACGAAGTTTCTGCCGCCATCAGTGATGTTGAATACTGTATCAGTTAGCAACGAATCTCTTTTCAAGTATTGCTCTCGCTCAATGTAAGATGTTCCTCTAAATGTGCGACGCTGGTATCCTAAAGCTGAAAGGATGGTCCATTTTCCTTTTGTGATATTTACCGATCCACCAAGGTTGCCTCCAAGTTTTCCAGCTGACGGATAAGAAAGTCCGGCTGACACATTTCCGAACACTCCGGCAGGAGCATCTTCTTTCAACACGATATTGATGATTCCGGCTGATCCTTCTGCGGAATATTTCGACGACGGATTAGTGATAACCTCGATTTTCTCAATACTTCCCGCAGGGAACTGCTCAAGCAACTCTCCCTGGGCATCACCCGATAGTCCGACACTTCGTCCGTTGATAAACACCTCTACATTCTCATTATTGCGTAGGGAGATGTTTCCTTCAATATCGACGTCAACGGTAGGAATATCACGAAGAACGTCAGTGGCAGAGACACCAGCAGTGGCGGCTCCTTCGTTTACTAAGAAGGTCTTCTTGTCGACATCCATCTGCAGCTGAGTACGTGTACCGACAATCTCAACCTGGCTAAGAAGAGCGACGTCTTCATGCAACTTGACCGAGAAGCGGGCTCCACCCTCACGCTTAAGAATCTCCGGTGTGATTTTTCCTACATAATCAGAGTAACCCATGAAAGAGATGACTAGCTGATACTTGTCCTCAGCTACGCCTTCCATTGAGAAACGGCCATCATCACCAGTGAACATTCCCTGGACATTCTTAGTACCATCAGCTGTTTTCAGCTCCACATTTGCAAATGGGATTGTCTCTCCAGTCTTTGCATCAACGACTTTACCTTTGATTGTATATCCTTGCGCCACTGCAAACATCGTTGCAGAGAAAAGACATAATAAAAGTGAAAATAATCTATTTATACTCATAGTAACAATTGTTCGTTTGTTTAATTTGACAACACTCAAACAGGTAGTAAAATAAAATAAAAAGTGCATACGCTATATTTCAAGCGCATGCATTTTTAATATGTTAATCTTCCTTTTGTTTTTCTACATCTACATCAGGCAAATCAGTCTCATTCTTTGTCTCTTCAGCAGAAACCTCTGTCTCAGCAGACGCTTCCTCCATCTCCTTCTGTCTTGCCTCATTCTCACGCAATAGTTCATCACTGCGCGACTCCCACTTACGTTTTCCGAAGATTTTCTCCACGTCTTCAGCAAAGATCACCTCACGCTCGAATAGTAGTTCAGCCAACTTACGATGGCCCTCTGCATTCTCACGAAGAATCTGCTTAGCTCTTTCATACTGACTGTTAATCAACTCCTTGACTTCATCATCAATAAGTTTGGCAGTCTCCTCTGAATATGGTTTTGTAAATGAGTAATCCGACTGAGAATCGTAGTAGCAGATATTCTTAAGCTTGTCGCTCATACCATAGTAGACCACCATAGCGTAAGCCTGCTTAGTGCTGCGCTCCAAATCATTCAAAGCTCCTGTACCGATTGAACCAAGATTCAACTCCTCAGCAGCACGACCTCCAAGCAACGAACACATCTTGTCCAAGAAATTCTCCTTAGTCACAAGCTGTCTCTCATCTGGCAAATACCAAGCTGCTCCAAGAGCCATTCCACGTGGCACTATTGTAACCTTTACCAACGGTTCGCAATACTTTAGCAACCAGTGGATTGTGGCGTGTCCAGCCTCGTGGACAGCGATACCCCACTTCTCCTCCTTAGTGAAGATCTTGCTCTTCTTCTCAAGTCCAGCGACAATTCTGTCGACGGCGCTCAAGAAATCCTCTTTCTCCACCTGCTTCTTGTCACGACGTGCGGCAATCAAAGCTGCCTCGTTGCAGACGTTGGCGATATCAGCTCCACTGAAACCAGCAGTCTGCTGTGCCAAAAATTCTATATTGATATCGTCGGCAAGTTTCAGTTTCGACAAATGCACATTAAAGATGGCTTTTCTGTCAGTTAGCTCAGGAAGGTCGACGTGGATTTGACGGTCGAAACGTCCTGCACGCACCAAAGCCTTGTCAAGAATGTCGACGCGATTAGTTGCGGCCAAAAGGATGACTCCAGAGTTAGTGCCGAATCCATCCATTTCAGTAAGAAGCTGGTTTAGAGTGCTTTCACGCTCATCGTTACCGCCTCCCATGCTCGCATTCTTTCCACGAGCTCTACCGATGGCATCAATCTCATCGATGAAGATGATACATGGAGCTTTCTCCTTTGCCTGGCGGAACAAATCTCTTACACGGCTCGCACCAACTCCGACAAACATCTCCACGAAATCCGAACCTGAAAGAGAGAAGAAAGGCACGTCAGCCTCACCAGCCACAGCCTTGGCAAGAAGAGTCTTACCTGTTCCTGGAGGGCCAACAAGAATGGCTCCCTTTGGAATCTTAGCTCCAAGCTCTGTATAACGTTGTGGATTCTTAAGGAACTCCACAATCTCCTCTACTTCTTGTTTAGCCTCGCTCAATCCGGCTACATCCTTGAAAGTCACCTTGTTAGGATTATTACCTTTGTCGAATAGTTGGGCTTTACTCTTTCCTACATTGAACACTCCACCAGGGCCAGCACCACCGCTTCCCATTCTGTTCATCATGAAAATCCAGAAGAAAACAAGAAGGATGAATGGTCCGAATGTGTAAAGGAATCCTTGGAAGAAACTGCTATCCTCTGAGAATGAAAGGTCAACCTTCTCCACTCCCTCACTCTTCTGCCACTCAGTCAAATCCTCAGTGAAACGATCAGCTGAGGGAATCTTCACATGCACCTTAGGATTTGAAGCATACTTTGTAGAGTCGGAACCGAAAGCGTTACGCATCTTTCCCTCCTTGACTGTAGCCTCAGCATACTTCTCATTCGTTACAACGTTGATTTTCGATACAGAGTTAGTCTCCACAAGATACTTGATCTCGTTGTAACCAATCTCTTTAGTAATGTGATTATCGTCTGAAAAATAAATTCCTACCAAAAGCACCGCAACCAAGCCATACAACCAATAAAGGCTGGATGACGACTTGAAATTAGGCATTTTTGGCTTGTTGTTACTCTCTTGAGCCATATAAATTAGTCTAAATCAGGTATTTCAGTTATCTTCGCGTCTTCCCATAGCTCCTCGATGCGATAAAAATCACGCATCTCTGGAAGCATAACGTGAACGATGACCTCTCCATAATCAATAGCAATCCACTGACCATTCTCGTAACCATCCGAAACGATGGAATGCACTCTGATCTCACTTCTCACATAATGCTTCACTGAATCAGCGATGCTGACTACGTGAGTGTTGGAGTTACCATTGCAAATCACGAAATATGGGCAGCTGTATGAATCCAACTCCGTCATATCTACAGTAACGATGTTCTTAGCCTTTCGTTCCTGCATTCCCTCAACTATTTTCTGAAGAAGAGTCTTTGTATCTACTGTCATTAAATTCTTTGTTATAATTTGTATTAAATAGCCAACAATTTTTCCTTGGCTACCTCCACTCTATCGAAATTAAACTCCGATATAGTCTTATTCATTAGTTTTGTAATTCCGTCATTACATAGGTTGCCGATGCTTCCCTGGTGAGTATGGTGGATATTTTTGTTAGGCTTGAACTCTCCAGCCTCACATGCCAAACCAACCTTCTTGTATGCGTCTCTGAATGGCATACCCTCAAGAGCCAAACGGTTGACCTCCTCCACACTGAAGATGAAATCGTACTTAGGATCATCAAGAATGTGCTCGTTGATCTTCACGTCGCTCATGATATGAGTAGTCATCTTGATACAATCAAGCAACTCACCGAATGATGGCATGAACACCTCCTTAATAATCTGCAAATCACGGAAATAACCACTTGGTAGATTATTGATAAGCATCATGATCTGCTGAGGTAGACTCTGAATCTTATTGCATTTTGCACGCGTCAACTCAAACACATCTGGGTTTTTCTTGTGCGGCATGATGCTCGAACCTGTTGTGCACTCGTCTGGAAGTTTGATGAATCCGAAATTCTGAGATGTGAACATACAAGCGTCGAAAGCCAACTTTGATAGAGTGGCAGCGATACCAGCCAAAGCGAACGCCACTGTCTTCTCCATCTTGCCACGACACATCTGAGCATACACCACATTATAGTCCATAGTGTCGAATCCCAACAAGTCAGTAGTCATCTGACGGTTCAACGGGAATGACGAACCATAACCTGCAGCCGAACCAAGTGGATTTCTGTTAGTCACCTTCCAAGCTGAAAGCAAAAGCTCCATGTCGTCGGCAAGACTCTCAGCATAAGCTCCGAACCAAAGACCGAATGACGACGGCATCGCAATCTGGAGGTGAGTGTAACCAGGAAGAAGCACATTCTTATACTTCTCACTCTGCTGGATCAACACATTGAATAAACCTTCAACAGCCTCAACTACAGTCTTGATCTGCTCTCTTGTCCACAACTTCATGTCGACAAGCACCTGGTCGTTACGCGAACGGCCACTGTGGATCTTCTTTCCCAAGTCGCCAAGATTACGCGTAAGCATAAGCTCCACCTGAGAATGGACATCCTCTATTCCCTCTTCAATTACAAATTCTCCACGATGTGCGGCCAAATAGATTTTCTTCAACTCCGCAAGCAACACTGGAAGTTCGTCTTTGGCAATCAAGCCAATCGACTCCAACATAGTGATATGAGCCATCGAGCCCAACACATCACACTCGGCCAAGTACAAATCCATCTCACGGTCTTTGCCAACCGTAAACTTTTCAATCTCTGCGTTTGTAGCCTTGCCTTTGTCCCACAACTTTGTAGCCATAATCTGTAATCTAAAAAAGGGAACTAAATTTATTTACCGTTTCCGATGAATAGTTTGTTAAGGAAGATGTATGATAGGATACCTGCAACGAACAATACTGCAGCAAGCACCAAAACGATATTGTCTGTCAAGCCAACGATAGCGTAAACAGCCAATAGAACAACTCCTAACAAAACCAAAATAGCCCCAAGGCTTCTCTTTAATAAATCCATATTCTTATCTTATTATACACAATTATTCTGCAAATTACGCATAATTTTCTTTCATATCAAAAGTATATGCATAAAAAATTAGGGGTCAAGTTTCAAGTTTAAGGTTTCAGGCGACTTGAAACTTTAAACTTGAAACCTAAAATTTCTTTAATCCAAGGTTAAAAATCCTAAAACCTCTCGCTCTCTGCACATTTTTGCTTTACTTTGTATCAGAATTAAAAACGAGTTTTGAAAAACGTAAATTATACTGCTATGAAAAAAGGAATAGTTTTATTGATATTGACTTTGTTCTGCGGACTTGCATCTATCTCCGCACAGGGTTTCGATCAAAGACGTTACGACGCCGGACTTGAACAGATCGCAGAGGCCAACCGTAATTATTTCCGCAACCAGGGTTGGATTGAGAACAACTGGTATCAACTTTCAAACTGGTATCCACAGGTGCTTCTTATAGATAATGAAGAGAAGGCTTACTTGGCTAAAGTGATCTGCTCTGATAAAATCATGAACAGATTCGCTGCTCTCAACCGTATCAAAAAAGACGGTGGTCTGCCCACTCCTCGTGAGGTGGAGGATTTCAACCGTATGATGTGGGATGAGATCGACGCTGCTGTTGCTTATTTGTATAGACGTTGACGTTGACGAAAACGAAGACAATAACGAAGACGATAACGATAACGAAGACGATAACGATAACGATAACTGGAGACGCGAATATTCGCGTCTCCATTATTTTTTTAAGGAGATTATATAGCGTATGAAAAATAAGCGATTTTATTAAACTATTGATTTTCAATAATAAAAAAATGTACAAATAGTGAAAACAATGTTCATAATGTGAATTTCATAACTTGTCCTTAATCCTTTCCTTGTTTGTCCACCCACCCTCATTGCCTTAATCTACTTTTGCAATGTCAACAGGAACAAACAACAACTGATGGCAAAATAAAAACATTAAACAAAAATTAAAATTTACATTATGAAGACAAATTTTTTCAGAGCACTTAGCCTAGCAGCAACATTCACATTCTGTTCATCACTATTCGCAAATGATTTTTCATTTGGATCAATAGAAAAGACTTATGTGAAATGTACAATGAATGAAAAGGGAGAGAGAATACCAAACTATTATATAGTAGTGGATGGCGTGGCACGTCAGATAGATGTACAAACTTTTGCACAAATCAAGAAACAAAACATGGAAATGAAGAAGAATGTCAGCTGCGACGCTACTCCTGACAAAAAGTGATTTCCGTCGAAGACAAAAACAAAAACAAAAACGAAAACGAAAACGAAGACCAAAACCAAAACCAAAACGAAGAGGGTAGGTATAATTACGAGGGCATAAAAAAAGCAGACCGCCAAACAATTGGGGATCTGCCTAAACCTAAAATATGATAACTTAGATATGAAGATCTATTCTATAACATAAAAACTGATCACTTATACTTGCGTTGACCACTTGTTTTATGTTTTACGGCACAAAAATATATCTTTTTTGGGAATTGACAAAACAAAAAGCAGAAATTCTAACAAAAAGTTAAAATTTCTGCTTTTACTATCATAGATAGCATAAAAGGATTTAATATTAGGACTAAACTACAAATTACCGATTCACATCGTCACTATATTAACTACAAAAACCGTGCCAACTATGCCAACTTTGAGAATAAATTTTTGAAAAAGTGTGTATTTTATTGAAAATCATTAAAATAAAATTATTGAGTAATTTTTTCATATTTTCGAAATAGAATAATTTAATAGGGAGATTATATATCAGTGTCCAAAATGAAGATTGTTAAGGGCGGGACTCCCTAACCCTCCCACAACGCGAGCCCGTAGACGAGCGTATAAAGAAAAAAGCGTGTGATGGACAATTAGTATATAATTGCCTTTTATAGTATAACCGTTTCGTCTTCGTTTTCGTTTTGGTCTTCGTTTTCGTTTTCGTTTTAAACTTCATTCCGCATTTTTTCATATTTTTGCGATAATAAATCAAAAAAAATGGAAAACACTAGTTATTGCTCGTTTAAAGAGAAATTTTGTTTTGCGCTTGGAGACGCGAGTGCAAACATCGCATGGAGAGGTGTCGCAGCCTTCTTGACTATCTTTTATACCGACGTTTTCGGTCTTACTCCAGCTTCTGTCGGATTGCTAATGTTGATCTGCCGTTCGAGCGACGGTGTGAGCGACGTCGCAATGGGTATGATCGGCGACCGTACTAAATCTAAATATGGTCATTTCCGTCCTTGGGTGCTTTGGACTGCCATTCCTCTTGGTGTGATCCTTTCTTTGCTTTTCACTGCCCCAGACTGGAGTTACGAAATGAAACTTGTGTACGCCTACACTACTTATATCCTTTTCACTCTTATCTACACTGCCAACAATATCCCTTACGGTGCGTTGATGGCGGTAATGACTCCGAACGAGAATGAGCGTACTTCACTTGGATCTTTCCGTATGATCGGTGCCTTCACAGGTGGTATGCTTGTGCAGGGTTCTCTTCTTGCTTTGGTGGCTTACTTCGGTAACGTCAACCCAACAATCGAACTTGAGCAGAAGGCTCCTACTGAATATGTGGTGACTGTTTCTTCTCCAGAGGATGTCAAGAATGCTAAAATCGCCACAACTCACGGTCTTCTTGGTAGCGTCGCCAAATTCCAGATGCAAGGCGACACAGCCGCTCCAACTCTTGGTAAGAGTTTCGAGATGAAGGCAAACGAGAAATACACTTTCACAATCACTGGTGAGAGCGACCTTACAAAAGAGAATATCTCTCTAATCAACCAGAGCACCGGCTACAGCAAGAGTATGTATATCATGAGTGCTATTCTTGCTCTATGTATGTTCCTGACTTTCTGGGGCACAAGAGAACGTGTGGCTCCTTCAAAAGATCAGCAGGACAATCTAAAGCAGGATTTGAAAGACCTAATGAAGAACAAGCCTTGGTTTATCCTAATCATCGCTGGTCTTGGATACAATATCTACAACAACATGAAGACTGGTATCATCGCCATCTACTTCACTCACTACGTCGGAAACGCCGCTCTTGCAGGTATGTACTTCGTAGCGTTGATGCTAATCAGTATTGTGGCAGCCATGATCACTCCTTCTTTATGTAATAAATTTGGAAAGAAGAACGTATTCATCGGTTCAATGTTGGCAACATCATTCATCAACGTTTTGCTTTACATCTTCGGTCCAACTCAGATTCTTATGATCTTCGCAGTAGGTATGGCATCAGAGTTGTTTGCGGCCATCCTTCCTACCCTATTCTTCGGAATGCTTGGCGACGCGGCCGACTACGGTGAGAAGATGTTCGGACGCCGCGCCACAGGACTTGTCTACTCAGCAGGAAGCTTCGTTACAAAGTTTGGCGGTGGTATAGCCTCAGCAATTATCGGATTCGTGCTTGGCCTTTACGGTTACGACGGACAGGATTCGTCAGCTATCCAGGGAGCCATCCCAGGAATCATCAATCTAATGAGTTGGATTCCAGCTGTTATCAATTTGGTATTTGCAATCTCGATGTTCTTCTATCCAAACACTTCAGTGGCAAGACCAGAATCAACATCAATTGTAACAAAAGAAGATTAATAATGCATAATCACCTTGTAGAGACGGGGCATGCCCCGTCTTTACTAATGTGGGCCACCCATATAAAATAAAAAATAATGAATATTAATAAAATCATTATAGCGACAGCCTTGGCAACAGGGCTGTCTGCTTGTTTCTCACAAGGAGAAAAGACGCAGGAATCGCCTAAGGTCTCTACGAAAAAGGAGATAAAGGTTAAATTCAATGCCGACAGTGCATACAGTTACATAGCCAAGCAGTGTGAGTTTGGCCCACGTATTCTTGAAAGCAAAGCCCACGACAATTGCGTCGAATATATGACAAGCGAGTTGCGACGTCACGGAGCCGATATTGTGGAGGTGCAGAAATGCGATGTGGTGGACTGGGAAAAGAAGACTCGTAAAGCGGAAAATATCATAGCCCATTTCAATCCGTCGGCAAAGAAGAGAGTGATTCTCTTCTCCCACTGGGATTCCCGCCCTTGGGCTGACCAGGATGGCAATGAGGCGACACGCAGAAAGCCTATCGACGGTGCCAACGACGGTGCGAGCGGCGTCGGCGTGATCTTGGAGATTGCCCGCCAGTATAAGCAGACAGATTTCAAGGTAGGTCTGGATATCGTGTTTTTCGACGCGGAGGATTTGGGAGAGCCAACCTTCATCACACACGGCAGAGGCAACAACGACTCATGGTGCTTGGGTTCACAATACTGGGCTCGCCATTATAAGGCCGATTCCATCGCCAAACCACGTTTCGGTATCCTTCTCGACATGGTGGGCGACGCGGATGCCAAATTCCACGTCGACTATACCTCTGGAAGATTGGCAAGCATAGCAGTCAATAAGATATGGACTACTGCCAAAAACCTTGGCTACGGTGAGACTTTCGAGATGCGTGAGAGCGGACAGCTTATCGACGACCACGTGCAGGTATGCCAGTATGCGGATATCCCTACCGTCGACATCATCGATTTCACCGCATATAGAGGTTTTCCAGAGACATGGCACACCCATCAGGATGTGATTGACAATATCAGCAAGACAACACTTAAAGCTGTAGGTGAGACAATCATGACGGTGATGGCGAAGGAATAATTAATAATGCATAATTCATAATTGTCGGTATATTCCAAAATACGGGATATGCCGACAATTTTTTTACCATGCCCGAATGTCAATTCTGCATTAATAATTCCGCACGTTCTCCAATCATCCATCACACGCACGTCCGTGCGTCTCTACGAGATATAATCCAACGTCGAAATAAATACAATCGTTGGCACGCACCGACAATTACGAATTATGAATTCCTCCCATTTCCCCACGGTAGCTTCCTCCTCGCTCCGCTTCGTCGGAATCAACCATGGGCTATGAATAAACGAACCGTATCCACGGTTCGCTCGTGGCATTTCTCCTGCCTGGAGGGCAGTACCGAGCATTTTTCAGATAATTCAACATAAAAAAAGCGGCATTTCTGCCGCTTTTTTTATAAATCATAGGATTATTGATTGTTTCTATTTATCAGATTGACCACAACCTTTACCATCACCTCCATTTCATCAGTTCTACTCTCTGCAATCATTAAAGTAAGAGCTACAAGAGTGTTATCTGCTATTCGCTTATGTCCATCTTCTGCATAGAGAATACCATTTTTACTCAAGAACCAAAGGAACAACATTGCGGCTATTCTTTTGTTACCATCACTAAAACTATGATTTTTAACTACCAAATAGAGTAACATGGCAGCCTTCTCCTCAACACTGGGATAAAGTTCCACTCCTCCAAATGTTTGGTAAATCTGCCCGATACTACTCTTGAAAGAATCGTCCTTTTCATTGGCAAACAAATCACTTGCTCCAAACTTCTCCTTCAAGTTTAGAATCGCCTCCATAGCATTTTCATAGGTTGCATGAAAGTAACCGCTTCCGGAAGTATACTCAACTATAAGTTGCTGATAGTCATATTTGTCGAGGGTATCAAGAGCATATACATAATCGGTAATAACCTTCAGCAATCCTTGCTGTTGGTCATTGGAAAGTTTCTCCTGCTGAATTATTGTTCTGCCAAGAACTTTCACAACATCTTTAAGCTCATCATACTTGGTTTGTACCTCATTAATTCGCTTTTCGTTGATAGCATATCCTTTAACCATGTAGTCTTTGATGACTTTTGTTGCCCAAATACGGAATTGGGTGCCTCGCTGAGACTTAACACGATAACCAACAGATATTATCACATCAAGGTTATAATAAGTAATGTCTCGTTCTACACTACGACCACCTTCTTGTTGAACTGTTGCAAAATTTGCAACAGTTGAATCTGTTTGCAATTCTCCTTCCTCAAATACATTCTTTATATGACGGGAAATTGTAGATTTATTCTTGTCAAACAATTCCGCCATTTGATCTAAAGAAAGCCATACTGTCTCCTGCTCCATCTTGACATCAATTTGGATTGAGCCGTCTGCACTTTGGAAAATTACCATCCTATTTTTCTCATTCATAACACTAATTATTTAACATTCTATAGCAAAAGTAATCAATTATATCATAAACCACAAATTTCGCATTCCGCACGCACCAACAATTATGAATTATGAATTATGCATTATGAATTGATCTCGTTTCCCAATCATCCATCACACGCACGTCCAAGATCCAACGTCGAAATAAACACCATCGTTGGCACGCACCGACAATTACGAATTACGAATTATGAATTATGAATTGATCCCGTTTCCCCACGGTAGCTTCCTCCTCGCTTCGCTTCGTCGGAATCAACCATGGGCTCATTATATATGAACCGTATCCACGGTTCGCTCGTGGTATTGATTCCAATTCCGCATTTTTCCAGCTGTTTCGTTCCACGAGATATTGTCTCGTAGCATTGCTCCTTTATTCCAAATTCCGCATTAAAAAAGCGATGATTTCTTTATTTCTGCTCCCAAATATCTTCTGTTGCCCACCATTTATAGCATCCAGCTCCTATTCTATAGTTGCTTGCCTTTTTCAAATTAATATTATTAGCCATAAATTATTTTATTAATCATAGAGGCTTTCGCCCCTATGATTTGGTTAAACATTTCTTTTATTTACACACCGGACGGACGTGAAGACCGTACAGCATATAAGTAGATTGGATACTAATAGAAGAACCACTAATTGACCATGAATATCCTTTACTTTTAATAGTAGAACCTAAATAATAAAAATTACCAGCAGTTCCCATGGGTTTTCCTTCATCATTTATTCCTGTACTACTACTTATAATTATATAATTACCATTTGGATCATTTTTATTAGTAATCAAATAAGTTTTAGATGATCCATAGCCTTGAAATAATTTCCAATTACATTGAGTTATTAACTCTTGCCACTCTTCCCTTGTTGGTATTCTCCATCCTTCTCCCCAATTAGTTGTAGCTGCATCATATTTTGCCGTCAAAACAGGATTCTCCAAAGACTCTATATAACCAAACGAAGCCAAATCTTGCAATGAATAATTACTAAGATTTCGCAATGAATAAAAGCCTGACATATCTTCTGAAGCCCACTTTGTTCCACTTGGAAGTCCAAGATCCACATATACATGATTATTTAACACTCCATTTTTGGGAGAAGATGAACTACTTTGTATAATTGATGATACTACAGACAACGAATCTACTGTTTTTTGATTCTTATCCATCACAGTCTTAAGCGAATCCAAATCCTTCTTATATTTATCCAACAGAATATTATAGTCTGCAACAATACCATCAAATGTAGCTTTTGTAATATAATTTGCATCGTTTGTAAACGACGACACTTTCGTTGGGACTGTAGGAATCTCCGATTTCTTCGCATAATCTGCCAAAGATTGATGCTCGGTCAAATAATTGCCTTTTGGTTGGTAAGTTGTAGAAGCCTCGGCCTTGCTTAATAGGCTATCCTTCTTTGGAAGATCGCTCTTCTTCGCATAAGCTGCTAGAGATTGGTGCTCTGTCAAGTAGCCTGCGTCATTTGTAAACGACGACACGTTTGTTGGCACTGTTGGGATATCGCTCTTCTTAGCATAATCAGCTAGAGATTGGTGCTCTGTCAAATAATTGCCTTTTGGCTGGTAGGTTGTAGAGGCCTCGGCCTTGCTCAATAGGCTATCGGCTTTTGG
>JAKSKW010000007.1 GCA_024401495.1 Paludibacteraceae bacterium
ATTGAGATTGCTCAACGCTTCCTGCATTTTTTCAATTGCTTTGCGTCTGTGCGATATACTGTTTTTAACCTCATCATCCAATTCAGCTAGTGTTTTGTCGTAGCCTTCTGGGATGAAGACGGGATCATATCCGAATCCGTTTGTTCCGCGTCGACCTCTTGTGATCTCACCGTTAAGTGTTCCCTCACAATGGATCTCATAGTTTGGCATCACCAATGTGATATGAGCTACGAATCGTGCCTTACGGTTTTCCTCCTCATCAAGCACTGCAAGGAGTTTATCGATATTTGTGCTGTCTGTCGCGCCCTCTCCTGCAAATCTTGCTGTGTAGACGCCGGGAGCACCGTCGAGAGCATCACACTCAAGTCCACTATCATCTGCCATTGTAGGCAAACCAGTTTTCTCGAAGATAAACTTTGCCTTTAGACGTGAGTTTTCCGCGTATGTAGTTCCGTTTTCCTCGGCTGATTCAGTTATTCCAGCCTCCGCTTGTGTGATTAATTCAACCTTGTCGCCCAAGATAGCTGCAAACTCAGCCACCTTGCCTCTGTTCTTGGTTGCCAAAACTATCTTCATTGTCTCCGAATATTACTTGATTTTAGTACCGCCGCTTAGGATATGGTTGGCTGATGTGATCACCACTTCCTTCACACCCTTGCTGATAGCTGTAAACGCATTGTCAAGCTTAGGAATCATACCACCGCTGATAGTACCGTCGGCTTTATAAGCCTCGAAATCTGACTTTGTGATCAATGGAATAACAGATGAATCATCGTTCTCGTCCTTCAACACACCGTCTTTCTCAAAACAATAGATTAGAGAGACGTCGAATCTCTTAGCCAACGCTACAGCAGCCTCCTGTGCGATTGTGTCGGCATTTGTATTTAGAAGGTTACCCTTTCCGTCGTGAGTGATTGGAGAAAGGACAGGGACAATTCCACGCGCGATAAGATCAGCAAGGATCTCTGTGTTCACCTCTCTAACGTCACCAACGAAGCCATAATCGATTGGGTTAGGCTTACGCTTGTCGCTTCTCATATAGTTGATATCAGCACCTGTCAAGCCAAGGGAGTTGATTCCGTTAGCCTGTAGCTGAGCAACGATATTCTTATTCACAAGTCCGGCGTAGACCATAGTAACGACCTTTAGCATCTCTGCGTCAGTGATACGGCGGCCCTCCACCATCTTAGTCTCAATTCCAAGTTTCTCTGCCACTTTAGTAGCGCTACGTCCACCACCATGGACAAGCACCTTATTACCAGAAATCTTAGAGAACTGCTCCAATAGGCTCTTAAGTGTAGCTTCCTCCTCTACAATCTTACCACCTACCTTTATCAATGTTAGTTTTTCCATTTTATCTTATAATTGCGAATTTCAAATGTTTAGTTTCTGTCAATCCATCCCCGTCAGGCTCAGTAGTGACAAAGATGTTATAAACGCCTGTTGGCAGACGAGTACCGTCGCTTCTGCGGGCAGAGAATCTGTATGTGCCGCCCTTGCTCACGCCATTCTCAATCACCATACCACGTTGGTCTGTAATTCTGACGTTGCTCTCATCCATCAAACCCTTAATCTCAACAGGACCGTCATAGTCTGGACGTACAGGATTTGGATATACAACGACGTTTTCAAAATCCTCATCAGGGAATGAAGAGTCGGTAGCGTAGACGAACAATCCATTATCAGTCATGATATAAAGGACTCCCGATTCTTTCTCGTAAACAAGATCCATCACATTGTTGGATGACAATGGTGAATTCTTAGTAGTAAAGTTTTCGATGATCTTATCACCGTTGGCAGAAACCAAGAACACTCCATTACCCTCAGTTGCAATCCACTTTCTGTTCTTTCCATCCACCTGTATCTTCTTAACCTTGTCAGCGCCCAACAAATAGTCGGCATATCTGCTATCATCCTCACGTGTTATCTTCGGACGAACATACGTCTCCTTATTTTCAAAGATTCCCTTTACGTTTCTCATGATTACTGGGCCCTGGTCTGTAGCGATCCAGATATCTCCCTTTAGATCCTCCTCGACGCTGAAGATATATACAGGAGTTAGAGTCTCCATAGCCCCATCTTCTGAATATTTGAATGAAGTGATTAGTTTTGTCTTATCATCTTTATCATCAAACGGAGTCTTATTCAAATCAAACACACAAATTGCCGCACTCTTATACTCAGCAACGACAAAATCAATTCCCGATTTAGTACGATAGTGGAAATGTGCAGATGGCTGGTTGAGAAATTTGTTGTGTCTCAACTCATGCCACTCACCTGTCGAGTCAATAACATAAACCAAACTACCATTTGAATTAGGATTTGTTGCAATCAAATTGTGATCATCATCATACCACGCACATTCCACTTTTGTACATCTTGAAGACTGAGGTGTAGCCTGGAATGCAGAATTGTTCTTATCGTAAATTTTTATTAGCGTATCACGGTAGAATTCATGTAATCCTCTCCATGATGGCACAAAGATATGATCCTTGTCAAGTGGATCAACTAACATTCTGTACGCAGAATTGAACACCACTCCATCTAAATATCTTGGGACATTCTTGAATACAGCAGAATCTCTCTTCAAGAAATCTCTCAAATAATGCCATTTACCATCTCTTGAATAATCGGCAACAGCAGGAACCGAGAAACCATCGTTACCAGTCAAATAGATCTCGCCATCAATTACCTGCAGAGAATAATATCCTTTCTGGCTTGGACCATCAAACACAACTGAATCAGATACTGTAGCATCAAGTTCATCGATTGACAAATCAGCAAATCTCAAGCCTTCGTGGTCTAGCCATACCATGTCGTCGTCAACATCATAAACAGCGAGACTATTCCAACACTCTCTATACTTCACGTCGCCAAGGTTGTCCTTGTGGAACGCCATAACCTGCCAATCTGTGCAAGCTGTAAGTCGATTCTTATAAACCTGAATTCTATGAGGGACAATCTCCTTAGGGCTAACATCCACCCATGATCCATCTCCAAGACGCGCAAATAATCCTTTGTTAGTTAGGATTAACACATGACCTGACGCGCACTCCATCTGTTTCACCATAATAGTGTCGCCTTCATTGCACTCCAATGGCAATGGGACGGTCTTCCAAGAGCTAAAGTCATTCGCATTTGAACCACTAACACAGATCTTTAGTTTTCTTTGAGAACAATTAATTCCGTCTGCCATCAACGCATAGATGTCATTATCCAAAACAACAGTTTGATAAACAGCCTCATAAGAACCACTATCTCCAACCACATAAGTGTCGAGCACCTCTCTCTTCTTTGTATTGTACACGACGATTCCCGCATCCAACGATACGTATACATAATCACCGTCGACCTTTAGGGAATTAACTTTCTTTCCGCTTATCTCGCTATCCTTAATTGACTCATCATTAATTGTTATTCCATCAACCACCAAGTCGATAGTCATGTCTGAGTGGAGAACAAACAACGTTTTTGTAGACTCAACGTATTCAATCATCGAAATATCCGACGGACTCAACCCATCAAGAGTGGACAACGGTTTCACATCCCTTGTCTTCTTGTCATAGATGTACATACCACCATTTGCAACAACATACACCTTTTCCTTCGACGGGATAATGCTTGTAATACCGTTGTAAGAACGAACTGTCTGCCACTCACCTGGAGCTATATCGCGTTTTGCAAACGTAGATAATGTCGCTATAAATAATACTATGACTGTATAGATGAATCTTCGCATAATCTATATGGATTAAAATTTACTGCAAATATAAAAAAAGCAAGGATAGAATTTGCATTCTACCCTTGCTTTTATCCTTGTGTAAAGCTATTTTACTTCACAATCTTGAAAATCTGGTTTCCATTCTCTGTCGATACAACAACTGTGTAAACACCCTTGTTCCACTCCTTAGCTGAAACAGAAGTCTGTCCGTTTACTGTTGCCGACGCGATTGTACGTCCAGCGATGTCGATAATCTCAACAACTGCGTTGTCCGCAACTACTGTCAAATTCTCCTTCACTGGATTTGGATAGATAGCGACGTCGCTCTTTGCCTGTGACTGTTCAACCTCAGTATAGTTTTTCCAACCTGGCATCTCATCCAATGTGATCACATTCTCATGTCCCATCACCTTCTTCCACTCATCGTTAGATGTCTGATCTGCGAAACTTGAACCCCAGCTCTGGTACCAAGGCATCATCCAGCTCCACATAGCCTCATCAGCAATACATGCGTCTGCATCAACTACTGGTCCGTTCTCACTCAAAGCGATAAGTTTCTTGTAGTCTGACATCTTCTTCAAATTATTGAAAACCACATAATTTGACTGATAGTCGAATGCCTTATTGTAGATATCGATTGAGATAACATCGTAATTCTCAGCACCTGGATTCCAATCTGTGTCAGCTACGCTCTGTGGATTCCATACCCAGATTAGGTTGTGTACACCCTTCACGTCTACCATCTCATGACGGATTAGCTGGTAAAGTTTTGCGTAGTTCGCACCACCCTGGCGGCCCCACCAGAACCAACCACCTGATGCCTCGTGAAGTGGACGGAAGATACCTGCGACACCCTTATCCTGCAAATCAAGGAAGTAGTCGGCAATCACGTCGATATCTTTTACCATATTCTTATAAATCTCAGAGCTTGTATTCCAAGAACCGTCGGCATTCATAGCGACTGTGAAATCGAAATCAGTGTCGCCAGCCTCACCTCTTGAATAAAACATATCTGTCTCATAAGATGGATCACGCCAGTGCCATGTGAAAGCAGGGATACCACCAAGATTCCACAAATCCTCCATTAGAGACATAGACTTATCAGTATAGTTCTTAAACCATGTATCATTAGGCATATAAGCACTCTGACCTGTAGCGTTCATGAAATCAACACCTCCAAGAGCAGGATACTTTCCACTTCTTGTGTAAACCTCCTTGTAATCCTCGTGATTCTTGAATTTACCATCTGAACCATCCATGCTTCCTGCCATGAATCCAGATATGATGTTCTTTCCGAAATTCTCAGTCAAGAATCCATATAGTTTCTGTGCCGACGGAGTTGCCTTTGAATCAGATATTTCAGATGGCTTAACCTCTGGGATAACTGCTGAGTTAACCTCCATATAGTCTACCACCCACCATGTCCAGCCTGGGACAACTGAGATAGTCTGTCTTCCACTCTTTAGCTTGAATGTTCCTACTGAGACAGGTCCGTTCTCATTGATAGCAACGTCTACGCTTGTACCGTCGGCCAACTTAACCGAGCAAACTTTTCCTTCTCCGTAAGCGATAGATCCGCCAAGGATGATGTCGTAATTACCGTCGGCTGGAATCTCAAACTCAAAATTGATATATCCGTCGGCATCCTGGACACAAACAGCTTTACCACCTGAGCAAGCCTCTGAACCTACCTCAACTCCTTTATAGTCTGCACACTCAGCCTCGATATGAGATGCAGTGTTTAGCGAGCAGGGATCATCAACGATGACTGTTCCGGTGTATGTGCCCCAACCCTCCATATCTTCAAGAGTGATGATGCGCTCATCCTCCATATTGCTCTTCCATACTGCGTCGGAAGTCTGGCTGATAAACTTATCGTCGCCCCAACTGTCGTACCAAGGCATCCACCAGCTCCAAACAGCACCATCCTCGTGCATATTCTGAACATCAGGAATAGGACCGTTCTCCGAAAGAGTGATCATCTTGTCGTCACCCATCAAAGTCTTGATCTTATTGAAATAGCCAGACAAAGATCCGTTGTCGTTAGCCTTCTTATAAACGTCGACTGAGATAAAGTCGCAATACTCGTCGCCTGGGTACCATGATGCCTCAAGCACGTTCTCATCGTATGGAGCCTTGTTTAGACGCTCGATATTCCAAACCCAAAGAAGATTCTTTACTCCCTTGTCGTTAACCATACGGTTGTAAACCAACTTGTAAAGAGCCTTATACTGCTCAGCAGTACCGATACCCCACCAGAACCAAGCTCCTGATGCCTCGTGAAGCGGACGCCAGATACAAGCCACTCCGTCTTTCTGAAGCTGTAGGAATACCTCTGAAACAGCATCGATATCCTTGATCATTGTCTTGTACTCGTCACTTGAAGTGTTCCATTCAGTCGAACCTGACTTGAATGCGTTGCGGAAGTCAAACTTAGCGTCTGTTCCATGAGACTCTGTCACACGACTTGGATCCTTCCAGTGCCAAGTAAATGCAGGGATACCACCCTTCTGGTAAAGCTCCTTTGCAAGAGCGACGCAATTCTCAGTATAGCTCTTATACCAAGCATCGTCCTCATTAGCACCTGTAAGCATTAGCAGGTCAAGACCAACAAGAGCAGGCTGCTTACCCGACTTGCTGACTACTGCTGCAAAATCTTTTTGATTCTTAAGTGCAGACGCACCATCCATATCTCCAGTCTGGACACCGGAAACTGTCTTCTGACCATAATTGTCGTAGAAGAACTTGTAGATATTCTTAGCACCGTCTGTGCTACCAGTCACTGGAACCTGGCTAATTGCTGCAGAGGCAGAACCTGCCAAACCAAGCAATGCCACACTTGTGAAATAATTGAGTAAATTCTTATCCATAATCCTTTTGTATTTTTTTCTATCAACCATACAAATATAATTATAAATTCCAACCATGAGCATTCAACAATACTAAATGACAAAAAAGATATCATTTTTAGTACGTTTCTGCTTTTTTACAGATGCAAAAGTAGATTATTATAAAAAAGTGGCTACCGAAAAAAATTTCATATATATGGAGAATCGTTTCAAGGGGTGAAAATTGATAAAATTTGCTTGAAAACCCTCAAAATTGTGCATATCGTCAACACATTGATTATCAGCACACTACAAAATATTTTAATTTAATTATGCAAAAAAGTCTGCAAAAAGTTTGTTGTAAAGCAGAAAAACGCTACCTTTGCATCGCAATTCAGAAATGAGTTGAATGGATCGCGGAGTGGAGCAGTCGGTAGCTCGTTGGGCTCATAACCCAAAGGTCGTTCGTTCGAGTCGGGCCTCCGCAACTAAGAGAAGACGGAATCATTTCCGTCTTTTTTGTTTTAAATTCATCATAAAACAAGTTCTTTTAGATCAGAAAACTTGCCGATTAATAACAACTTCGTTGCGGCACTGGAAAAAAGCAAAGACGGGGCATGCCCCGTCTCTACAAGCTTCTATCGTTGTAAATCCCTCTAAGAATAGATTATACCAACAATTATGAATTATGAATTACGAATTATGAATTAGTTACATCTTGCTCCACCGAAATTCTCTCTTTCAAACCACTTTGGAACGAATGTCTTAGCCAAGAAGAATCCACACAATGTGCCTAACGCATCAAAACATAAATCCACTACGTCGCCAGAACGAGTTGTAGTAAGTGTGGCCTGCATGATCTCAATCAGACCTCCGTATAGAATTGGAACAACGATTGCCCATAGCTTCATCTTTTTTGTCGAGAAATCCACTCTCTGCACCCATAGATCGTGGCCTAGAGCAACACTAAGCATAAGGAAGAATGTAAAATGAGCAAACTTGTCAAGATGAGCCTTGACAAAATCAGCCAATGGTCGTAAGAAATCTGGGACTAATCCTCCCAACGAAATAGATGGGACGCTTGATGACGGCATCATACACATATTCATTATGAACAACGCCACAACTATAGAAAGGCCGTATTGTCTGAAAAATTTCATGTCCAAGTAGTGTTTCTGGGTTTAGTGATTATTTGTTCTGCATACGGTGGGTGTACTTGTACAATTTTGCCGAGATATTCGACCATCTCATATTCTTCTTCCACTCAAGCATTCTCTGCTTCTTCTCTCCAAAAATGTATTTGTCGACGACGTGAGCCACACCGTTCTCATCATTTGTAAACGTGATATAATCGGCATGACGTTTCACTATCTTCTGTGCATTGCTCATCGCAACACCCAAGCCTGCAAACTTGATCATCGACAAATCGTTGAATCCATCTCCACATGCAATCATCTCGTTTCTTGTCAACCCAAGATGATCAAGCAGACGTTGCAACGACTGTGCCTTGTCAATTCCCTTTGGCATAATCTCCAAGAAATATGGTTCAGAACGGTAAATACTCAACTTCTCTCCATACTTGCTCTTCTCCTTCTGCTCCACCTCAGCAAGATGCTCGGCATGACCAGTCATCAAACACTTTGTGACAGGATGCTGCACCGCCTCAACAAAACTCTGAACCTTAGTGATCGGCATCTTATTTAGCTTAGCCTCCTTGATGATATATTCATCTTCAGGAGTCTCTGTCAATACCGACGTCGCATCGTATGAGATGATGGAAACTTTGTTTTCTTGGGAATCATTGTATAGCATAGGTATCATCTCACCCGGCAACACACTCTCGAAAATCGTTTTGCCAGTCTGGTAGTCGATGATCTTTCCACCGTTGAACGAAAGAATGTAGCCACCATGTTCCGCGAATCCCAACGCCTCAGCCACAGGCACAATTCCTGGAGTAGGACGCCCACTTGCCAATACAATCTTCACGCCATTATCCTGCGCACGTCTCAACGCATGCTTAGTGGCTTTTGAAATATTCTTAGCAGAGTCTGTTAGAGTACCGTCGATATCGAGAACTAATAGTTTATACATTGTTGTCTTTCGTTTTTATGCATTTCTGCAAATTTACGATTTTTGAGCGAATAAACGATTATTGGAGTCTAAATATTTGAGAATTAGGCATAAAAAAAGAGTCGCAATCACTTGTGACTCTTTTCAAAACAAAGAACTTATTTTCCAATGACTTACAAAACAATTTTGTGTATCACATTTGGTTTGTATATGTAATATTGTGTATCTTCTGTGTTTGAATTACATTGCAAATGTAATGCCATTTTCTAATCTTTTTGCATTATTCTATCTGCAGTTATTAACAATCCCGATAGAGTAATTAACACTGTTAATAAAGTCGTCGACTTATTAACAAAATCCGTTAATTTGATGCAAAATTAGGGTTGTTGTGTGCAAAATTTAAGCACAACTTTGGTTATTTTGTGGTGTCTATAGATTTTTTCAAATAAATCCTATGATTGTTTTGATGATTAAATTTGGCAATTATATACGAGTTGTCCAACACACGCTTTTCTTTATACGCTCGCCCTCCGGGCTCGCGTTGGAGGAGGGGCAAGGACGTTCCGTCCTTTGCAATCCTCTTTTTGGACAACTGCTATATAATCTCCAAAAGAATTTGATTCTAAAAATCCTGTCTTATTAGAAATAAGTGTCCCCGACGTTCTGAAAATGCCGATTCGAATTAAAAGATGATTCTCTCCGCTTCAATCGTTTTGTCGGTATTCAGGAAGATCTTTGCCGACGTCTGGAATTTCTCCACTGATTCGGTTGTAAGAAACTTGCCTTCGCCATTCTTTGAAAGCCTCTCATCCATCTCTGGATGACGATTGAGATAGTCTCTCAAACTATCGGCCACAATCTTTCCCTGTGATACAATGGCGACATGGGATGGCACATATTTCTCAATCTTTGGAAGCAGCAATGGATAATGTGTGCAGCCAAGAATGATTGTATCAATCTGCGAGTCTTTTTCCATCAACTCGTTTACTTTCTTCTCAATGAAATAGTCGGCTCCCGGAGAGTCGTATTCTCCGTTCTCCACCAATGGAACCCACATTGGGCAGGCACATCCGTTGACCACCACCTCTGGATCTGTCTTGGCGAACTCCAACGGATAGGTATTACTGTTGATTGTACCGGTAGTGCCGAACAGACCAATATGCTTAGTCTTGCTACGCTGAAGGATATTCTCCACCGTCGGACGAATAATTCCCAACACTCTGTCCTGCGGATTCCACGTCGGCAGATCTTTCTGTTGGATTGTACGTAAACCCTTCGCTGAGGCTGTGTTGCAGGCAAGAATCACAAGCGGACAATTGTGATCCATCAAATATTTGGTACACTGACGTGTATATTCGTAGACAATATCAAATGAACGAGTTCCATACGGAGCACGAGCGTTGTCGCCAAGAAACAAGAAATCGTATTCCGGCATCACTTTCATTATCTCCTTCAAGATTGTCAGTCCGCCAAATCCTGAATCAAATACTCCGATTGAACCTTTCATCTTTATAGATAATAGTTAATAATTAATAGTTAATAATTTTCTTGTAGAGACGCGAGATCTCGCGTCTTTCAGAAATCCTTTGAGCTGCATACATTTCTTACGCTCATCTTTCTCCACTATTCTAAAAAACATAAGAGACGCGGCACGCCACGTCTCTATATAAGCACGGAATGAGAGGCTCGAACTCCCGACACCTGGTTTTGGAGACCAGTGCTCTACCAACTGAGCTAATTCCGTATAAACGTTCCCTTGAAAACTCAAGGGAACTGAAATCTTTGACAAATTTACATAATTTGACGCAATTATCCGTCGATTTTGCAAATTATTTTGTCACACCAAGCTTCTTTAATACAAGATCAGTGATATCTGTTGCATTCTGAGACTTGAAAAGTAGTGCGTTTGTGTCAAAAACGTAAGTGAATCCATTCTCCTCAGACACTTCCTTGATAGCCTTTAGGATCTTCTCACGTAGTGGATTCTGAAGCTCTTCCTGCTTCTGCTGCAATGCGTTCTGAGCAATCTGGAAGTAATTCTTCATCTTCTCCTGAAGTGACATAAGTTCTTCTTCACGGTTCTTCTTGATTGTCTCATCCATTGCAGCAACGTTCTGCTGATACTCAGATGCCTTACGAGTGTACTCCTCTTCCATACGCTTCATCTCTGTCTCGTACTGTGCCTGCACCTCCTTCAACTTATTCTCAACATCCTTTAGTTCTGGCAACTTCAAGAAAAGTGAATTGACGTCAAGGTGACCAAGTTTCACTGTCTGTGCGTTAGCGAATAGAGGCATTACGCACAATAGAATTGCTAAAAGTCTTTTTACCATATCTCGTTTTTTTAGTTTTATTTGATACCTAATTTTCTTTTAATCATACCTGTGATATCCACTGCCTGAGGCGAGTGATATTTCAAATCTTTCACGTCCCACACATAAAGGAATCCTTGCTCTTTGGCAACCTCAGCCACAGCCTGCTCAATTTTTTTATAGACGGGAGCGTAAAGTTCATTTCTCTTGTCAGCCAAAGTCTTGCTTGCCATATCGTAGTAGTTCTGCATCTTGAGTTTGATTGTGTGGATCTCCTCCATACGCACTCTCTTGATTGTCTCATCCCACGATGCCTGCTCTTTCTGATATTCTGCAGCCTTACGTGTATATTCGCCCTCCATCTTCACCATTTCGGCTTCGTACTGGTCCGACAAACTTTTCAATGTACGCTCAGCAGTCTCAGTCTCCTTCATCATCTTGATGACTTCAGCCTCATCATAATGAGCAAGTTTGACGTGGGTGTTCTGCGCAGACGCAAGTGCGAAAGTCAGCAGCAACGATAACGTCGTCAACAGATGTTTCATTCCCGACATTGTTATTTAGAATATCCAAGTTTACCCAACACTTCGTCACTGATATCTATCTTTGCAGAGTAGTACATAATTCCGACTGTTGAAGTTTTGTCAAGTACAAGCGAATAACCTTTCTGCTCAGCCACATCCTTCACAGCAACGTAAACCTCATCCTGGATCGGTTTCATCAGGCTCTCTTTCTTTTTGTAGAGTTCACCGTCTGGACCGAAGTATTTTCTTCCAAGATCATTGGCCTCTTTCTCCTTTGCCAAGATCTCTTTCTCTTTTGCCTTCTTCATCTCATCAGACAAGAACACAACTTCTGTCTGATAATTTTTTTGTAATACGCGAGCCTCCTCATGCTTTTGCTCAACCTCCGTCTGCCACTTCTTAGTGATCTGCTTCACCTGCTCGTTAGCCGACTCGTACATTGGCATGTTCTTCAAAATATACTCCACGTCGACAATGGCAACCTTGCCACCGCTGAACTGGGCATAACCGCTTACAGAAAATGCAAGCATTACGATTAGCGCAAATACTTTTGATGTTAGTCTGCTCATCTCTTTCAACGATTGATGTTACACATTAAAATTCCTGTCCGATAACGATATGACACTGATGTCCTCCTTGCTTTCCAGTGATATCCTTATCAAATCCATATCCATAGTCAACTCCAAGCAATCCAAGCATTGGCAAGAAAATTCTCACACCTGCTCCAGTCGAGCGCTTCAAATCTAATGGGTTGAAGTCCTTAAAGTTTTGCCATGCATTTCCCGCCTCAGCATATGCCAACACATAGATTGTGGCAGCCTGCTCAAGCATTAGAGGATAACGCAACTCAAACGACAACTTTGAATACATATTTCCTGCATACTGGGCATTGTCTCCCTCATAGAATCTTTCTCTTGGAGATAGTGAACCGTTTTCATAACCACGCAATGTGACTGTAGTCAAAGCGTATGTGCTACTTGTTCCTGAAGTACCGTCTCCTCCCACATAATATCTCTCAAATGGAGATCGGTGGTTCTTGTCATAGTAACCCAAGAATCCATACTCGGCACGTGTCAACAACACCAACTTCTGGTTAGCAGAAAGCGGAGTGAATAGTTTTGCCTTAAACTCAGTCTTATAGTATTCAACCCACTTGAACAAATCCTGCTTCAATTTCTCTGCCTCCTCATCTGAGATGTTTCCAGCATTTTTCTTTGCAAGAAGCTCATCTACTCTCTCATTCTTGACGAACTTAGAATAAGGTGGAGTTGCCTGCAATGTCAACGATACCTGTGATCCACGATGTGTGTAATATGGGTTATCGATTGAGTTTCTCGATAAAGTCACTCCGAATCTCAAGTTGTTGGCATGTCCATTGTGAAGTGTGAAATAATCCCAGTCCTGGAACTTATAATGACGGTAGCCAAACTCATAATATAATGAGAAATAGTCATCCGGCCACTTCAATCTCTTACCAATTCCTACAGATGCACCAAGTGTTCTGATAAATCTGTCTGGATCAGAATCATAATAATAGTCTGAGTTTCCATACGAATTATATCCGTAATATCCACCATTCAAATAACTGTAATCTTTCTCGTATCTCGAACTGATAGCAGTCTGGTTGGAGAAGAACAACGATGTGCTGAAACTGATTGGTCGTTTACCTCCCAACCAAGGCTCCATGAACGATATAGCGGCACACTGGTAACTGCGTCCACTTGTTGTAAACGACAACGACAACTGCTGACCGTCTCCCTGCGGCAATGGTTTATAAGCTGACTTATTAAATAAGTTACGTAGAGAGAAGTTTGTAAACTTAAGTCCCAATGTTCCGTTAAAACCTGTCTGGCTATAACCAAACGACATCTCTACCTGGTCGTTACGCTTCTGCTCAAGGTTGTATAGGATATCTACAGTACCGTTCTCTGGGTCTGGCACCGGACGGATATCCAACTTCTCCGGATCCCAGTGTCCTGACGCTGCAAGCTCACGAGCTGAACGCTGCAAGTTGGATTTGCTAAACAACTGTCCTGGCTTTGTATCTAGCTCTCGACGAATGACATGCTCAAAAATAGCCTCATTACCTGTAATGACAACATTGTTGATCACCGCTTGTCTACCTTCGTAGATTCGCATCTCCACGTCAACTGAATCTCCATCAATATTCACCTCCACTGGCTCAACATTAAAGAATAGGTATCCGTTGTCAAGATACAAGCTTGACACCGCATCCTCATCTTCAAGCAGACGCTCATTCATAAGCTTCTTATTGTAGACGTCGCCCTTCTTCATTCCAAGAGTGGCATTCAACAGGTATTCTGGATATACAGTGTTGCCTACCCATATAATATCACGTAGATAATATCTTCTACCTTCGTTGACCTTGATATAGATATCAACTCTTTCTGGCTTCTTTGGAGAAGGATAGACACTATCACAAATGATCTCGGCATCACGGTAGCCATACTCATTATACTTGTTGATAAAATTGACTTTGTCGGCATCATAATTAGACTTGACAAATTTCTTCGACTTGAACAAGTTCGGTATAATACGCTTCTCCTTTGTGTCCTTCATCGCATGCTTTAGCTTACGAGCTGGCACACTATCATTACCGTCGATATTGATTCTGTAGATTTTGACCTTCTCTTTTCTATCAACGTCCACATTTACAATTACATATCCCTCTTTTTCTGTGTCGTCAGTCAAAGTAATCTTCACATCAGCATTCTGGTAACCATCAGACTCGTAGCTTCTCTTGATGACTCCACTTGCCCTGTCGAGCATATTCTGAGAAACCTGGCTTCCAACAGTAAGACCGATAGACTTGTCAAACTCCTCCTGGTCTTTTTTCTTCACTCCCGAATATGAAATGCTTGAGATTCTTGGACGTGGTTTAACAGAGATCTCCAACCATACCTTATCTCCCTCTATCTTTGTCGCATAGATCTTCACGTCGGAATACAATCCCTGTTTCCAAAAACGTTTAATGGCATTTGAGAAATCCTTACCTGGCAACTTGATCTTCTGTCCTGGATAGAGCCCGGAATAGTTAGCCACTATCTTCTCGTCGTATGTACCCGCACCTTTGACACTTACCTCCATTACAGTGTAAGTCTTAGCTGTGGTAGAATATGTGATAGTCGGAGTCTCGCTTGTCTGAGGCTGTGAATCCACGATGGCTGTCGTATCAACCGTCGCAACAACCGTATCAGCCACAGTTTTCAATGAATCTGTTTCCGTCTGCGCGGACAAACCCATCGAACATGCTAACGCAAATACACTGACTATTGTTTTGTAAACCTTCATTTCTTTTTCTTAATTACAACTGTTCGCTTGTCTTTCCGAATCTTCTTTCACGGTTCTGATACTTGTAGATAGCCTCATAGAACTGCTCTTTTTTGAACTCAGGCCATGGAGTGTCTGTGAAATACAATTCTGAATACGACAACTGCCACATCAAGAAGTTGCTGATTCTCTGCTCTCCACTTGTTCGGATAAGCAGATCAGGGTCTGGCATGCCTCTTGTAGCCAAACTGTCTGAAATCATGCTTTCATTAATGTCGTCGATATTTATTTCGCCGTTCTTTGCCTTACGTGCAATCTCCTTCACACCTTCGATAATCTCCCAACGAGATGAGTAGCTGATGCATAGCACCATAGTCAGACCAGTACATGACGCTGTCTTCTCCATTCCCTCGTTAAGCTTGGCCATAGTCTTCTCGTTAAGACGTGACTTGTCGCCAATGATCACTATCTTGACGTTGTTGTCCTTTGCCTTGTCCGCATAAGATGTGATAGCCGACGCGAAGATCTCCATAAGCGCGTCGACCTCCGCCTTGGGACGGTTCCAATTCTCTGTGCTGAAAGCATAAAGTGTGATATACTCAATCCCGATCTCCGCGGCTGCCTCCATTACCTTGTCGACAGAATCCACACCTTCCTGGTGGCCGAAAACTCTCTCCTTTCCTTGTGCTTTCGCCCAACGCCCGTTGCCATCCATGATTAGTGCCACATGTTTTGGCAAACGAGTCATATCTATTTTTTCTTTAATGCTCATCTTCCTATATATCTGCAAGATCCTCTCTTACGGAACATATCTATTGATATGAATCCCATCAATTGAGAGTAGTAGTCATTGTTTTTATATCCTTGACTACCCATGTGATAAGGGTCGTCCAAATAGTCGTATTCGCTGATATCCAAGTCGTCAGAGAATAGCTTGTGCATTGTGAACTCAACTCCAATGTTCACTCTCTGGCTCAACTTAAACTTGTATCCAGCTCCAAATGCAAGGCCCATTCTCCACTCATTTCCACTCCATTCTTTCGCCATTGACACTGATGGTCCAAGCATAGCGTATGGAGTATGCCGCTTCACATCCTTGTCGTAACTTGAAAAGCCATACTTGAAGAAATTCCAAATTACAAACGCGTCAAATGCCATGATTCTCTTGTCAAACGCAAACGGATAGATTCCACTGTTGTCTGTCACTACCACATCTGGCATCGCATTTTCTGTGTAATCTCTAGCATCACACTTAAGATTGGCGAAACCACCGTCTAACTTGAAACTTAAAAATTCATTTGCCTTAAAACGTATGAATGCTCCTGCCGCTGGAGATACATCACGGAACACTTTCGATGAGTTGATGTCTCCATTGTAGAATGAGATACCACCACGCAAACCTAGCTCTCCTATATAGCGAGGCTGCGCATTGGCAATCATTGGAAGTAATGCCAGGACTAACCCAACAAATATGTCTTTTATCTTGTCTTTTAACATAGTTATCTTCTGGTCCAGAATATAATACACTAAATTAGCAAGCAAAAATAGTAATAATTGTTGAAAAGATAAAATTGCAACCGCCGTCAATTCCGCCTTATTCTACTTTTAATAACATTTTTTTGCTTTTTTGTATGGTTTCACACATACAATAACGTAACAAATCTGTATTTATTGTGTTTAGGGTAAATTTTCTTACATTTTCATATTGGACGCTGTAATCACCATATCCATCCTCACATCCCATTTCTCCGTTGGCACTTTGCTTAGCAACTGGCAGTCGAAACAGATGCCTATCTTATAGGCTTTCGTGATCTTCTCCAACATTCTGTCGTAGTAGCCTTTGCCTCGTCCTACTCTGCCCAAATCATTGTCGAAACATACACCAGGCACTACCACAAGATCGATGCTATCGAAATCGTTGATATTCATTCCCGTCGGTTCCTGGATATTATACGCTCCCGTCTTCAAATCTCCCTTATACTCACGTATATACCACTCCTCTCCATTAATCACTGGCAGAAGGATTTTCTTTTTCGACGCATACTTTTCAATCAACTTATGTGTACAGACTTCATCTGGCAACGAGTGGAAAAGCAACACTGTCTTGGCTTCTTTGAAACGTGAATCATTCTCAAGAATCTCCATCACTTTCTCACTCTCCGACAATTTCTCCTCTTCTGTCATCGCCTTCACTCGCTTCTTGATCTGCTTCCTCAACTCTTTCTTGTCCGGCATCTCATATCTCGTGAGCGAGGGCGTCTCCATCTTGATACTCTGGTTGATAACTCGCCCCTCGCTACTTGCTATTTCTGTTATCTTCGTGCTCATCTTTGTCCACTTTTCAGCATACTCCTTAGCCTTCTCTTTATCCCCATTCTCGTATGCCTTAAGCAACAACTCCTGCAATGCCGCCTTCTCATTCTCATACCACTCTCGCTTCATCAACTCGATTGTCTTGCGTAGATTGTTGAACAACTCTCGATCTCGTTTATCCTTGCAAAACTGGCGGTCGACGTCGGTCATACCTGCCTCCAACGACATGTCATCCGACAATATGCTGTTTATAGCATCATTTACGTTCCTGTCGGCATGGTTCTGAAAATGTTTCACAATATCCGCTTTCTTGTCTGATTCCAATAGTTTGCTTACCTCTTCCAACATTAGTCTGAATGTAGGATTCGACAATTCAATCTCATCCTTTGAGAAATCATACATTATAGCCTCTACCACATTCAACACTTTCGAGGTTTTCTTCTCTTTGTCTTCAAGCTGAATCACATCCTTGCCGCCATAATTGACAATCAAACTCATCAATTCTCGCTCCTGCACATACTGCTTGTTGAGAGTGGACAGATAATCAACAGAGAATTTATCTACTACATCATTCGATGGTTTCTTACCAGGTGTCTGCTGTACATTCTGTTGAGGCTGTGTTGTGCCTCCTTGCATCGCCTCCGCCTGTCCCGCAAAATATTCATCCGGAATGAATGGTTCATCCGGCGTCTGCTGTGTAGGCAGGATAGACGGATTCTGTGAAGACGGTGCATTCTGGGCGAACTGTGCCTGCCCCGAATTGTGATATTGGTTATTGTTCCCCTGCCCTACAGGTGTTGTAGGAGTCTGGCTGAAACTCTGTCCTCTAAGTCGTTCTTTCTCCTTTGCAGCGGCAGCATCACGTCGCATCTTGCCCACGTACTCCATGATGATGCTCTGCTCGACTTGGAAAATCGGAGCTATCGTCCTTGAGTAGACGTCGCGTTTGATAGGGTCCTCAATCACGGAGATGGTCTCCGCCATGTCTTTGACCGCCGCAGCCTTCTTCATCGGATCGTCTCCACTCTCACGAAGAAGCACATTGGATTTGAACAAGATATAATCCTGCTCATTCTCCTCCAGATATTTCTGCACCACATCAGCATTGTTGTGCTGTGCGAATGAATCCGGATCCTCCTCCACAGGGAGTGTGACGACGTGGACATTCAAGCCCTCCGCCAAGAATAGTTTTCCGTTCTTGATGGCGGCGTGCTGACCGGCTGAGTCGCCATCGTAAAGCATCGTGACATGTTTCTCGTCGGTCGATGTGTTGCCGACTGATGGCAACACTCGCTTGAGCAGACGGATCTGCCCTGTAGTCAATGCCGTACCACACGGTGCCACGATATTCTCCACTCCAGCCTGATGCATGGAAATCACATCGGCATAACCCTCCACCACATAACATTTCTGCTTCTTGATGATGGCCTGACGAGCAAAGAAAATACCGTATAGATTTTCACTCTTATTGTAAACCTCACTCTCTGGCGGATTGAAATATTTCGCTACACTCTTGTCTGTCTTAAGTGTACGTGCTCCGAAGCCCACAACCTTACCTGAAATGGAATGGATCGGGAACATCACACGTCCTGCATATTTGTCGTATGTACGGGTGCCTGTGTTCACCGTAGCACCCAATGCTACCAGATGCTCAAGTTTGATTCCATGAGTTAAGGCCGCATTTGTGTATGCCTGATAATCTGCAGGCGAATAGCCAAGATGGAACTTCTTAATAATATCTTCGCGTAGTCCACGATAGACGAAATATTGATAGCCGACGGCACGTCCTTCATCCGTGTCGCGCATCGATCTTTCAAAAAAATCAGACAGCCATTGATTGGCATCAAGCATCTTGTCGCGAAGTGTCTGCTGCTCCTTTTCCTCTGGAGTCAACTCTTTTTCGACGACAGTGATTCCAAACTTTTTTGCCAAGAAGCGGAGTGCGTCAAGATACGACAGATTCTCCATCTTCATGATGAAAGAGATGCTGTCTCCTCCACCTCCGCATCCGAAACATTTACAGATATTTTTCGCTGGTGTGACAATAAAAGAAGGAGTCTTCTCATTATGGAACGGACACAATCCTTTATATGATGTGCCGGCACGACGAAGAGTGACGTAGTCTCCAACCACGTCAACAATATTTGCCGCCTCCTTAATTCTCTGTATGGTGATATTGTCTATCATCAGTCTTGAAAAATATCCTTTGTATAAATTTTATTCTGTTCTTCGTAAATGCCAAGCAAATCCGACACCATTCCCACAACCGCTATGCTCACTTTCACGTTGCTGTCGCACTTCTCCATGATGGAAGCCGAACAATCTCGGATGGTTTTGCCTGTAGTGATCACATCATCGACCACCAATATATGTTTGCCACGAAACGCCTTCACCTCATCAGTGGCCTGATACTTGTTGGCTGTGGCACTCTTATGTCGTTTTGCGTCGACACTGTTGCTCACAAGTTTTCCTTCGTTGACAAGCAGATCAGTGCGGACTGGAATCCCCGTCTCCATCTCAATGCCGAGACAAAGCAACTCGCTCTGGTTATACCCTCGCATCTCATATCGTTTGGATGTAATCGGCACTGGCACAAGGCAGTCGAACTCACTCGCGTCGACGCGGGCATTAATCATTCTGCCCATCATTCGTCCTGCCTCTATTCCATATCTCTTCACGCCCGAATTCTTGATATTCAACACAAAGCGTGATTCAATATTCGATTTTCTATACGACAGCAACGGCATGAAATAGCTGAGCTGCACCTGCGTCATCTCTCTTGCAAGCGGAGTAAGATCAACGTCAAGAGGGATATATTCCAAACTATATCTGCAATCTTCACACAAAGTCTCCCCTTCCGTCTCAACCACTGCCCCACATGCTCCGCAAGTGTGTGGATATAAAGAGCTTACGACAGAATATTTAACCCTCTTGAAAATCTTAGATAATTTTTCCATCCTTCATCTCAATTACTCTGTCGCTCTGCTGAGCAAGAGTCATATCATGAGTGACGACAATCACCGTCAATCCAAATTCCTTGCGTAGATCCAGGAACAATTTCTGAAGCTCATCTCTGTTCTGGCTGTCAAGACTACCTGTCGGCTCGTCGGCAAACAGAATCTGAGGCTTGTTGATCAACGCTCTCGCCACAGCCACTCTCTGCTTCTCTCCTCCCGATAACTCATTCGGATGGTGCGACGCTCTCTCCGCAAGGCCTAGACGAGTAAGCAACGACATAGCCTCCTGCTTGCACTCAGCCTCATCACGTCCGGCAATCAGAGCTGGAACCATCACGTTTTCAAGAGCCGTGAATTCAGGAAGAAGCTGATGAAACTGGAACACAAAACCAAGGTCGCTATTACGAAGTTTGCAAACCTCCTCATGCGAAAGACGTGAAGTGTCCTTACCAAGAATATTCACCTCACCGGAATCAGCCGACGCAAGTGTACTGATGATCTGCAAAAGAGTAGTTTTGCCAGCACCACTCGGCCCCACAATGGATACAAACTCGTAGCGACGGATATCAAAAGTCACGTCTGAAAGCACACGCAAGTTGCTGAAACTCTTGCATACTCCCTTGGCAGACAACACAATTTCCTGGCTCATATTATTTGATTCACTCATTACGCTTTCTGTTTAGATAGTATGGATTCAAGTTCCTTTGTAGAGATATCGTGTATGATAGTTCCATTCTCTGCGTATGAAATCTTTCCTGTCTCCTCAGAAACTATAATTGCCTGAACATCAAGCTTTTCACTAACACCAAGAGCAGCACGGTGACGCAAACCAAACGACTTTGGCACATTCATATTGTGCGACAAAGGAAGGATACATCCCGCAGCCTTGATCATCTTGTTGCCAATGATCATAGCACCGTCGTGCAGAGGAGAATTCTTGAAGAAAATATTTTCGATAAGACGCGAATTGATCTTGGCTGAGATCTCATCACCTGTCACGATGATGCTCTGTAGGCTCATCTCGTTCTCAATCACAATAAGAGCCCCCACCTTCTCACGAGCCATGTTGCGGCAGGCAATCACAATCTGCATGATGTCACTTTCCTCCATTGTCTGGACACGTTGAGTGTTGAGCAGACGAGAAAGGAAATTGTTGCCCGAACCGATTCCTGTAAGCGCGTTTCGGATCTCATCCTGGAATAGCACGATCAAAGCGATTGCACCCACGTTGACAATCTGGTTGAGCACACCACCGATCAGCTTCATCTGCAACAGCGAGTTGACAATCATCCAAGCCACGATCACCACCAGCACACCGATGAAAAGACGGAACGCCGATGTATCTTTCAGCATCTTGTAAAGCTTGTATAGGATGATACCGCCAAGCAGAATGTCTAAAAAATCTATAAACTGAAAAAAGGATGAGCCCATGTTCTTTGATTAATTTTGCCTTTGCAATATAAAAAGTCAACAAAAATAGAAAATAAAATGTGAAATGAGAAATGAGGAATGTGAAATAAAAAGCGAAATGTCCTATATTTGCATTTTGAAACTTACGAACTAATATGAAGAATATAAAAAGAGTGATTCTGACGTTGGTTGCCGTGTTGTGCTGTGTATGCACAACTATGGCAAAAGACCCACGTTCATCATATTCAAAACATTCAGCCCTGCCAAAAGAAAAAACAGGATTCCGTCTCTACGGCGACTTCATGCTTACCGCTGATTTCGCCGACACCACAGGAGAGGTGAAGCCAGCGTTTGGATTGGCAGCAACACCCGGAGCCCAGATCACAAACTATTTTTTCCTAGGAGGAAAAGTTGGAGCCATGTATATGCTCAACGACTTTTTCGCTTTCCCAACCGCTGTCAACGTACGCTGGACATTTGGAAGAAAAAATATTCTTACCATATCGCAATCAGGAGGTGTGGCATACTGCGAAGATGATTTCTATCCCTACGTCGACTTCTATTTTGGAGGCAGAATCCCACTACGCAAAGGCAAATGCCTTGTTTGCGCTTTAGGGTACACCATCTTCCCACAATACAATTTGCATAAAGTGGGAGAAGATGAGACAGTCACAGTCGAAGCAGACGGCATGACTGTGGACATCGTCACACAAGAGGGTGAAAGAGAGAGAAAAATATCATCCTGGGTATCTCCACAACTCACAATCGCATATCCGTTCAGATTTGAGAAGAAGAACAGAATCCGATACAGAGTGCATAAATTCAAACCTCATGTTGAGACACAAGGCGAATGCAAGCCTAAGTCGACAAAATCAAAGGAGAAAGAAAAATCAAGTACAAAACCATACGAGAAGATTGACGAGAAGAAAAAAGGCAGGGCAGAGAAGACAGATGTCGAGCGCTGGAATCCGTAAACGTAAATGCGGCTTATCCATAAAAAATTGTGCTTAATAAGCTCCTTTTTAATTTTTATCACTACTTTTGTGGACAGTTTCATAAAGACTATATAAATAACAATGGGTGGCATTTTTGGTACTATTGGCAAAGACAGTTGTATAAAAGATTTGTTCTACGGAACAGACTACAACTCGCATCTTGGCACTAAGCGTGGTGGATTGGCGACTCTTTCTGAGAAAGGATTCGTAAGATCTATCCACAATTTGGAAAGCACATATTTCAGAACAAAATTTGAGCCAGAACTTGAAAAGTTCAACGGCAACTCCGGAATCGGAGTGATCAGCGACACAGATTCGCAGCCAATCATCGTCAACAGCCACCTGGGAAGATTCGCGGTGTGCACTGTAGCGAAAGTCAACAATCTTAAAGAAATCGAGGGAGAATTGCTAGGTCGTATGCACCACTTCGCTGAATTCAGTGGAGGTGACACAAACCAGACTGAGCTTATCTCAATGCTTATTACAGAAGGTAAGGATTTTGTAGACGGAATTGAGCGCGTCTACAACACTATCAAAGGTTCTTGCACAATGCTCCTTCTTACTGAGAAGGGAATCATAGCAGCACGCGACAAGTACGGCCGTCTTCCACTTGTGATCGGAAAGAAAGATGGAGCATACGCCGTAACAGGCGAGACAGTGGCTTATCCAAACCTTGGCTATGAGGCTGTCTATAATATCGGACCAGGCGAGATCGTGCTAATCACAGCCGACGGATTCGAGCAGCTACGCAAGCCAGAGAAGAAGATGCAGATCTGCTCATTCATGTGGATCTACTACGGCTACCCACCTTCAACATACGAGGATATCAACGTGGATGAGTTCCGTGTTAAGAGCGGACTTTTGATGTCGAAGGACGACGATATTAAGCCAGACTACGTGGCAGCTATTCCAGATTCAGGTATCGGCCATGCACTTGGTTACTCAAACGGACTTAACGTACCTTACCGTCGCGCCATCGTCAAATACACTCCTACTTGGCCTCGTTCGTTCACTCCTACAAACCAGAAAATGCGTGAGCTTGTGGCAAGCATGAAGCTTGTGCCAAACAGAGCTCTATTGAAAGATAAAGTGGCTATGTTCTGCGACGACTCAATCGTTCGTGGTACACAGTTGAGAGACAACGTAAAGGTTCTTTATGATTACGGCGTAAAGCAGGTACACATGCGTATCAGCTGTCCACCTTTGCTTTACGGATGTCCATTCATCAATTTCTCCGCTTCAAAATCGGTGCTTGAGCTAATCACTCGCCGTATCGTGAAGGAGCTTGAGAATGGCGACATGGATGCTCATATCGACGAGTACATCACTCCAGGTACAGAGCGCTACAACAAGATGGTGGATGAGATCCGCACACGTCTTGGCATGGACTCTTTGAAGTTCAACACTCTTGAGAACATCATCGAGGCAATCGGTCTTCCAAAGGAGTGCGTCTGCACACACTGTTTCGACGGAAGCAGCTACGGACATGAGTAATAAGAGCTTAGAGTTTAGAGCTTAGAGAACTTAGAGATACACAGCCGTTGGTGAAATCACCGACGGCTGTTGTTTTTAAAATTTCATCTCTTATTGCATTTTTTTATAATTTTTTTTACTTTTGCTATTAAGTTTAAACTATGTGAAAAATGATTCAGAGAATACAAACTATTTACTTGTTAATCAGCACCATATTTCTAATCTTGGTGTCATTTAACGATTGTATCAAGTTTCTTAATGCGGGAGAGGATTGTGTATATAAATATTCAGTAATGGATTGTCCAGTCGTTATGGCTATTCTTATCATAACTATTCTTCTTACATTCGGCTCGATTTTTCTATTCAATAACCGAGTTCGTCAGATGAGAGTGGTAGGTTTCGCCACAATACTTATCCTTCTAAACATTGCGGCATTTGCAGTGTTTGTGGCATTGGATGATTGCATGGACTATAATATTTCAGTCACTTGGGCTACTTTCTTGCCTATTGCTTCTGTCGTCATGAATCTTCTTGCCATCAAGGCAATTGGTATCGACGAAGCAAAAGTCAGAAGCCTCAACAGATTACGCTAATGAAGAAAGGACGTTTCGTCTCAACTATTTTCGCTGCCACGGCATCTCTTGCAGCGTCGGCAGTATCCTTCCTTCCAACGGATGACTTATCTTCATTCTATGAGGAGAGTCCTCTTGGAGAGAGAATTTTCGTGGGTGAAGCAGACAGTGCAAATATAAAATTCACTCTTGACAACGAGAGTAAAATCAATAATATTCTGCTCGTGTCGAAGAGAAACGACAGCAATGTCTTGAAAGACACTGTCAAGGTGGACTCTACCTTCAAGATGGGCACTAACAAATGCTACACTTTCTTGTACACTACTAACAGTGAGAAGACAGAAAAGATTTACTTGTGCTATGTCAAAAAGACAGCTATCGCCCCTACAGTAAAGGTTTGCGCTTACGATTCTGTATCCAACCCTGTTTGCGATCCTCAGCTAAGAGTGAATTTCTCTAACCTTTCATTCGCCAACACGTACGTCAACTCGAAAGGTGACACTGTCCAGATCAAGGATAACATTGTCTTAGAATACCAAGATTATGAGGCTAACGGCATCACAATCAGCGACAAGACTGTAGAGGAGAAAATCAGCGGAATCAATAAAGATTCATCGTTGCTTGTCACTAAACCCAAAAGACACACAGTCTTTAAGTTGAAAGACAAGATTACCAAATATGAATACACCACTGACACATTCTACTCATATCTGCCTTTCATGACAGCCCAGCTTACTGTCGACGCTGAGATTATTCCTCACAATATTGAGAATCGCAGCGATGAGGCTTTGGTGTTCGGGACTAAAGACGAAGCAAGAGCAAGCGTCAGCAGCTATCTGTATTCAGGCAAGCTTGAAATTGATCTTGAGCGCAACTGCGTAGACAATATACCTAACGACTCAACTGATGCAAGATACACTTGGAAGATATATAACGACTCAACTGGCATGTTGAAAAAGCATTCAGATTTCGTTTATCAAAGTGTTGCGACAGTTAATAACGTTCCAATCGAAACATACGGAACTTATTACGTTGTCCTTTCATGCAATAACACCGTATGTAAAGACACTATTTACACAGCATTCAAAGTGAGAGCTTCACTTTTGGAAATGCCATATGTGTTCACTCCTAACGGAGACGGTATCAATGATGAATTCCGCCCTACTTATACTTCAATTGCAGAGTATAAGATATGGATTTACAATACAATGGGTAAGAAGATGTACGAATCAGATGACATCACAGTCGGATGGGACGGTACACACAAAGGCAATGACTGCCCTATCGGCGCCTACTACTATGTAGTGAAGGCAACAGGTGTGGACGGCATTGAATACAAGTTGAAGGGTACGATCAACTTGGTAAGAAACGCAGACTAAACTATCTATTTTTTAAGATTTCTGTTTCGCCTATGGAGACGAAAGTAAAGCACTTCATTGAAAAGGAGGCTCTTTTCACACGAAAAGACAAGATTCTTCTTGGTGTGAGCGGTGGACGCGATTCCATTGCCCTATTGCACGTGCTTTACCGCTTAGGTTACGATATCGTCGTGGCCCACTGTAATTTCCATCTCCGTGGCGAGGAATCGAATAGAGACAGCGAGTTTGTGACAAAGCATGTCCAGGATATGGACGTGCCATTCTATACTATCGACTTCGACACCGAATCCTACGCTCGTGAGCATAAGCTTTCAATCGAAATGGCAGCTCGCGATCTGCGCTATGAATGGTTTGAATCATTGATCAAGTTGACGGGATGCAAGTATATCGCAGTGGCTCATCATAGCGACGACGTGGTAGAGACATTCCTAATCAATATGACTCGAGGCACCGGTCTGAATGGACTGACAGGAATTAAGCCAAAGAACGGCAACGTCGTGCGCCCGTTCCTCGGCATATCAAGAAAAGACATCAACGACTATATCTTCGACAACGATCTGGATTATGTTGAGGACAGCACCAACAGCGAGGTGGTATACGTAAGGAATAAGATGCGCAACGTCATCATTCCTGCACTGGAAACCATAAATCCAAGTTTTCGTGCGTCGACTATTCAGAGCATCGAGAATCTCACTCGCGCGCAGAATTTCGTGATGCATTATATAGAGCTACTTCGTGAAGATATCGTGGAGCACAAGGATGATATGGACATATTGGATATCGAGAAAATCCGAACAGCGCCCGAACCGATGTATGTGCTTTACGAAATATTGAAGCCTTACGGATTCTCCCCGTCAACAGTGTTCAACATCTTCACTTGCATCTTTGAAGAGAACGCATCAGGAAAACAATTCTATTCCGCTTCAGGAGTTAGAGCGTTGCGAGACCGAGAGAAACTCTTCATTCAGCCACGCAAGGAAAACGAAAATACGTTTGAAGATGAAGAAGAGGAGTATGAGATCCGCAACGTCGCGGCCTTCTTCAATCTTCACATCAGTTTCATGGCCGAGATATTCGACAGCAGCAACTTCACCATTGTGAAAGACAAATCCGTCTGCTGCATCGACTATAAGAAACTGACCTTCCCGCTTACCTTGAGAAAGTGGAAACAGGCAGACTACTTCTGCCCATTCGGTATGAAAGGAAGAAAGAAACTTAGCGACTTTTTTGTAGACCAGAAATTTAGTTTATTTGAAAAAGAAAATACATGGGTTCTGACGGACGGAAAGTGCGGAGACATCATTTGGGTTGTGGGCCATCGCACAGACAACCGATTCAGAATCGACGAACAAACCAAACAAATTCTTAGAATTAGTTATTCAAAACAGTAAAAAAAAGCAGTAAAAAAAAAGAAAAAATGGAAGACAACGAAAAGACAGCAGGAGCTATTGCTCCATCGGCAGAGAAGCTAAAGGCATTGCAGCTTGCAATGGAAAAGATAGAGAAGGACCACGGTAAAGGTTCAATCATGCGTATGGGTGACCACGTTCAGACTGACGTGCCAGTGATCCCATCAGGTTCAATCGGACTTGACCTTGCACTTGGCGTAGGCGGTTACCCACGTGGCCGTATAATCGAGATCTTCGGACCTGAATCATCTGGTAAGACAACTCTTGCTATCCACGCTATAGCACAGGCTCAGAAAGCTGGTGGTCTTGCTGCCATCATCGACGCTGAGCACGCTTTCGACAGATTCTACGCTGAGAAACTTGGCGTCGACACTAACAACCTTGTTATGTCGCAGCCAGACAATGGCGAGCAGGCACTTGAGATCGCTGACCAGTTGATCCGTTCGTCAGCAGTGGATTTGGTGGTAGTCGACTCTGTAGCCGCACTTACTCCAAAGGCTGAGATCGAGGGAGAGATGGGAGACTCTAAGATGGGCTTGCAGGCTCGTTTGATGAGCCAGGCAATGAGAAAGCTTACTGCCACTATCGACAAGACAAATACAACTTGTATCTTCATCAACCAGCTTCGTGACAAGATCGGTGTGATGTTCGGTAATCCAGAGACAACAACAGGTGGTAATGCACTTAAGTTCTACGCCTCTGTCAGAATCGATATCCGTCGTACATCAGCTATCAAGGATGGCGACCAGGTGATCGGTAACAGCACTAAGGTGAAGATCGTAAAGAACAAGGTAGCGCCTCCTTTCCGCAGCGCTTCATTCGACATCATGTTCGGTGAGGGAATCTCATACACAGGTGAGTTGATCGACTACGGTGTGGAGTACGGAATCATTAAGAAGAGCGGTTCATGGTACAGCTACAACGACGAGAAGATCGCTCAGGGACGTGACGCAGCTAAAGAATTCCTTAAGGCAAATCCAGATTTGATGGAGGAGATCGACGCCGCTGTACGTGCCGCTATCAAAGAAAAAGAAAACGCTTAATATGGCAGAACAAGTTAAAACTGAAATATACGACGAAAGAGCCATCCTTGTCGGAGTTGCCACACAGCAAGTGTCGGAGCAGAAGGCAAAGGAGTATCTCGACGAGTTGGCGTTCTTGGCTGAGACTGCGGGTGCTTATCCGCAGAAAATCTTCATGCAAAAACTTGTGCAGCCCAACTCCAACACCTACGTCGGTCCGGGTAAGATTGAAGAGATCAGAAACTACATCATCGATCATGAGGAAGACGAGGAGAGCTCTATCCACCTTGTGATCTTCGACGATGAGTTGTCGCCAAAACAGTTGCGCAACATCGAGAAGGAGCTTGGTGTCAAGATTCTCGACCGTACAACACTTATCCTTGACATCTTCGCTATGCGTGCCCAGACAGCCCATGCCAAGACACAGGTGGAGCTAGCACAGTGCAGATACTTGTTGCCTCGACTTACACGAATGTGGACACACTTGGACCGTCAGAAGGGAGGTATCGGTATGCGTGGTACGGGTGAGACTCAGATCGAGGCCGACCGTCGTATCATCCTCAACAGAATCTCACTATTGAAGGAGGAGCTGAAGGAGATCGACAAGCAGAAGAGCACACAGCGCAAGAATCGTGGTAAGATGGTGCGTGTGGCACTTGTGGGCTATACCAACGTCGGCAAGTCGACAATCATGAATATGCTTGCCAAGAGCGAGGTGTTTGCGGAGAACAAACTATTCGCCACTCTCGACACTACGGTGAGAAAAGTGACTGTGGAGAATCTTCCATTCTTGCTTTCAGATACAGTAGGATTTATTCGTAAGTTGCCTCATGATTTGGTGGAAAGCTTCAAGAGCACACTCGACGAGGTGAGAGAGGCAGATTTGCTTGTGCATGTGGTCGACGTTTCCAACCCAACATTCGAGGATCAGATCGCAGTGGTGGAGAAGACATTGTCGGAGATCAACAAAGAAGAGAAGCCAACAATGCTTGTCTTCAATAAGATCGACGCATTCACTTACGTCGAGAAGGCAGAAGACGACCTTACTCCAATCAAACGAGAGAACTACTCTCTTGAGGATTTGAAGAAGATGTGGATGGCGAAGATGAACAACTGTAATTGCATATTCATCTCGGCTAAAGACAAGTCAAACCTTGAGGATTTCAAGAAACAACTTTACGATAAGGTGAAGGAGATTCACATCCAGCGTTATCCTTACAACGATTTCCTATATCAGAAATTCGACGAGGGAGAACTTGGAGAATAATGAATTCGAAATGCTAAATGCAAAATAGAATAGGCAATCCAAAATGGATTGCCTATTTTTATTTCTACTCCTCTCTTCCCTTATTAATCTCCTCCATGAATCCGCCGAGGATACCTTCTGACTCTTTAAGGAAATTGCCAAATTCGCCAGCAAAATCATTTACAGCTTTCTTTGCCATCTTAGCAAGACATTTGCCTTTAAGACGGTTGATCTCAGCGAGCTCCTTCTCTGTGTATTTATCCTTATTCTTCTGAATCTCATCCTCAATCTCCTCGATTTCAAGACCAAGGACTTCCCATTCTTCCTCTGAATATTTAGTCCCACTCTTATCAAGATGCTCACTGATCTGAGTCAAACGCTCAACCGGAGTCGGCTCCTTTTTGACAACGCTACATGACACCGCAGAAAAAGCAAGCAACGTCGCGATTATGATATTTCCTAATTTCATATTCATCACATTTTTTATATTACACTCACAAATGTAGAAAAAATCGTATTAAAAATAGAAATACAACGCATCATTAATTCTAAACCGAAAGTAGTATCATTGCCTGTTTTTGTTTTGTCAACACACAATACACCTCAAAAAATATTATCTTTGCGACGTGAATCTAAAAATTAACGTTTTGAGTTTATCTAAATTCCTTATAACGATTGGGTTGTTGGCAACCATAGCTCTTCCTTCGTTTGCCGAAGAAAACGCCAAAGAAGAGAAAAAAGAGAATAAAGCATCAGGATTCATTTCCGCCGGAGGATCATTAAGTTCAGGAAATATCAATAAAGCAGATGTCAAAGCATCGGGAGGATTGACAGTGGCAGACAGCACGCTCGAATTCGTGATGGGAGGAAAATACACCTATTCCGAAAGCGAGCATAAGACAAAGAACAACGGCATTGAATTACATTCCAAAATCGATTTCATGCCATACAGAAAATGGTCGCCGCTAATAGCCTTCGAGTATCTCCACAACACCTACAAAGGATACAACTACAGATTAGACGCAGTGGCAGGAGCAAAGTTTAATATCTGCTCCAAACCAAAGGTTTACGACTACTCCATCAGTTTGGCCGGGCTATACGACGTCGTCGACTATACGGACGACAAAAAGACATTGGACGACAACGCTTTCCGTCTATCACTACGACCAAAGGTCAAGCAGCAGATCGGGCCAGCAGTCTACTTAGTGGAGAAATTCTTCTATCAGCCAAAAATCAACGATTTCAGCAACTATCTGTTGAAGAATGAGACAGAGATTGAGTGCAAGATAACCAAGGTCTTATACCTAAGTGTCATATACGAGTATGACTATCGCAGCGTCTTGCCACCAATAAAAGAGAACCAGACATACGAGCGCAGCGACCACTCGTTGGAAGTCGCGTTGAAGATAAAGCTGTAAGATTGCATACTCTATCGTGCAATTTTTAGCAAAAACTGCATACTCTATCGTGCAATTTTCTACAAATATTGCATAGTTTATCGTGCAATTATATATTTTTGTAGAAAATTATACGTTATGAATAATCTAATTGAGACATATAAATTACTGATTGATAGAGTAAACGTTGATTTTGTACGTTATCTACACGACAAAATCAACTGGAATAACAGATTGATAGCCATACTAGGAGCACGTGGAGTGGGAAAAACCACATTAGTCCTACAGCATATCAAAATAACCAATGACGTAGAACACTCACTTTACGTTACAGCAGATGATTTTTACTTCACAACACATAGATTGTTTGAATTAGCTAAAGAGTTTTATCAAAATGGAGGTAAAAAACTGTATATTGACGAGATCCATAAATATAGTGGCTGGTCTGTTGAGATAAAGAATATATACGATCTTTTGCCTGACCTACAAATCATTTACACCGGATCCTCAATTCTTGATTTGGAACAAGGAGGAGCTGATTTAAGCAGAAGAAAGGTGGAATATCATCTAAAAGGACTCTCATTCCGAGAGTACCTTAATCTCACTTTGCATTTAGATCTTCCCACTTATACATTGGAAGAGATAGTAAAAGGGAACGTAAAATTTCCTTATACGGAGTACAGACCATTGGTATATTTCAAGGAATATTTGAAAACTGGATTCTATCCATTCTTTTTGGAGTCGGACGATTACACCATCCGACTCAGAAGTGTATTAAAGCAGGTTGTGGAGTTTGATGTACCAACATTCGCAAAGATGAATGTCAGTTCAAGTGCCAAATTGAAAAAACTGCTTTATGTAATAGCACAAAGTGTTCCATTCAAACCAAATTTCTCTGTCTTGGAAAGAGAGTTGGGAATATCAAGAAACGCGTTGCCAGACTATTTCATGTATTTGGAAAAAGCGCAGTTGATTACTATGGTGAGAGAGAAAGCCACGGGCATTAAGATATTAGAGAAAATAGATAAAATCTATTTAAATAATCCCAACCTATCTTATGCACTTACTGACGGCGAACCAAATATCGGGACAATAAGAGAAAATATATTCATCCAATTTCTACAGGATTTATATCCAATTGTGTCGTCACCATCCCAAGCAGATTTTGAAGTGAACGGATACACGTTTGAAGTAGGAGGGAAAAACAAGACTTCACATCAGATCAAAGAAATTGAGAATGCTTATCTTGCGAAAGACGACATCGAGTACGCCAGCATGAAAGAGATCCCCCTTTGGATGTTCGGATTCATTTATTAAGAGATTTTCGACGACGGTTATACTACGCAAAATCCTTATTTCCCCATTTCTAACGAATGCCCCAAATCCTCACTTCAAAAATTTTATTCGCAGTATTGTTTGCTTAAATTTTCAAACTTTATTATTTTTGCATACAAGTGTAAATTTGCATAAAAAATGTTTTTTCGCGATGTATACGGGCACGATGAGCTCAAAAGTCAACTCATCGACGCTGTCAAGTCTGGCAGAATTCCGCACGCTCAGCTGTTCTGTGGGCCAGAGGGTGTGGGCAAATTGCCGTTAGCATTAGCGTACGCTCAATATGTGTCGTGTGAAAACAAAGGCGAGAACGACTCTTGCGGCCAGTGCCCGTCGTGCAAAAAATACGCTAATCTCCAGCATCCTGACCTTCATTTCGTCTTCCCGATCATTAATAAGAAGGCGGCAGGCAGCGATGAATACTGTATGGAGCACCTTGACGGCTGGAGAGAGATGATCGCGACGTCGCCCTACTTCACACTCGACAAATGGGTGGAAGAGGAGTTCAGCAGCGTCGCAACAAAGCAACCGATGATCTACAACTGTGAGGGAACTGAACTCCTTCGTAAACTGCAGATCAAGGCTTGCGAGAGCGAATACAAAGTGGTGGTGGTTTGGCATCCCGAACTGATGGGTGCGGAATGTTCCAACAAGGTATTGAAAAGTATCGAGGAGCCTGTCGGCAAGACGCTTTTCCTTCTTGTGAGCGACAAACCCGACGATATTCTCCCTACCATCCAGTCGCGTACTCAACGAGTGGTGTTGCAAGCTCTTCCTGAAAAAGTGCTTGCAGACGCAATAAGAACAAAGAACGGCAACGCCGATGACAACCAGATTCAGTATGCAGCACGCCTTAGCAAAGGCAGTATCATCGCTGCGTTCGAACTGCTTGAAGACGAAGCCAACACATTTTTGGATACATTCATGCGTATGATGAGAAAGGCGTATGTCAGCGACCTTGAAGACCTCATCAACCTGAGCAATGAGCTTGCAAAACTGTCGAGAAAGAAACAGCTCTCCTTTTTGCAGTATTGCCAGCACATGGTGCGCGAGAACTTCATCCTCAACGTGGGTAACCCGTCGCTCAACTATATGACGAACGACGAAAATGCCTTCTCGTCGAAGTTCGCTCGCTTCATCACGGAAAAGAATGTATGGCAGTTAGTAGATGAATTATCAAAGGCAGAATTCCATATTGAGAGAAACGGAAATTCAAAAATCATTTTCTATGATTTGCTTCTCAAAGTGATGACTCTGCTTAAAAAATAAAATATATAAATGAGTAGTATAGACAACGGTGGCGGATGCAATATGAATGCCAAAGGCTGCAGCAAACACACCGACCTAAAATTAGATACATTCGACTGGCTTTGCGATGTGCCCGGCGCATTGGAGAGCACCGACCTTGTGGAGGTGACTTTCAAGAATACGCGTAAGGGATACTTCCGCAACACCAACAACCTTCTTCTTGAAAAGGGGGACTGGGTGACTGTTGAGGCTATGCCAGGTCATGATATAGGAAGAGTCTCGCTTCTTGGCCCGTTGGTGCTTCTTCAGATGAAGAAAAACCGCGTCGACCCAAGTCGCGCCGACATCAAGCGTATCTTCCGCAAATCAAAGCAGAGCGACCTTGAACACTTCGAAGAGGTGAAGTCGTACGAGCAGGACACTATGATCAAGGCCCGCAAAATCGCGGAAGATCTGAATCTAAATATGAAGATTGGCGACGTGGAGTTCCAGGGCGACGGCAACAAAGCCATCTTCTACTATATCGCCGACGAGCGTGTGGATTTCCGTCAGCTTATCCGTGTGCTTGCCGACACTTTCAAGGTGAGAATTGAGATGCGCCAGATCGGTGCGCGCCAGGAGGCAGGCAGAATCGGTGGTATCGGCCCTTGCGGACGACCATTGTGCTGCTCATCGTGGATGTCTAACTTCGTGTCGGTGTCTACATCATCAGCCCGCTACCAGGATATCTCCCCTAACCCTCAGAAACTTGCCGGACAGTGCGCTAAACTTAAGTGCTGCATGAACTTCGAGGTCGACACTTACCTTGAGGCTCAGAAAGAGTTTCCTCCACGCGATATCCAGCTTGAGACTCTCGACGGTACTTACTACCATTTCAAGAGCGATATCCTTGCCCGTACAATGCAGTACAGCACAGCCCCTAACATGGCTGCCAACCTTGTCACTCTTACTGTGGATGAGGTAAAGGCTATCATCGAGCTTAACAAACGTGGTGAAAAGGCAGAACCATTCGGAAGCGGCAACAAGGGTGATCGTGAGGCTAAGACTGTCGACTACGAGAATGTGGTAGGACAGGACGACCTTACTCGCTTCGACAAGAAGAAAAAGAAGAAGAACAAGAATCGCAACCGTGACGACCGTCAGCGTAACGCAAACGCTGAGAATGGAGGAAACGGAAATAACCAGGAGCAGCAGAACGTGGCTCCAAACGCACAGTCGGCTTCTTCTAAGGGGGACCAGGGTATTGCCAATGAGAACGGCAACCAACCTAAGGCTAACGATGGTGGCGAGAATAATGCCAATAATAACGGTAACCAGCAGAACGGTAACCGCAACAATAACAACGGCAATAACCGCAACAACCGTGACCGCCGCGACCGCAACAACCAGCAGAACCGTCAGCCTCGTAATGAGAATGGCAACCAGCCTAGAGCTAACGAAGGTGGAGAGAACGGCCAGCAGAATAACGAGCCTCAGCAGAACGGAGGAAACAATGGTGGCATGAACAATGGCGGCCAGCAGAACGGTAACCGCAACAATAACAACGGCAACCGCAACCAGCACCGTCACAACAATAACAGAAACCGCAACAACGGCAACCGTCCAAACAACGGTGGTCAGCCAAACAACCAGAATAATGGCGGCAACCAGAACAATAACGGAGGAGGCAACAATGAATAAGTTCATCTTAGGCTTTTTACTTATGCTTCTTGCACTGACGGGGCTAAACTCGTGTGGCGACAACTGCGTCTACCAGGATATCAAGGATATTCCGGAAGACGGCTGGAAGAAGGATGACGCCTTGGCTTTCGAGTATGTGATGAACGACACTACCGACACATACGAGATCGTGGTGGACGTGAGAAACAAGGGCTCATACAAATACCAGAACCTTTGGCTTTTCATCGAAGCGACAAGTCCAGCAGGCGACATCTACAGCGACACTATCGAGTGCGCGTTGGCCGACAACCACGGACACTGGGTGGGCGACGGAATGGCGTCATACTACGCCAACATCTACCATCTGCCTGTGTCGTTCATGCCGTTGGTAAAATTTCCGAAACAAGGTACTTACAAAATAAACATTTGGCAGGGCATGCGTGAAGACGTGCTTGAAGGCATCTCAGATGTCGGCATACGTGTGCGCAAAGCCTCTGTAGAACAATAAAAAGAACAGCGATGGCAAAAAACAAACTGGCGAAATTCAGCGATATGGATTCCTATCCACACGTGTTCCAATGCCCCTTCTACCACTTAAAGCAGGAGTTTGGAGGCAGACACGAGATGAGCGGAAAATGGAATACATTCTTCGGCAACGACAATCCTATCGTGCTTGAATTAGGTTGTGGACGTGGTGAATACACCGTCGCACTTGCCAAGATGTACCCCGACAAGAATTTCATCGGCGTCGACATCAAGGGAGCAAGAATGTGGGCTGGCGCTAAAGAGGCTCTTGAGCTAAAGATGCCTAACGTGGCATTCATCCGCACCAACATCGAGGCCATCGCAGGTTTCTTCGACAAAGATGAGGTGTCGGAGATATGGATCACATTCCCAGATCCACAGATGAAGAAGGTGAACAAACGTCTGACAAGCACACGTTTCATGAGCCTTTATCAGGAAATCATGAAAGACGGCGGCACTGTCCATCTAAAGACAGACAGCAACTTCATGTTCACCTACACAAATGAGATGATAAAGAGCAACCGTTATGAAGTGACATTCAGCAACAACGACCTTTACCACTCAGGATTCTCCGACGACAAGATCCTCTCTATCCGCACCTACTACGAATCACAGTGGCTGGAGCGTGGACTCACAATCAAATATGTGTCGTTCAAAGTGACACACAGAGATGAGTTTGTGGAGCCAGACGTGGATATTGAGTACGACTCCTACCGAAGCTACAATAGAAGCAAGCGTAGCGAGAAGAACAGCAGCCAGGATGTGGTTTAATTAAAAATGCTAAATGCGGAATGCAAAATGAGCAATCCGCTACGTTCGACGCCACAATGTGACGTCGCACTATAACAAAGAAACAAAGGACTTATAATATATATGAATACAAAAGATTATCTTCCAGTAATCGAATCGACACTTGTCTCTATTTTTGAGGGCAAGGAGCCATACAATCTGTATGAGCCTATTCGATACGTGCTTTCCATTGGAGGAAAACGTCTTCGCCCAACCTTCGCGTTGATGGCGTGCGACCTCTTTGGCGGCAAAGTGAATGATGCCGTTTATCCGGCATGTGCACTTGAAGTGTATCACAACTTCACCCTGCTTCACGATGATATCATGGACAAAGCAGATATGCGTCGTGGAAAACCAACTGTACACAAGAAATGGAATGAGAACACCGCCATTCTTTCTGGCGACGTGATGCTTTCCCAGGCCTACGAGGTGATGTGCAGAGCAGAGCACTCGTTGCTTCCATCCCTACTTAACGTCTTCAACCAGACTACCATCGAGGTATGTGAAGGCCAGCAGTACGACATGGATTTCGAGTCGCGTAACGACGTCACAGCAGACGAATACATCGCAATGATCCGTCTGAAGACAGCTGTGCTTCTTGCCTGCAGTTTGAAGGTCGGTGCCATCTGCGCAAAAGCGTCAGCTAAGGATGCCGACCTAATCTATGAGTTCGGTATCAACGTCGGCTTGGCATTCCAGTTGAAGGACGACTGGTTGGACGTGTATGGCGACGTGAAGAAATTCGGAAAGAAAATTGGTGGCGACATTTGTTGCAATAAAAAGACATACCTGCTAATCACTGCCCTTGAGAAGGCATCAGGCGACACTAAGAAATCGTTGGAGGAGTGGATCGCAAAAGAGACATTCGACAGAGACGAGAAAGTGAAAGCCGTGACAGCAATCTACGATTCTCTCAACATCGGCAAAATAGCTGAAGAGAAAATGAACAGCTATTACCAGAAAGCGTTGGAATCACTAAGCCAGCTTTCGTTGAGCGCAGAGAAGAAAGAGGTGCTAAAATCAATCGCAGAATCTCTTCTTTACAGAGAAGACTAATTACAGGGAGGACTAACAAATGCCATACAGAAGATTACCAAATACAAACCAAGCCCGTCTTCGCACATTGAAGTCGGCAGTGGAGCAAGGCCAGAAAATCGGAGATATCCGCAACCTTGCATTTTCATTGAAATCACTTGAAGACGCGAGAGCTCTACTTATCCGTTACGAGCGCGCGTTGAGCGAATACAAGCAGTGCTCCGACCTACAGGTGAAGAGCAACAAAGGCTATCAGGAGACATTGAAGATGGCACGTCTTTACGTGTCTCACTTCATCCAGGTAGTGAACATGTGTGTGTTGAGAAAGGAAATCAAGGCTGAGTTCAAACTGCTATACGGTTTGCAGCCAGAGAACACCGTCGTGCCTGACCTATCCACAGACGAGAAACTTCTTGAGTGGGGACAGAAGGTGATCAAGGGAGAGCGCGACCGTCAGATGAAGGGTGGAGCTCCAATCTACAACCCGTCGATCCAGAAAGTGCAGGTGTTCTACGAGAACTTCGCCGAGCTTGAGAGCAAGCAGAAAGTGCTTCAGGCAAACACAGTGAGAAAGATGGAGGAGGTCAACGAACTTAATAAGGAAGTCGACGCCGTTATCCTTCAGATCTGGGACGAGGTGGAGAACACATACGCAAACAAAGCAGAGGAAGAAAAACTTGATAAATGCAAGGAATACGGTATTATCTATTATTATCGTCGTGCTGAGAAAAGAAAAATGAGCATGGCAGATGCTAATGATTTGGAAAATAGCGTATCTTTGCAGGAAATTTAATGAATTTTGCAAGTGGCAGAAAAATTTGAAATGGTGGCTAAGACCTTCCAAGGGTTGGAAGGCGTTTTGGCAAAAGAACTAATTGATCTTGGAGCCGAGAATGTACAGGAAGTACGCAGAGGCGTAACCTTCGAAGGCGACAAGAAAATGTTGTATATGGCAAACTTCTTTTGTCGTACAGCATTGAGAGTGCTCAAACCTATCTATACTTTCGAGGCAGAGAGTGCAGACGAGGTGTATGAAAAAGTTAAGGCCTTCGATTGGGATGAGTATCTTGACGACAGAAAGACTTTTGCGATTGATGCCACTGTCTTTTCAGACGTATTCCGTCACTCACAGTTCTTGCAGTATAGAGTGAAAGACGCGATCGCCGACAGATTCATGGAGAAGATCGGCAAACGTCCAAGCGTGCGTCTTACAAATCCAGACTTGTATATCAACATCCACGTCGCAGACAGAACATGTACGATCTCATTGGATTCATCCGGTGAGTCGCTACACAAGCGTGGCTACCGTGTGGCTCAGACAGCAGCTCCTATCAACGAGGTGTTGGCTGCAGGTATGCTTTTGATGGCAGACTGGAACGGTCAGAGCGACTTCATCGACCCAATGTGTGGTTCGGGTACAATCCTTGTTGAGGCTGCAATGATCGCCAAAGGTATCGCTCCTGGTCTATACCGCGAGAAATTCGCTTTCCAGACTTGGAAAGACTACGATGCTGACATGTTCGACGAGATCTTCCAGGACGACAGCCGTGAGAAGGAGTTCGACTACACAATCTATGGTTCGGATATCCTACGCAGCAGCATCGAGATCGCTGAGAAGAACGTAACTAACGCTGGTTTGGCAAGCTACGTCAAGCTAACTTGTATCCCATTCCAGGAACTTAATATCCCAGAGGGCGACGCGATGATCATGTTCAACCCACCATACGGAGAGCGTATCGGTGGCGGAGACGACCTTCCTACTCTTTACGCTGAGATCGGCAAGAAGCTTAAGGAGGATTGCACAGGCAAGAACGCATGGATCATCACAGTGCCAAACGAGGCTACATCACAGATCCGTCTATCTCCATCGTTCAAAGTGGCTCTTAAGAACGGCGACATCGACTGCGAGTTCCGCAAATACGAGATGTTCTCAGGACGTAGAGAAGACTACGTGCGTGATGGCAAAGAGCGTCGTTTCAAGGAGAGAGAGGAAAGAGAAAAAGAGGATAAGGAAAGACGTGAAAACCGTGAGGAGAACGAATTCTTCCACCCAATGCGTAGAAAATATGTTGATGAGGATGGTAAGGATTTGAGAGAGTCTGATCGTCTAGCATACTTGCGTCGTCGCCACGAAGAGCAGGAGGCACGCGCTGAAAGAGAAAAGCGTTGGGCTGAGAAGAAAGAGTACGAGCAGAAACTTGGAGAGCGCAAGAAGCGTTTCGAGAGAGATTCTGAAGGCGACGGTGAAGAGAGAAGAGAAAGACGTGATTTCCGTGGCGACAGTAGAGGTGGCGACAGAGGCGAGAGAAGAGGCGGATTCCGTGGAGACCGTAGAGATGGAGACAGAAGAGATGGCGATCGTGGTGAAAGACGTGATTTCCACAGAGATGGCGACCGCGACGACAAGAGAAGTTTCCGTGGTGAGCGCAGAAACGACCGTGGCGACAGAAAGGATTTCCGCAGAGACCGTAGAGATGATGACGATCGTGACTTCCGTAGAGGTGGACGCGACGAGAGAAGAGGCGAAAGACGTGATTTCCGTAAGGGAGGCCGTGACGAGAACAGAGGCGGAGGCCGTCCACACAAGTCTAAGGAGGATCGTTTCAAGGGAACAAAAGGTAATTTCCGCAACGACCGTCGCAACAACGACGATTTAGATGATTAAAACGTTGACGTTAACGAAGACGAAAACGAAGACGTTGACTATAAGATGAAATATGTAGGGGTGATCATTGTGGTCGCCCCTATTGTTAATGTTTCCATAGTTGGAAAGGTATACTATTCACATTAGATTATTGTCTTTTTTTAATAAAAGGGTGTATATTTGAAGACAATAACATTATAAGTAGGCTATATGTCAGAAGAAAAAATCAACATCGTTGAATACTTGGTCTGTTGTGTAGGAGCCTTTGCCCAACGCTTTGGGTTGACTAATCGTCAAGCATACCAATACTTACATCAATACCAAGGTCTACAGTTCCTAATGGATTACTACGACGTCGAACATACACAATCAATTGACGATGCCGTAGAGGATTGTGCGAATATTTGTAAAAGGCATGGAGGAGCCTTAATACTATGATACTCTATCACGGATCAAATATGCCCATATCAAAAATTGATTTGAGCAAAGGCAAAAAAGGTAAGGATTTTGGTCAAGGCTTCTATCTGAGCCCTTTTTATGCACAAGCCTACAGAATGGCAGAACTAACAGTTGCCAAAACAAGTGAGGGCGTTCCAGTTGTTTCCGAATTCACATACGACGAAAACAAAATACAAAACTTAAAGGTGCTCCGCTTTGATGGTTACACAAAAGAGTGGGCAAAATTTATCATTATGAATCGTCAAAATCGTAGCAACCAGCAAGCTCATGATTACGATATTGTATATGGTCCTATAGCTGATGACACGGTAGGTGCCACTATTAGCCTCTTCATACGTCAATACATTGACTTAGATGAGCTTATCCGTCGCTTGAAATTCGTAGAGCCGAAATATCAGTATTTCTTTGCAACAATAGCTTCATTAAACACTTTGACAAAAGTATAACTCATGGCAACAACAGATACACACGAACGCGACAAACAATTCATGATAGAATGTCTGACATCTGATATCATTCTGATGTTGATGGAAGATCGCGGGCTCTCGATGGCTGAAGCAATGTCTCTGCTTTATAATTCTAAGACCTACGAAAAACTAGAAGATGAGCGAACAGGCTTGTATTATCAGGGGGCGGTTTATGTCATGGAGTTTTTAGAGGAAGAATTACAGAAAGAGAAAGTTTAATACAAGATTTCCCAAAACCAAGAATATAGACAGCACTTGCTCTTGGAATTTCACTTTGAAAGATTAATAAATTAGAAAATAGACAATTATGGCAATTATAAAATCAGTTAGAGGCTATACTCCAAAGATTGGAAAGAATGTTTTCTTGGCAGACAACGCTGCAGTGATCGGCAACGTGGAGATCGGCGACAACAGCAGCATCTGGTTTGGTGCAGTGCTACGTGGCGACGTCAACTCAATCAAGATTGGCAAGAATGTCAACATCCAGGACGGAGCTGTGCTTCACACTCTATACGACAAATCACCAAAGCCTTCCACAATCGAGCTTGGCGACAATGTGTCGGTAGGCCACAACGCCACTATCCACGGTGCTAAGATTGAAAACAACGTGTTGGTGGGAATGGGCTCAATCATCTTGGACAACGTAGTGGTGGGCGAGGGCTCGATCATCGCCGCAGGAGCTGTAGTGACAACAGGTACAATTGTTGAGCCAGGAAGCCTAATGGCAGGTGTGCCAGCTAAGAAGATCAAGGAGGTGTCGCCAGAGCAGTCGAAGGATATGATCCAGAGAATCTCCGACAACTACCATTTGTACGCAAGCTGGTACGAAGAGTAATGCTGAATTAGAAATGCTGAATGCAAAATAAATAAATAATCAATGCAGAGAGACAAACTTTTAACCAAATACTACAATAAGCATAAGGAAGATTTGCGTCTTGTCCGCCGTCATGGTATGGTGGAATTTCGCGTGTCGATGCACTACATCAAAAAATTCCTTCCTGAGAATTGCAACGGATTAAAAATCCTTGATTTAGGTGCTGCGACGGGAAGATACTCCTTCGCACTTGCTGAACTCGGTTGCGACGTGACTGCTGTGGAATTGGTGAAGCATAACCTTGATATCCTAAAGTCGAAGGGCGACGCAGTGAAGGCCTACCAAGGTAACGCTAAAGATTTGTCGTTCCTGCCAGACAATAGTTTTGACATCACAATCAATTTCGGCCCACTCTACCATCTTATCGGCGACGACGAAAAACTCATCGCTATGAATGAGGCTAAACGTGTAACTAAGGATGGCGGTCTCATCTTCAACGCTTACGTGATGAACGACTACTGTATCCTGACATACTGTTTTGATGAGGACAGAATCTGTAACCTTATGGAGAAGGGATTCATCGACGAATCCTTCCACGTCCGCTCGGATGAGGAGGAACTCTACGACTATATGCGTGTGGATGATATCGACCGACTAAATAAACTTGCCGGACTTGAGAGAGTGACGATTTTCTCTCCCGATGGTCCGTCAGACTATATGCGCCCCGTCATCAACAAGATGAGCGAGGAGGCATTTGAGAGATTCGTGGATTTCCAGATGAAGAATGCCGAACGCGCTGATCTAATCGGTGCAGGAAGCCACACCGTCGACATAGTGCGTGTACATAAATAAGAGTTTGATTATGAATCGTTTGTTTTTCAGCGTCTTGACTATCATTTCCTCCTTCTTCATCACTTCATGTGAAAGAGAAGAGGAAAACCCTATACCTAATCTAAGCGTTAATATCCGCACTCCCTACTCTGATTTTATGCAACTGCGCAACGCCGGATCACATATCGAATATAAATATGGCAATTTCTACGCTGCAGGCACAGCGCTTGGATATGGAGGCGTTTTGATTTTCCGCGACTACGACAACAAATTGCATGCCGCTGATCTGGCTTGCCCCGTTGAGGCTGACAAATCAGTCACGGTTAGAGTGGAGATGCCTTACGCAATCTGCCCTAAATGCAATTCCAAATATGATTTGACCTTCGGATTCTGCTCACCAATAAGCGGACCAAGCAAACATAGTTTGAAAATGTACCAAAGTGTATTTGAGGCAGGAGACTATATTCAAGTTAGAAATTAACCAAACATCTCTTTGGCAACCTCGTAGCCGTGGTTGTATAATGCAGTCAATTTTTTCGGACTCTTCTCCAATCTGTCGACTCCCTTGACGTCGACAGGACGGACAACGATAATCTCCCCCGTCTTCTCCATCGCCTCTATCTTATCCATTAAGATATTGTATTCCATATTCTTGCGACGGAGTCTCTCCTGTAGTTTAGGATATTTCTTATAAACGAAATTAGGACATTTCATTCCGTTAGGATTCTTTCTGTAGCCCAACGGACGTGTGAGAATCACCACACATTTATCATAACCTTGGTCGAACGCTCGTTGAAACGGTATGGCATCAGCGATACCTCCGTCGAGAAACTTCTTCCCATCCAACTCTGTGATTTTGCAGACAAATGGCAAACTGCACGATGCCTGGCAAACGATGTTGAGACGATCTAGTGTAGTGCGGTCGTCCATATAGACAGCCTCCCCAGTCTCGATATCTGTGGCCACAACCTCACATTTAGTGGGATTGTTGAGGTAAGTCTGGAAATCATACGGATAAATGACTTTGGGAAATTTGTCGAACAACAAACCGAAATCCATAATATTGCCAGTACGAAGGAGCGTACCAATACCAATATAGTTGTATTTCTCAAGATAGTCGATATCCATCGTCTTAGTGCGGCCACGTTGCTTTGACATGAAATTCAACACGTTGCCTGCTCCAGCACTCACACCAATGGCGTATGGAAACTCTATCTTAGCGTCAAGAAAATAGTCCAATACTCCAGCAGTGAAGACGCCTCGCATTCCACCGCCTTCAAGCACAAGCGCACATTTTGATAAATCTACCGACTTGAAATCCATATAATTAATTCATATTATTTCCAACATTTCCGACGGTGCATCAATCATCCTCGTCGCACCAAACTGAGTCAGGAATTCTCTTGTCTTGAATCCCCACGTCACCGACAAGCAATCAATTCCCGCATTGCGAGCCGTCATGATGTCGACGTCGGAATCACCCACATATAACGTTGACGACGATTCTGACGTTAACTGTTTCATCGCCTCATACACCATCTCAGGCGCTGGTTTGCGTGGTATGCCTGCCTTCTCATTCTCTCCAAGAGCGACGTCGATATATTCAGCAAAATACTCCGTATTCAACTGTTTCACACCACTGTCTGGCTTATTCGAGACAATAGCCATCTTGATTCCACGCTTCTTGAGTTCACTCAAAAGATCCATAATTCCATCGTATGGACGGGAATGATCTCTACAATGCAATAGATAATGCTGATGAAAGCAAGAAAGCACACTGTTGACCTTCTCTTCCGACGTGTTTTCCGGCACTGCTCGCTCAATCAACTTTCTGACTCCATTTCCCACAAAACCTCGAACCTCCTCAGTGGTGCGAGTAGGAAAACCGTTCTGCGAAAGGGCATAGTTGGTGCTGATCGCCAAATCGTCAAGCGTATTCATCAGCGTACCGTCAAGATCGAAAATTATAGTAGAGTATTTTGGCATAATTCAAAAATCAAACAAATTCTTTGGTTTGAAGCATCTATCGATAAATCTGCCGACGGAATTCTTGGCGTCTTTGGCATCAATCACGCCTGCCTCTCCCCTGCTCTTCACCACCTGACGATTAAGAGCAAACAACGGATTGTCTGCATCCGTAGCAGAATCGTAAAGAGCGGCGCAATCAATATTAATAGTCAAAGCATAGTTGACAGCAAAACGTGAGCCTCCATCTTCATTGCTTGCCACCAACACCACTCCGTCCGACAACATAGCCTGCAGATGGTCGCGGCGAACATAACGTGGAGTAAGTTCCGTCTTCCCTGCCACAGTGTAGTATTCGCTCAACAGCAATCCCCCACTCTCCACAATCTCCTCAGCCAAAGCAATCTTCGAATCAGGAATCACTCTCCACACTGGCGACGGAAGCAAAGCAATCGTCTTGCCTCCCCTCTCCACACATCTGCTATGTGCAATAGAGTCGCAACCGTTAGCGAGTCCGGAGACGATCGTCATTCCTTTCTCTACCAACGCATCCACCACAGCCTCTTCCCTCACCTTGATGTCAGGTGTGGAATTACGTGTGCCGATCACGGCTATCTTCTTGGTGTTGAGTAATGAAATATCTCCGCGATAGAAAAAGCAGAGCGGAAAATCCCCGGCAGACACCTGCGCACGGATCTTGGGAAATGAAGACTCGTAGAATGTGATTATTCCGTCGAAACAAGATTGATCAGACTCCAAAATCTGCATAATCTCATCGCGTCGCTCCAATAAGTCGTCAGGCAATACGCTTCCCTTTTTACAGTTGGCGTACACCCACGCCCTTCCCTTGCCTTTCGACGAGAGATGCGTGAGGATATTCAACGCGTCGACAGAGATTTTGCTCATCACTCCATCATATACTCCTTACGGCTTGCGTCGAGACGAAGGAAGATGAACAACAATATCGTGAAACTCCATAGTGAGGATCCTCCATAACTGAAGAATGGCAAAGGAATACCAATCACCGGTGTCAATCCGATCACCATTCCTACATTGATGGCGACGTGGAAGAATATGATCGACGCTACACAATAGCCATAAATCTTACTAAACAACGATCGCTGTCTCTCTGCCAAGGATATCAACCTAAGCATCAGAGCAAGGAAACCAAGTATCACAACAGTAGTGCCGACAAAACCGTGCTCCTCTCCCACAGTACAGAAGATAAAGTCGGTGTCCTGCTCTGGCACATACTTCAACTTTGTCTGCGTACCCTGCAAGAATCCTTTACCTGTCAAGCGGCCACTACCGATGGCAATCATAGACTGGTTCACATTATATCCCGACTTCTTCAAGTCGTTCTCCATTCCCAATGTCACCTTAATACGGACCTGCTGGTGCGGCTGAAGGATTTTATTGAAAGCATAGTCGGACATCTGACCAAATCCGATTGAGCCGGCCACAAAGAGCGAGATCAAAAAATATCCAATCTTTCGCTGACGCAATGCCATAACCAACAGATAAACTACCAATGCACCGACAACGATATATGCCAAATAAGAAAATTTAATTTTAACATCAAGATAATTGTAGACAATAATACCTATAAGGAACATCGACACTCCCATTATTGAAATGGTCTTCACAAGCGTATTGTCTCTATAATAGAAGTAGACCATCGACAACGCGATGATCGTCGCCATTATCATAATCGCAAACATTCCCAGATTCTCATCTGGCACCGAGTCTACAATCGGTGTGGCTCCAAAACGAATAGCCACGACGAAGAACACAGCGGCACACACTCCCAACAACAGAATAATTCCCGTCATTCCCTGACGATACAAGACAAGGAATAGGGCAAAATAGGCCAAGGCTGATCCTGTCTCATTCTGTGCAATGATAATCAACATCGGCACAAAAATGATGAGATACATAATTATAGTATCTCTGACATTCTTCATTGAGAAGCCATAACTACTCATGAACTTTGCCAGACACAGACACGTGGCTGTCTTGGCAAACTCCGCCGGCTGTATGCTGACAGGCCCCATCACCAACCACGAGTGTGAACCTCGCGTATCCGGGGCGACCAAAAGCGTGACTATCAGCAATATAATAAAGGAGGCATAGATAACGTATGCCAACGTGTTGTAGACTTTCATGTCGAGCATCAGAAGCACTCCGGCAATCACTACCGAACATCCAATCCACACAAGCTGTTTACCGTATCTCTGTGAGAAATCCCAGAAATCACGATCATCAAAATTGTAGGACGCTCCGTAGATACTCACCCAACCGAAGATGACAAGGGCAATGTAGAGCCCTATCGTCCACATATCTATATTGATAAGAATATTCTCGTTTCTTCTGTCCATCTTCCTACTCCTTAATTAGGTTTGCTTCAAGTAGACGTTGCTCAATAGGCTTGCGTCGCTTTGGAATTTCTCCCTTCAGATACTTTTCAATCATAAGCGTAGCGATTGGCGCAGCCCACGTCGCACCGAATCCACTATTCTCCACCACAACGCTGATCGCAATCTTCGGATCATCCTTAGGTGCGAATGCCATAAATATTGAGTGGTCTTTTCCGTGTGGGTTCTGAGCAGTACCTGTCTTACCACACACCGCAATACTATCGATACGTGAATAATAACCAGTTCCGGAAATCATTACGAGCTCCATTCCGTCGACCACAACATTATAATACTTAGGATCGATTGTGCTGTGGTGACACTCGATAAACGACGAGTCAATCTTTCCACCCTGAATATTCTTCACAAGATGAGGAGTGAAATAATGTCCACGGTTGGCGATTGTGGCTCCAAGATTGGCAATCTGCAACGGTGTAGCCAACACCTCTCCCTGACCGATTGAAAGTGAGATGATTGTCAATCCCTTCCAACTGTTCTCTCCATACACCTTATTATATACACCTGAGTTTGGAATATATCCACGCTTCTCATTAGGAACATCCGCACCAAGTTTATATCCGAAACCAAGAGAGACGATATGATTCTTCCACACGTCAATGGCTTCAGACACCGTATGATATTTCTTGTGGTCGATCAACGCACGGAATCCACAACAGTAATAAGCATTACAAGAGTGCTGAATACTGTGCATCAAGTTAAGGGGCGACTCATGACCGTGACAACCCACTGTCAAGGCTCCCGCATGGAAACCATGTTGGCAACCGTAGGCAGTGTTCGGTGTGATAATACCTTCCTGCTGAAGCACAAGAGCCTGAGCAGTCTTGAAGGTTGAGCCCGGAGGATACTGCGCCATCATCGGACGGTCGAACAAAGGTTTCAACGGATCTTTGGAAAGAGCGGCAAAGTTGGCACTTCTCTTTCGTCCCACAAGCATAGACGGATCGTAAGTCGGACTCGACACCAAAGCCAAGATCTCTCCCGTCGACGGTTCGATCGCAGCGATTGAGCCAATCTTTCCATGCATCAACTCCTCGCCATATTTCTGCAACTCTATGTCAAGAGACAATTCGATATCTTTACCTGCCACCGGAAGTTTGTCGTACTTACCGTCTTCATATTTCCCCTTCACACGACCTCGCGAGTCACGAAGAAGAATCTCCTCACCCTTCTCTCCACGTAGCTCCTTTTCGTAAGTCAGCTCAATACCGTTCTGTCCGGCGTAGTCACCCTGTTGATAAAAATCGTCAGCCTCAATCTGCTTTTTTGAAACCTCACCGATGGAGCCAAGAGCCAAAGCCGCGTTATGATAATTGTAGTCGCGAAGAGTACGCTTCTGCACATAGACACCGTTGAACTTGAAAAGTTTCTCGCTAATCGGACCATATTCCTCAGCACTCAACTGAGACATAAAAAGTTGGGGAACATATGGCGAATAGCCACTTTTGTGCTTGATAATGGCCATTCGCTTATCAAAATCGTCCTTTGTGATACCAAGCATGTGAGCGAAAGCAAGAGTATCCATACCCCTTGCCTCACGTGGCACAATCATAATATCGAATGCTGGTTTATTGAAAACGATCAGTTTTCCATTACGGTCGGTAAGCAATCCGCGCGACGGATAAATCACCTTTCTAAGGTAGGCATTATTTTGCGACTGCTCCAAATAACTCTTGTCTACGATCTGAATAGAAAAAAGTCTGATGATATAAATCAAACAGACTGCCACCATTATAAGCGAAATGGTATATCTTCTATTGTCGTTGCTATCATTAATCATCTATTCTACGATTACTGCGATAGTATTCAATAATAAAAATAAGTAGTAAAGTGAAGAGTGTTGAACATACACCCTTTAGAAGCACATATGGCAACTTATCAAATGTGAATGCGCTCAATGCGAAAAGTGCAAGATGATGCACCAACACAAGAATGGAAGCGTACTGGATGAAAGTGTTCATACCGTACGATCTGAATCCAGGCACAATCATCTTATTATCCTCACGTGGGGAGAACGTGTTGTCCATGTGTGGTTTTAAGAATCCAAGAAGCAAAGTGGCTCCGGCATTCACACCGATTGTACCACTGAAAAAATCGATTGAGAGTCCAAGTAGGAATGCTAACACCTGAACCAATGTACGATTACATCCTGTAGGAAGATGAAGGATAAAAAGGACGTAGAGGTAAGGATTGACTTCTCCAAGAAAATTGATATGGTTCAACACCAATCCCTGGAGCAATACATACACCACAAAAGCAAATCCGTATGAAAGTATGTCAACACCCATTATTTGTTATCCCCTTTCTTAATTTGTTCGTTCAACTCCTTAAGCTCGTCGGAATAGCCGAAATCAATCACGTCGACATACATCAACGATGAGAAATCCTGGCTTAATCTGACTGTTATCTCATAGAAGTCATCATTACCCTTCTCAAACGACTCTACCTTACCTATGCTGATTCCAGCAGGGAAGATTGTCGAGTGTCCACTTGTCTCGACGGTATCACCGACCGCCACCTTGACATAGTTTGGCACCTGCTCCATATCAGCCTTTCGAATATCTCCACCACCCCAAGTGATAAGACCAGTTCCGTTTTTGCCTTTGATTATGGATGAGATTTTAGAATCAATATTGATAATTGGAAGTACAAGACTGAAATGCTCTGTCACTCCTTCCACAATTCCTACGACACCATTTGATGAGATGACACCCATATACTCTCTGATGCCGTCAGCCTCACCCTTGTCGATAGTGATAATATTTTTGAAATTGTCGCGGCGGACACTCACAACACGAGCAGTATGGAATACGAACTTATTCTCATCTGCGAATGCCTTACGCTTCAAATAAGTAGTGTCATTTTCAATTTGCAAAAGGCGCGATTCAAGTCGTCGAATCTCACCCTGCAACTGGCTGTTCTGCTCAGCCAACATCTGGTTCTGCTCCGTCAATGAGAAATATTGGTTCACATCTGTACGGACAGAATTCAAGCCTCCAATAACGCTGCCGCAAGAGGCATTGACTTGGAAACCTTGATAAACATTGAATCTTGCCACTAGAAATAGACAAACTATTTCCAGTGCCAAGAACAATAATAGATTACTAAACTTTCGTATGAATTGTAAAAGTGTATTCACAACCTTCGATAAATTATCGCATCAAGAAAGAGAATTTGTCACAATTCTTAAGTGCGATTCCTGTACCACGTGCCACTGCATGCAATGGATCATCCGCGATATGGAAAGGAATACCAATCTTGTTAGTAAGACGCTTGTCCAAACCACGAAGCAATGCACCACCACCTGCCAACCAGATTCCGCGCTGTACAATATCAGCGTATAGCTCTGGTGGAGTCTGCTCCAATGCGTTAAGCACGGCTGCCTCAATCTTAGAGATTGACTTCTCGATACAGTGTGCGATCTCCTGGTAAGATACAGGCACTGCCAATGGAAGGGCAGACAAACGGTTTGGTCCGTTTACAATGAAGTCTGCTGGTGGCTCCTCCAAGTTAGTAAGAGCTGAACCAACCTTAACCTTGATCTCCTCTGCTGTACGCTCACCTACCTTGATGTTGTGCTGGCTGCTCATGTACTCCTGCACATCAGCAGTCAAGTCATCACCGGCGATACGGATAGACTTGTTGGAAACGATACCTCCCAAAGAGATGACAGCGATCTCAGTAGTACCACCACCGATGTCGACAATCATGTTTCCTTCTGGAGCCTCAACGTCGATACCGATACCGATAGCGGCTGCCATTGGCTCATAAATCATATAAACCTCACGTCCACCTGCATGCTCAGAAGAGTCACGCACGGCACGGATTTCCACTTCGGTACTTCCTGATGGGATACATACCACCATACGCAACTGTGGAGTAAACCATGAACGGTCTGAGCTTGCCATCTTGATCATAGCACGCATCATCTGCTCTGCTGCGTAGAAGTCCGCAATCACACCGTCTCTCAACGGACGCACAATACGTATGTTCTCTGGGTTACGACCCTGCATCGCCTTTGCCTCGTGACCTACTGCGACCAATTTCTCAGTCTTGCGGTCCAAAGCAACGATACTTGGCTCGTCCACTACAATCTTATCATTGCTGATGATAATGGTGTTGGCTGTACCAAGGTCCATCGCCAACTCCTGTGTGAAAGAGAAGAACGCCATGTTTATTTTGCGAAATAAGCGTGAATATGTGTATCGTAGTTAGAAGAAACCTTGAATGCCTCAGTAGCGAACCAGCGTCTCTCCTCCAATGATGTCTCTGCACCGTTCTTCTTCATGATGTCAAGAAGTGGAGCGTACTGTGCCTTTGATGCTACAATGACAACATCCTTGTGGTTCTTTGCTGCTGCTCTGATTAGGCTGATACCACCTATATCAATCTTCTCAATAATCTCTGCCTCGCTCTTGCCCTCTGCTACTGTCTGCTCGAATGGGTATAGGTCAACAATAACAAGGTCGATCTCTGGAATCTCGTACTTTGCCATCTGCTCCTCGTCCTCCTTCAAACCACGACGTCCAAGGATACCACCGAAAATTTTTGGGTGAAGTGTCTTAACTCGACCTCCCAAAATTGAAGGGTATGATGTCAAATCCTCTACTGCCTTACAAGGGATTCCCTGCGACTCAATAAACGACTGTGTACCACCAGTCGACAATATCTCGACTCCGTTCTCATTCAATGTCTTTAGGATCTCAGACAAACCATCTTTATGGAAAACGGAAATAAGAGCTCTCTTAATTTTCTTATTTGCTGACATAATTTTGAAATTTCGTTAGTATGCCAACAAAAATACTATTTTTTTATCATTTTATGAAAAAAAATCCACATAAAAATTAACGAATTTTAACGGATTAACTAAAGATCTTCAAGAGACAACCCTTTTACCTCAACTGAGTAATTTTCATACCTCTTCACACTCTTCATATAAACACCTGCTTTTTCGTTAAGAAGAGGTAAATCTATATTTTTTTTCTGTCTTTTAACCTCATAGATTTCAAGTCGTTGCTCCACTTCATCCTCAGCTATAATATCTATCTCGTTCTCGCCTTTTCGATCGTGCCAATATCCTATACGTGTATATTCATCTCTCTCTTTCATCACGTCTCTAAAATATGATTCCAATGAATACCCAGTGAACATATTGTAGTCTCTCTCCGCAATCTGACGAAGTTTACTATATCCACCTGCTTCAATCACATGTTGATATTTATAGATAAACCTGAACCAAAATCGCAAAAAATGATCATCTATAGTATAGTGGACATTTTTATTCAACGATTTTTCATATAAAGGCTGGTGTTTGCTAATTAGTCCATAATCGTCAGTCAACCTTTTAAGATACCCCGCAAGCTCTATGCCTCCAAGCATATCCTCTATTTCACTTCGAGTATTGTTGCCTTGTGAGATCATCGTAAGAATTGAAAAATATGTACCATAATCTTTGCCAAATTCATCTACAAGCATGTTTTTGCCCTCCAAAAGAAAATATGAATCTGGCATAAAAACTGTATCAAGCATCTTTTTCAATGTCAATCTATCCTTGTCTACAAAAAGCTCTACATATTTTGCGACTCCTCCCGTAAGTGCATATAAACCAAGCAAATCCTCTTTTGAATAATCAGTTGTGTTATCAGCCATTATCTCCTTCAACACTGACGGAGGAAAAGGATTCACTCTCATAATGTCCGTCTGTCTACCAAACAATGGTTCTTTCTTGTCTCTGAAAATCTTATTCATTAGAGAATTGATCGACCCACATACAATCAAATTAATACGAGATTCCTTTTTGTATCTATCCCATAAATCCTGCATATCTGAGAATATCGACGGATTGACACGATAAAAATCCTGAAATTCATCTATAAAAAGTGTTATATGCCTCTCTTTCGACAACTCCATGACATATTTGAACACACTTGAAAAAGATTTTATGTTAGCTTCGACGGTAGGGATTCCAAGCTTTTGTCTTATCTCTTCCATAAATATTGCGCAAAGTTCAGGTTCTGCCTTTCTTGCGACAAAGAAATAAAGCATAGGTTTATCCTCGTATGCCTTTTTAACAAGTTCCGTTTTTCCTATACGTCTTCGACCTGTCACAACTGTGAACTGCGACTCTTTTTGAGAGATTCTATCTATTTCTCTCAACTTCTCTATCTCTATTTTTCTATCGTAAAATTTCATGACTATAATTTTGCGTAACGACCGTTACCGTAACAGCCGTTACGCAAAATTAGAAATAAGTTGTTTGTTCTCAAAATAAAAGAGTGAAGAATCTACTGACTCTTCACTCATATTAATCAATTAACTATGGATAATGTCCGCTCACATCTGCTTCCTCCATAGAACTTATCCAACACTTTCGAGAAAACGTCGTCGGGCGAAACCAAATCAAAAAGGGTCATGCATGATCGTACTTTTATCGCGTCGATTCCTCCTAATATTTCCTCCGCAGAACCATCTTGCTCCATCAAAGCGTTAGTGATCTCATAAAGCCTGTTTCGCAATGTCTCGTTCTCAAGATATCCCTTCGCTTCTTCCAAAGATGTAATGCCGTAATATCTTGATTTACTGCTATATCCAAGTCCTACAATCTGTGGGAATACATACCAAATCCAATGGCTCTGCTTTCTACCCGACTTCACCTCTTCCAATGCTTTGTCGTATGCATGGTTTATCTCTTGCGCAAGAATAAATCGTTTTAATTGGGAATTGTTATTTTCCATAATTATTCAGTTTAATGTTAGATAATGGTTTTACTACTTTCACGCTGCAAAGTTAATGTATCTTACAATACTCTGAAAGATATTTTTGCATCATTTTCATTAGTCTATATATCAAATAATTACAAAAAAAAGAGTGAAGAACCGAAATTCTTCACTCAATATTCTTATATCATCTGAAGACACGCACGTCCGCGCGTCTCTACAAATTTACTCCATAATCAACATTGCGTCGCCGTATGCTCCAAACTTGTAGCCTTCCTTGATTGCGACGTCGTATGCCTTCATCACGTTGTCGTATCCGCCAAACGCTGTCACCATCATCAACATTGTTGAGTATGGCAAGTGGAAGTTTGTGATACATCTGTTTGCTACGCTGAAATCGTATGGAGGGAAGATAAACTTGTTTGTCCATCCCTCAAACGGCTTGATCATTCCGTCTGTGCTGACAGATGTCTCGATAGCCTTCAATACTGTTGTGCCGACAGCACAGATGTTTCTATGCTTCTTAGTAGCAGCATTGATGATATTAGCGTTCTCCTCGTTAACCTCAATCTGCTCTGAATCTGTCTTATGCTTTGTCAAATCCTCGACGTCGATATCACGGAAATTACCAAGACCTGCGTGTAGTGTGATCTTTGCAAACTCACATCCCTTGATCTCCAATCTCTTCATAAGCTCACGAGAGAAGTGCATTCCTGCAGCTGGAGCCATAACTGCACCTTCCTTATCTGCGTAGATAGTCTGGTAACGCTCTGCATCCTCTGGTTCAACAGGACGTGTGATATAGTCTGGCAATGGAGTGCGTCCAAGCTTCATCAAAAGATCCTTGAACTCTTCTGCAGAACCGTCGAACAAATATCTCAATGTACGGCCTCTTGAAGTTGTGTTGTCGATAACCTCAGCCACAAGAGAGTCATCCTCACCGAAATATAGCTTGTTGCCAATACGGATCTTACGAGCTGGCTCTACAAGCACATCCCAAAATCTCAACTCACTGTTAAGCTCTCTCAACAATGTGACCTCGATATTGGCATTTGTCTTCTCCTTATTTCCCTCCAAAATGGCAGGGAACACTTTTGTATCATTAAGAATAAATACATCCTCTTCATCGAAATACTCAAGAAGATCCTTGAATATCTTGTGCTCAATCTCTCCAGTCTTCTTGTGCAACACTAACAATTTGCACTCATCACGATGCTCTGAAGGATACTGTGCTATGCTCTCTTCAGGAAGATTGAATTTGAACTTTGAAAGCTTCATATTTTATCTTTTTTTGTTTTCCTAATATAAATGTCCGAAGAAGTTTTCGTTTTCGTCTTCGTTTTCGTTAACGTCATCGTCAACGTTCATTCTTCAACTGTCTTAATTGTCGGATCGTTATCTAACAAAAACTGGAACTGTTCAAGCGAGATACAGTCTTCCAACTTTGCGTCTCCGATTCGTGTGCGGCAGAGCGACGTGAGGTGTGCCCCACTATTCAATGCCTCTCCAATATCTCTTGCCAGACCACGTATGTATGTACCTTTACTACATACCACTCTTATCTTAATCGCAGTCTGCGAATACTCCATCAACTCAATCTCGTCAATCACCAGCGTCTTCGGTTTGATCTCCACTTCCTCTCCCTTTCGGGCATACTCGTAGGCTCTCTTACCGTTGATCTTCACTGCCGAAAATGCTGGCGGCACCTGCTGGATCTCTCCTAAGAATTTCTTAAGTGTCTCCTCCACAAGTTCACGAGTGATGTGCTCAGTAGGATATGTAGCGTCGACTTCTGTCTCCAAATCGAAAGATGGTGTTGTGGCTCCAAGAGCAAGCTCCGCCACATACTCCTTCGTCTGATACTGGAAATTGTCGATCTCTTTCGTCTTCTTGCCGGTGCAGACGATAAGCACTCCCGTCGCCAACGGATCAAGCGTGCCAGCATGACCGATCTTGATCTTCTTCACACCAAGACGATGACGTATGTTGATACGCGCTTTGTTGACAAGGTCGAACGATGACCAATGCAACGGTTTATTGAACAGTAATACCTCGCCTGCTATAAAATCCATATCTGAATATTACATCATGCTGTAGCCGATTGCCCAGCATCCGATAATTGCACAATAGATTGCAAAGTAGATCAACTTACCTTTCTTCACAAACTCGATCATTCCCTTGCATGCCAAACATCCTGAAATGAACGCTGCCAAGAATCCTACGATCGCAACATTCAAATCCAAGCCCATATTCTGGACCTTGTCGCAAGTCTGGCAGAACCACTCTCCGTTGACCATCTCCATGACAGTCTTACAGTCAGGGCACTTGTGCTTGATGATCTTCAAAAGCTCCAAGAATGCCTCACCCAAGATTGGCACCAACACCATTAGGAATGAGAACTTGGCCACCGACTCTTTCTTATTACCAAGAATCAAACCAGTTGCGATTGTTGTACCACTACGCGACAAACCTGGCAATACTGCGCAAGCCTGGCCAAGACCAATGATGAAAGCGTCGCGACGAGAGATATCCTCCTTGATACGTGGTTTTGCATAATATGAGAATGCAAGAAGCGACGCTGTGACAAGCAAGCAAATACCTACCACCAACAATCCTTCGCCAAACAAATCCTCTACAAAATCCTTGAAGAACATTCCTACGATGAAGATTGGAATCATAGAGATACAGATCTTCAACACATATTCTCTATCGTCGTTCCATGTGTTCAAGCCTCCCTTCAAAGAGCCTTTCAACACATGTGAGATCTCACCCCACAAGATGACGATTGTACTCAATACTGTAGCGGCATGCACAACGATGTCAAACAATAGGTTTTCTGACCCACTTGTATTCAAACCTAATATCTCCTGACCGATAGTCAAATGTCCACTACTGCTGACAGGAAGAAACTCTGTTAATCCCTGAACCAAACCAAGTATAAGAGCTTGTAACCAATCCATCTTTTAGAATTTTACTGTTAATGAATCTTCCTTCTCAGAAACACTAAGTCCTGTCTCTTTTTTATCCTCTTTTTCCTCATTCTCAGGAACCCAAAGGATAACGAAAATCTCAAATATAAAACCAAACAACGCAATCATCGGACCAACTGTCACTCTCTGCGTATTGTAAATCTCTGGATTAAACTCTGTACCCTCGGCACCACCACCGATCATTAGAACGAACCCTACAAGAATTATCAAAAATCCCACTGCCAAAAGCATAAGATTCTTCTTAGGAAGGGCATATCCCATATTAGTTTTCATTATTATATATTTAAATGTAATACAACTCTTTTTCTGATCTGCTCAAAAACTTGTTGACGGCAAAGTATGTCGACACCCATGAAATAACGATGCCCGACACCAATATCGCTCCAGCCACCACATAGTAAATCGAATAGTCGGAATAATCCACGAACAGGCTCAACTGGTCGCGCATCATATAGCCGAACAACGCAAAATAGCCAATTGCCAATATTGCCGCGATGATTCCAATCATCACACCCTTCTTCAGATATGGCCGACGGATGAAACTTCTCGTCGCTCCAACAAGCTTCATTGTGTTGATAAGGAATCTATCTGAATATATGAGTAGACGCAATGTATTATTAATGAGGACAAATGATATGAAGAACAACACAACAGCCACAATTAAAAACAAAAATGTCACCTTCTGGATATTGTGGTTGACCTCGCTTATAAACTGTTTCTGATAGTCCACTCTGTCGACAATCCTATACTCCTTGATCGACTTGACAACAGCCTCAAGCTTTTCATTATCCGTGTATTCAGATTTCAAATTTACCACATAAGAGGCATGCAACGGGTTATATCCTAGAAAGGCAACGGGATCCTCTCCCATCTCCTGTTCCAAATCTTTGATTGCCTGCTCTTTACTGATAAAAGTAACCTTTTTCGCATATGCCTGACCACGAAAAATCTCATCAAGTGTGCTGATTTCTTTTTCTTCCGCGTCATCCTTAATCTCTACAGAAACTGTGTAATTCTCTCTCACATAAGAAGATAGGGTGTCGCCAACCTTCAAACCAAGCACCACGATACCAATCAAAAATAACACCATTGAAATGCTGACAATGGTGGTAAGTTTTGAATTAAATATTTTATATTTAGCAACAGAATCTTTCATTTTAATGCAAAATAAACAAAAAAACAGCCACTTATAAAATTTTTTTTGAAAAATCTCCTGATTTATAGATTTTTTTGAGAAAGTTGGGAACAATTAGGTAAATTTGTAACCGAATTTCAATGTGATAGTCCATATATATAATGAAGGTTATTATAAAAAATATACTCAAATATTCTACATTAGCAATTACATTCATAATTGCTTTGACTTTTCTCCTTGGATTTGCCTTGCTCATATCCTTTCACTTGGAAAAAAATCCTTTGGAACAAGACGAAGAGAGGAAAATCAACTCTCAAATGGCAAACGACAGGTCTCAAACATCTTTGATAAAAGAACTAACCAGCGTCGACTTTCCTACATATAAAATGATTGCTTTCGAATATGCTGAATACAGTACAGACTTCATCATCGAATGTGAATTTCAACCCAAACTCTCAGATGCTGAATATCAATCATTTATTGAAAAATGCATAAGCATGGGTTGGAAAACTAATGATGATGAATCTATATGTTTCTATCGCGAATGGAAAAAAAAAGAGGATATGGAGATACCTAAAGGATTGAAAGAGAATACGTCCGTCTCGATTGACCTTTGCCAATGGCGCTTCTGGATAACTTATAAAAAGGTAAAATAATTATTTTCTCCTGATCGTCAACTTATATCCCGACTGTAAGGACATCTTTTTATCCGACAACACTACCCCCTCTTTTCCGTCAATGTCGTAAACATTACCATCAAACGGATAATCGTGTGATTTATATGTGATAAATTCCGTTTGCATACAAACTCTTTCCTCAACCATACTCACCTTCGCATACACCACCGTGTTTTTGGGTATGTTCACTCCATCAACAACAACGTCGTCCAACAGTCTCAACTTCACTTGACCTCCGTCATTCAATTTTTGAGTGCCATGAATAATGACATATATAGCATTGTCCTTTAATAAGTTAGGTTTTTCTCCGATATGATTAAATCCAACTTCTTCATCAATGCTTGTGGTCGATTCTTCACTATTGTTCTCAGCAAAGACCCCGTCGTCAACATCTCTACTCTTTAATGAATCTATTTTTCTTTTGGACTTCTCAACCGATGATTTAGAATAAAAAGGGGAAATACGACCACTGTCAACCACAGCACAATCTGCTTTCATTGATGTATTATGAGAGGTGTCTTTCCCCTTCCCTTCCGACGTAATATAATTATTCTTATTTTCAGTCACCTGGCATACATTTTGGTTTTCGTCTTCGTTTTCGTTTTCGTCAACGTTAACGTACCAAAATACCACGCATCCAGCGATAAAAAGTAATAGACAAAAAGTGTGGATTGCAAACTGCTTGTTGTTCATCATACGAATTATTAACCAAACAACATCTTCACAATGTCCGACGTCTCTTGTTGAAGATCAGTCAGTTCCACCTGCTCCTCCGACTCCGCTTTGACGAAAGTCTCGTCTCCACTCGTCTCGACAGGCATCGTCTCCTCAAACGGGGCAAGCACGGCCACTTTCATCATCGACGCACGACGAAGTGACGCCTCATAAGAGACATCATCCCTATATGGTGTGTAAAGTTGCTTTATTCTTGCTTTTCTCTCCTCTGATTCGGAATCCTTGTGATTTCCGTTTTGTCTGTTGAGATAGGTAAGGACAATATCAATAACAACACATACAGCGAGCCAAACAATAATGAATTCAGACCAACTGACTTTACTCATTTCTCTCTAATTTTTAGCAAATGTATAATTTTATCCTATTCTTTCAACAAATTATAAATTCTTTTTTACAATTTGCTTGAGAGAAAGTTTGGGAAAGATTACTTTTGCGTCAAAATCAAATTGATTACTTTCGATACACACTATTTGATGTTTTAGTCCAGTCTATGAAAGATAAACAAAGAAAGATCTCCAATCTATTCGGATTATTTTCGTCCAAACAAAACCAATCGAATGACGACCCCTTTAATTTGAAAGAACAGTCGGATTTCCCTCAGAACGAGACCTTTCACACGGATGAGTACACTATAAATTTCCCAACTAAATATGTGCGTCAGGGCAAGGTACACCACGGTTGGATCAACCTTGAAGCCCCTTTCCGCGCGACAATGGTGGTGGGATCTCCCGGTTCCGGAAAATCATATACAATTATCAGCAACTATATCCGTCAGGCTTTGGCGAAAGGTTACGCAATGTACCTCTACGACTATAAGATTCCTGATTTGTCGGAGATTGCCTACTCCAATTTTATGTGGAACAAACATCGTTGGAAGGAGATATATAATGGTGTGGAGCCTAAATATGGAATGATTGATTTTAGCAATCCTCGCGTCTCACTTCGTTGTAATCCTCTAAAAGCCAATCTTTTGGAGACGAAGACACATGCCGACGAGATTGCTCAAGTAATCTGTTACAATCTAGCCCGCACATGGGCCGACAAGCAAGGTGATTTCTTTGTGGAGTCGGCGATCAACTATCTTGGAGCATGTATATGGTTTCTGCGTCTTTACGAGAATGGCAAATACTGCACTTTCCCACATGTGATTGATTTCATCTCCCAACCGTTGGACCAGGTGATTCCGATCTTGGCAAGCTATTCCGACCTCTCCGTCACCATCGCTCCATATTTAAATGCGTGGGCGGCAGGAGCAGTCGACCAAATCCAGGGACAGATCGCGTCGGTACAGATTCCTTTGGGCCGACTCAACTCCATCTTCCTCTACTGGGCTATGAGTGGCGACGACATTGATCTCGACATCAATAATCCATTGGAACCCAAACTGCTTTGTTTCGGCAATGATCCGCAGAATGCCAACACTTACAGCACCGCTCTTGGAGTGTACACAGCACGCATATTAAAACTTGCAAACCAGAAAGGAAAGCATAAAAGCGCAATCGTGATCGACGAGCTTCCTACCATGTTCGTACACGGACTTGACAATCTCATCGCCACAGCCCGTTCCAACGAAGTAGCCATCCTCCTTGGTTTTCAGGATTTCTCCCAACTCAAGGCCGACTATAAGGAAGCCAACGCCAACAAGATCATCCAGACGGTGGGAAACTTCTTCGTCGGACAATGTTTTGACGAGACAGCGGAGAAGATCTCCAAACGTATTGGCAAGAACAAGCAGAAAGCGTCAGGCTCAGCCTACCAAATGGATTATATGATCCCGCCTGAACGCTTCTCACAAGCCAAGCAAGGCTGGTTCGCAGGTTTGGTGTGCGACAACAACGGTTCAGACAATTCCAACAATAGCGATGGCGACCGTGTGTTTGCCGCAGATATTGATATCGACGTCGATATTTGTAAAGAAGAGGCAGCCCACTACCTTGAGCTCCCAGAGTTCTATGATTTCGATGATGATGTTGTCGACGCAAATCTCCGCGTCTACGCAGATGAGATCGGTTTCAACCATTCTCAATACACAGATACAAGAGCCCTCGTCGACGGAATGGTACGACACTGGTTCGACCGCAACGATATCGCATCCTACGGTTTTGACCACAGACAATATAAATCCGTGACGACACTTATTAATAAGGTGAAGAAACCGTCGAAAGAGATGAAGAGAGTCTTCCCTCAGATTCTGGAGAAAGACAAGATGCTCGACCGTATTATAGAGATTCGCGACGCGAGAATGCGAGAATATCTGCAGGTCAACCGTGATAATATCAGGCAAGAGGTGGAAAATATCTGTACTGCCGAACTCGACCGTATGCGTAAGCTGGCCGATGAAGGAGTGCAACCATATAAAAAGCTATGGGAAATCAGGAAAAAATTCGTAGGATAAAACTAATTTCACGGCAAGAATAGATATATCTCAATAGTTTTTTTCAAAAAATTCCACGAAATGTTTTGTATTTTATAATAATAGTTATACTTTTGCATTCGTAAAACATGACGGAATGAATTACACTACCAAGGTAGAAGGTAAGGAGGTCCGATCGTGGAACGAAATAGATTTTTTTGTACTGTTACTAATCCTATTTTCCCTTTATCTTTAAAGGAAAAAGACGCAAACGAGAGATATTGGTTATCTCTCTTTGCTTTTTTAAATAACATCGTATTTCCCAAAATTGGATTTTTAATACACTGCCACACTTGTCGACTCAAGTTAGGACGTTTTATGTTCCAATACGTCTTATAAGAAAAATTCAGGATAAATTTCCCATAAAACCATTTTTATTTCTACTTTTGCAAAGAATAGAACAATGAAATAATACAGAGCTTAGAGTTAAAAGCTTATAGCTTAAAGTTTGAAGCAATTTGAGGTTTTATTGTTTTGTTTAGTTGAGAATGACATGTGATTGCGATAGTCCAAAATCACACAAACACAAGATCAGGAATTAAAGAATGCTGAGCAAAGAGAAACTGGAACAGCTTAGGGAATGGTTCTTGAAAGAGAGTCCGATGGAAGCTGTGCTGAATTTCAAAGATAAATGCTGGAGATTACTAGAGTCTCCAAAGACCTTCATAGAGATGATTTCCGACGACGAGACCATCAACGCTATGAGTGTCGACCTGTCGAAGATACTCACAGTGCAGAAGCAACTTGTGGAGATCAAGAGTTTCATAGATCAAAACTGTCAGGATTCAGAAGATGGCTACTCCCCTTTTGAATATCTGTTCACCACCAAGACAACATTAAGCGAAGAGAGATTAGCGTTCATTAAAGAGCAATTCATTTTCTTCAAGAAGATCCACGAAATTGCGTCGCAGATCAAACAGAATAATTCAAAAGAGGATTTTGAGGCGTTTGTGGAGCAGGTCATCCCATTATTGGAGAAGACGTGTGGAAACCGAGACAAACTCGACAGCTACCTTGCTGAATACGCAGCGTTCATGGGCGACTGTCTGACAATAGAGCAAGCCAACGAACGATACAAAGAGATAGAGACAATCACCTACGTCATGGATCAGAAAGCCTACGACTCCTTTATGAAGAATGGCAAAGTGATTATTGACCAAGTGAGGGAATATAAAAATAGAATAAGAGAACCCGACATATCGGGAAATGGTACTTAAGATATGAAGATAATGTACTAATGAAAGGATCGCATCCATATATAATATGGTGTGATCCTTTTTTTTGTTAGAAACCCACATAGTGGGTGACATACATTAGCCCACGGTGCAAACCGTGGGAATAATAAGGGATACGACGGTGCAAACCATGGATTTTTCCCAAAAAATCAAAAATTTTCGATGTTTTTTGAAAAAAATTGGCAAAACGCTTGCACATGTCAAAAACGCAATGTAATTTTGCTATCGCAAAACAGAAAAGAAGGGTTTTGCAAGAAAATGCATCAAAAAGACGTTAAATTTAGTCCAAAGAATGGCAACAGAATTTAGTCATAACGAAGAGCAAAAAAATGCTCAGAACAACATACAAGGAGAAGGGCAAACTTCAGAGAAGATGTCGGTAGCCGAGGCGATAGACAGACTTTCGGAGATTGTCAAGAAGAATGAAAGTTGTATGGCTCAGGCATTCGCTAACGCACCAATGTGGCAGCAGCGAGCACAGTTGACCATGACAACATTCAGTGGCGAAGGAGAACTAAAGAAAAACGCACATACAATAGTGAATGTACCGTCGACTTTCTCAAAAGAGCAGAAAGAGGCATTGAAAGAGTATGCGACTCAGATGGGCGGAACATACACTAATATGAAGGTTGTTGAGCACGGTCCGGATGGAAAAGAGAACATCACATTCCCAGCAAGAATCGAGTTTGGAAACGATGCCGCCTACACACCAGAAGTATGCGCCAAAATGCTGCTTGGCGAAGAGAAGGAGACGCTTGTAAAAGCCATTCTTGAAGCCAACGCGCACAATCAAAAGCAACTAATACAACAAGATAAAGAAAAGAAGATAAGTAACAGTGAAGGTCATAAGGCTGATGGTCAAAAACAAAAGCGGTCTTAAAGTATGAAATGAAATAAGAATGACTTTCTAAATGTTAATGTTTGGTCAACAATTAGGGGATGCCTTGTGGTATTCCCCTAAACGCGTATGGAGAAGTACAGTTTTCCCATCTTGTCTAACTAAATAAAAATTACTAATTTTGCAGTGTATTTAGGATAATAGCATAACACGGTTGTCTAAATAATGGCAAAAAAAGAGAGTCAAGAGATAAATCAGAAAACAGATTCGATGCAGCCAGCTGAGGGATTGAAGAAAATCACCAAACTGGATGTTACGGAGGGTCGCCCGTTGGCACGAGTCTCCCTTGGCGAAGCTATATCCCGACTTACAGATATTGTTTCCAAAAATGAGGAGGACATGGAGAAGGCTTTCTCTGATGTCCCTGAATGGCAGGCTCGCACACAACTAAGCATGTCGACATTCAGAAAGGAGACGGAGATGGGTGCCAAAGGCAAACCTAAAAAGGAGATCCACACCATCGTGAAGATCCCGTCGTCTTTCACTCAGGAACAAAGAGATATATTGAAAAAGTACGCTCTTGAAATGGGCGGCACATATACAAATATCAAAGTGGTTGACACTCTTCCCGACGGTACTGTGGAGGAGTCTTACCCTGCTCAAATAGAATTCAGTAAGGATTCTGCCTACTCAGCAGAGATCTGTGCCAAGATGTTGCTGGGAGAGAATACAGAAGATATCCTAAAAGAGTTGATGGAAAGAAAGATTATCCAGGAGGAAAGACAAAGAGCGATTGAGGAGAGGGAGAGGAAGAGCGAATAAATAATCAACTATTATCAAAAGAATAGTTATGAGATCATATGATTTACATGATCTCCCAATATCCATTAATACGACGACTAAAAACAGAAATACATAAAATAATGTTTTTTGTATAAAACGAGGGACAATATAAATCAAAAACATTATTTTTTACGTGATATCTTTGCTCATGTACTTATTTTTCATATATTTGAGTATTATTGACTTTTATTAGTCAGCATAGAAGGTTTAATATTTATGAATTTCACAAAAATGTTGGTTTATGAAAAGAATCATTATTGTTTTATTTAGCGTTTTAATTTCATATAGTTATTGTTTTGCGAAGACAATTAAATTCAATAAATACGTAATTTTTGAGGGAGATATCGAAAAGTTAGAAGTAGAAGACAACGATCAGAACACTTCAGAAACAAGAAGAGAAATGAAACAGGCTTTCAGAGAAATGTTGGAAGTAAGCTCTCAAGGTACATATCAATCAAATGGTGTGACATACACTAAATATAGTGTGCCTGCCGAAGGTTCTGTTGGCGTGCTTAAAATCATAGATCCACAATCTAAAGATGAAATTATAATCAAAGGGCGTTGGAAAACAAACTCATTATCATTTGTTAATAGAGATAGATATTACTATTTGACTTCTGAAATAGTCTCTTTTCCTAACAATGTAGAACTTTCCGGAAAATCGGTACAGGTTACCATTATTGATAAACATGAAGAAAAGGCAGCAGACATATTTGTAACTATAGATAATCTAACATTGTCTGCACCCAGAATATGCCTTAAGTCGAGTATGACATACTTAGACAATACTACATTATCTGCTTTAAAATACCAATCAGTAAAAATTTACTTTAATATTACAAAAGATAAACTCACTTATTCACATGATCTTTCAACAGAATTCATTTTGAATGGAGTTTCCTTAAAAATGCCACAATTTGACTATACAGGAGACATAAAAGTAAATATAGAAGATAACTGGTCAGTGTCACCTGTTGTATATCTAACTGATGAGGCTGCAACGAAAGGGAAATTAGTGACAGATTTGGGCACTTACACAGGTTCATTCTACAATAAACCACTAAAGGATTATATTACAAACGGCGTTTCATTTTCCAATGTCGGTATGAAGGAAGGAACTCTTATATTAAAAAATAATGACAGAAGAGAAGGTACTTTTAAGCATGGTAGCTTAGAACTAAATAAGGGGAAATTGGATATTCATACAAAGAAAGGTCATTTTGTTGGCAATGTAGACTTTACTGGAGCATTTCCTAAGATTGAAGGAGACTATTATGTGTCTGAAAATGAAAAATACAAAAATGCCACATGGACAATTAATTCAGTTGACAATATTAATCACATCAACATCGTCAAAGGAAAAGTACACTATAAAAATGACAAACTTCAAATAGACTGTGACTATGATAATTCAGAAATCGTATCTGGTGTATACAAAGGAACTTATAATTCCAATAAATATGACGGTTATTTTGACGGTATTTTCAAAGATGGTTATTTTGTTGATGGTAAAATCAATGCCTTTATTACATCGTCAGATAAAATTGAGTTCTACAAAGGAGATATGGACAATAAGCTATTTACCGGTGTATATAAAAAAACAAACTATAAGACAGAAAATAAAAACTTTGAATTTGAAGGATCTCTGCAAAATGGAGAATTCTCTGGTACATTCCATTTCTTTTCAAAAACTCCAGAAAAAATAGGATTCAGATATGGTCATAACGAGGAAATAATGGACAATTGCATATTGACAGGAGAATGGAATGAACATAAATGCTTAAATGCAGAGATAAATCTAAATGTATCAGGTTGTAATTTCAGTGGGTCTTTGAAATATGAAAATAACCAATATAAGATACTTATTATGCAAGATAAAAAGAAAATTACTACTTTCACATTAAACTCAGATAAATACGATGTATATCCTATTATCCATAGTGTTTATAGTGAAGTTGAGAAAATAGCCCACGAACTTGAATTAGAAAAGTATATCAAATCATCATTGGGTCGAGAATTTTCACTTATTCAAATCAATATGTTTGGCAATGCTGCAATAGAATATCAACTGAAGTTCATTGATTCAAAAAAGGTTCAATACTCACAGGAGTATGATTCCCCTAATAAATATGCCAATGCTATTTGGGGTGCAGATAACGGGAAAGCCATTTTGAATTATAAAATCCAAAATGGACATATTGTCGTTTTCAACAAAGATGAAAAAGAAGTTATGTATCTAGATTTCATATCTGCAAATGCTATAGAATTAAGAACTGCTAAAGGAACCCATTCTTATATTCTACGCGCAGATAGGTAAGTTTAATACTTCGCTTGCGTACAGGTAAGGAAAGAGAATCAAAAGAATGTCAATTTCGAACCGACCGAAATATCCGACAATTATGAATTAATTATACACCTCAATCAACGTTTTCAATGACTTAACGTCGCCAAACTCAGGAATATGGAGTTTGAAATAGGTGATGATGGTCTCAAGCAAAAATTGGCGGTCTGACCTGTCTAGACGGTAGAGTCGCATATTGCGGTAGTTGATTCTCAGCAAAATAGGTAGAAAGGCGGTATGCTGATGGTTTAGGTAGAAGGCGTGAAGCGGCATACTGTATTCGTACTGGCTTGTGGAGAGGTCGAAATAGAAATTGTCACGATGCTTTTCTGTGTTGGGCTGGATTCCAAGCAAACGGCTCAATCCCACCAACGTAGCGATGTGGAAATTGGCGAAATTACGCTGTATATGCTCAAGCGACGCTACCGTATGCCAGCAATAGTCGAAAATCTCCTGCGTCTCCTCACCTTTATGTATGCTTCTGGCGAATATCTCAGCCAAAAACATTGCTATCGTCGATTTTTCGGGATTTATGAATAGATCGAGCAGTGGGTACGACGGTGTTGCGTCTTTCAACGTAGGAAGCTCCTTGTTGGGGCGGTAATCCCACGTCACATCCACCGCAGAAAGAGGGAATATAAACGACGCCTTATGTCCCGAACGTTTACTCCAAGCTCCGTAGACAATAAAATCCACCCTTCCCTCAGCCTCGGTAAGCGTCCGCACCACAAGTTTATCACCTGCAGTACGCACCGCACCAAGAATTATCGCACGAGTGGTAATAATCATCGCGTCGCTACTGCAAATGATAATTACTGCAATTTAGACATGAATCTCTGCTTGTCCACCACGAATCTCTCATGGTAAGCAGTGCCGATCACGTCGCCAGCCTCATCAATGGCAGTGATCTCAAAGCAGATCTTTCTACCATCGATATTGACAATCTTAGCCTCAACAGTTACATCCTTGCCGATGGCTGTAGCCTTCACATGCTTCACATTGATCTCGATGCCTACAGTGTCGCTATTCTCATCAAGAGACGGTTTTACCATCTCAAGAGCAGTCTGCTCCATCTTGGCAACAAGGGCTGGTGTGCCGAACACGTTTAGTCCGCCACTTCCCAAATTCACTGCAGAATCCTTATCTGCAACAGTATATTTCTTTGTTGATATATCGTTGATATTCATAATTCTATTATTAGTAATAAATAATTATTGAACGTAAAATTTTCAAAAATGAGAGACGCGGCACGCCACGTCTCTACATTATGGTTTTCGTTTTCGTCTTCGTCTTCGTCAATTATCCACTTCCGGAATCATTGGCCATGGATTATGGATGATACCAGCAGCGTCGAGCATCTTCTCATAGACCTCCTTACGTAGCTTGTCCACAGCAGCCTTTCTTGGCAACGACTTGTCGGCATACATAGGCTCAAGCACCTTCAACGTCATCAATGGCTCACCCTTAGCAAACAGTTTTCTCCAGCCTGTGCGCTCACGGTGGACATACACCATCGGAATGATTGGCATATCGTATTTGTAAGCCCAGTTGAAAGCTCCTTTACGGAATGGCTTGAAAGGCTTGTAGAAATCCCAACGCACACCCTCAGGGAAGATGTGGAACCACTCTTTTCTCTCGTGTAGAGTATCGAATGCCTCGTTGAACTTCTTGATTCCACCCATATTTTCAGGGATAGGAATACATCTGGCTCCACGAAGATTGAAATAGTCTTTTGTCTTGAAAGTCTCAGACCATGCAGGTACCCAAAGGCGACGGTAGCCAGTTGCTTTTCTTATACCTGGCACATCCCAGCGATACTGGTGGTTGGCAACTGTGATGGCACCGTTGCTGAAATCCTTACCTTTCAACACCTCCTTATTCTCGATTTTCAAGTCGTAGATCATCCAGTTAAGGAAATTGCAAAGGTAAGTCTTCATATCACAAAAGAAGACGTTGCGTTTGTAGTCTGATGTCTCATCAAGATATGGGTAAGTCTCATCAAACTTCAAATCTCTCACCACCTCCACTTTCACCAAGCGGCGAAAAGGATCGTCATCCGGAAAGTTGAATGCCAAATCAGGCACGTATACACCTTCCTTTACCTTCAACTCTTTATATTTCTCTCCGTTCAAGCAAGAAATCTTCTCCATTACCGTCTATATTATTTTTTAGTATAGTCAATATTAAAATTCTCAAAATGAATTCCAACAAGTGGCGAGAACAACGCCACGTCAGGGAATTTGGCAGGACGCACTCCGATTGCCTCGATCTTTGCGAAACTACCTGTACCGTTTCCATTGTAATCCCATGTCACAACCTTTCCGTCTTCAACAGAGACAAGCGGGAACTTCACCACGTCGGATGTCATCGGAATGTTGAATCCCCACGGCTGCACAGCTATTCTGAAAATAGGTTTGCCATCACGAGTGACGATGATTGTCTCTGTTCCGTCTTCGCTCTTCTCTACAGTGAAATCAGCAAGCTCCTTCTTGCAGAACACCTGCTGCTCCATTGCCTTTGCCGAAGAACAGTATGCTTTTGTAATTACGTATGATTCATTTCCGTCGACAGCAAACTTGCCAGGGATGAACAACAACTCCTGGTATGGACCTGCCGATGAATTAGTATAATTTGCATAGATTACTGCACCGAAACCACCCTCAAAAGACTTCTTCTGGTCTTTTGTTAGAAAACAATCTTTGTTAATAAATTCCTCGTCGAAATAGTAGGCGAAAATATACCCACTACCCTCTTTTACATGCTTGTCTGCTTCCATAGCCTTCTTCATTTGTATTCAAATTTCAAAAATACAATTTTTTCGTTTTTGGTACAAAATATGTTGCCTAATATTACATCATACCATTACTTCCAATACTTTCGCTCCCGGATTTTCATTGAAAAACCATTCCCACGTCGACGACGGGATATCTCCGTCTTTTGCTGTCTTATAATCAATCTTGTAGGATTTACAGATTCCTTCAGCATTAAAATTATGACTTTCAGCCACATAATTTTTCACTGTCTCCGTCTGCTTCATTGCAAGACGTGTGAAGATGCTGCCGATGC
>JAKSKW010000008.1 GCA_024401495.1 Paludibacteraceae bacterium
CCGCCTCTTTAGCTCAGTTGGCCAGAGCACGTGATTTGTAATCTCGGGGTCGTTGGTTCGAATCCGACAAGAGGCTCAAAAAAAAGAAGTCAATGAAAATTGGCTTCTTTTTTTTGTTTTATAACCCAACACTTATTCCAATCATGTTCACATCTTCAAACTTATCTCAAAGCGAACTCGAAATATTAAAGTTGGTGGAGTTGTTTTTTGTCACTATACAAACTCTTTCCCCATCCGTGAATATCTGTGTAAAATCCAATGTCATCAGAAAACATCAATTCTAAATTTTACGCATTAATTTGATTAATTTACAATATTTTAGCAAAACAATATTCAACAACACACGTTAACCTTCTACAAAAAGACCTTTATACCGCAAAAAAACTTAATTCTTTATATACATATTTATATTTTACATACTCTCCGAACCTTCCTGCTCACATCAATCGGAATACATGTCATTTATTTACAAATTTGTATTATATATAAAATATTGTTTTTAAATCTGCCACATTTTCTTTTCGTATCTACCTATATTTCAACAGATTGATTTTTAAGCTGACAAATTTGTAACGATTACAAATTTGTAATATTACATCGTACAACTTTTTCAACCAGCATTTAATGAGTTTTCAACAATCCACCTGTTTTTAGTTTTTTTAACAATTACAACAACCACGATTGTAGTTTTTTAACTAAATTTGCGACGTGATATTTGATTATGATACGATGCGGAATACCGTTTTGTATAATATGCGAAATACTCAAGAAGACAAAAAGGATTGAAAAACAACTAGTTTTTATGAAGAAAATTTTTGTATCGGCGCTTGCCGTACTAAATCTTTTATTCGCTTCTGCGCAAGAAGAGAAGATGGACATCTCGGACACCCCGTCAGGTGGTAATACTGAGGCGACTACTAAATCAACAGATTCAAGTTCAGACGACTTTGATTCTGAATATTTCTCTGCAAATAACACAGGATCAGGAAGTAGCGAAATCAAAAATGTAATTGGGCTAAGATTCGGAGGCAGCATTTCCCAAGCGACATCATGCAGTGTAGCGTCGGCTCACATGCAGGGATTAGCATTCGGAGTTGTTGATCAGGTATGGTTTGGAGAAAGAAACCTATTCATAGAGACTGGTTTGATGTATCTTCAGAAAGGATACTCACTTAAGGGGTTCGAGCCAAGTGAAACAAAAGTATACTACTTGGAGCTTCCTTTGCTATGGTGTTTCAGACAGGGACGCGAAGATCTTTGTATGATTCTCAAGGCAGGTGGATATATCGCATGTGGTACAAAGGCCACATTGAAGACCGATATCTCAGACAATCCTGGTGCGATCGACCTTTTCAAGACAATGCACGAATACGACCTATTTAAAGAAGGAGCATTAGCACGTTTCGACGCAGGTGCAAAATTCGGTGTCGCTATCGTTGTGAGAAGAGTCCACTTCGGATTCTCTTACGACCTTGGACTATACAAGATCGACAAAAAAGATCTAATCTATGGCGACGACGAGTTGATGCTCGGCTATAAAGACTTAAAGAATAGAAGTTTCCAACTAATGGTAGGATTTAACTTTCAAAAATAGGATTTAATTATGAGACTTAAGTACATTTTAAAAGCGCTCCCTTTAGTATTGGGACTTTCCGTTTTTACTGGCTGTGAGGAGAGAGACGACATCTCCGACAGAAATAGACTTTACAGACTTGAGGACAGATTCACGTATCTTGAGGAAATCTGCAATACTATCAACAAAAATTCTGAAAATATCCATAAATTGCTTCAGCAGCAATCTAAGAATGTCAGCATCTCCACTGTTTACAAAATGTCTGACGGTTATATAATCTCATTCACAGATGGTGAGTTTGTGGAGCTACATAACGGAAAAGACGGAAAGGATGGTGAAAAAGGTAAGGATGGAATAGTCACTAATCCCGACGGATCTTCATATATCCCAGTAATCGGTGTCAAAATCGCACACGACGGCTTACACTATTGGACACTTGACGGTGAATGGCTTCTTGACGAGAAAGGCCAAATGGTATTAGCAGAAGGCAAAAAAGGAGACAAGGGTGAACAAGGAGAACAGGGTGAAGCAGGAGAAGGCGGTGCTGGCGTCGCCCCTTTAATGAAGATCGAGAACGGATTCTGGATGATCTCTTACGACCAGGGTAAGACTTGGGAAGTAATGGGCAAGGCTACTGGAGAAAACGGTAAGGATGGAAATGACGGTATCTGCCCAGAGCTTAAGATTCAAGATGGTGTTTGGTACATCAGCTACGATAAAGGAGTAACTTGGGAAGCTATCGGTTCAGCTGTAGGACAGAATGGTAAGACACCTTCTTTCAAGATAGAGAACGGTTCTTTGATGATCTCTTGGGATCAGGGTGAGACTTGGGAACTCGTTGAGGGTGGAGACAATATTATGCCTGAAGATACAAGCCATAAGACTGGTTTGGCAAATGGACACAAATGGGTTGACCTTGGACTTCCAAGCGGTAATAAGTGGGCTACTTGCAACGTCGGAGCAAACACACCAACCGATTGGGGCAAGTTCTATGCTTGGGGTGACACAATCTCTAAGTCAAGTTACGAGTCTGGCAACTGTCCTACATTCGGTAAAACAGTAGAGCAGCTTTCCTTGACTGGATATACTAACAGAGGTGGTATTCTTACTGGCACACGAGACGCAACAGTTCACAACTGGGGAGGCTACTGGAAGACTCCAACAAGAGATGACTTTATGGAGTTGATCAACGAGTGTACTTGGACTTGGGTAAAGATGGACAACACTGAAGGATACGAGATAAAGAGCAAGAGAGAAGGAAACGAAAACTCAATTTTCTTGCCAGCAGCGGGTAGCAAGGACGAGTTCGACCTTAGAATGCAGGGTGTCCAGGGTTGGTACTGGACAAGCGCAGCATTCTCTGGCAACGACTACTTGAGCTGGAGCGTGACTTTCGACAACTTAGAAGGAGTACAAGTCACACCGTTGAGCCGTCGAAGCGGATTCAGTATCCGTGCAGTCTGGGTAGAGCCTTAATGACGAAAACGAAAACGAAAACGAAAACGAAAACGAAAACGTTAACGTTGACGTTGACGATAACAAAAGAGGTGCTGATTTCAGTGCCTCTTTTTGTGTTGTTGAGGATGATATCCTAACTTTGTAAAAAATTCACGTCATGGCAAAATTCACTAAAGAGACACTAAAGAAGATGCTTGATGCCAATCAGACATCAAAAGATATACATCAAAAATATCTCATTTCAGCACTTAAACTGCCAGTCAAACCAGCAGAACGATTGTCGGCAAGCGACACTAAAACAGAACAAATAATAAAGAAACTGAAAGAAAATGGTTTTGAGGAAATCAGCGGTGAATTGCTTGACAAATATATGCAAGTATACTCCAGATACGCCAAATTATACGCAGGTCTTGTGCTTCACAAGGATGGACATAATCTATTGGCAAGCGTGAGAGAGCCTCGTTATTGGAGCGATTTCTATATCACATTAATAGACATAAACAAATCAAATGACCCATTCATAATCGAGGCCAATACTCCAGAACAGGCGATCTATGCGGTGGATAATTATGAAGAGGCAGAAGCGATATGGGAGAAGCAATGGAGTGTGGAGATGGCTAAAATGAGCAAGTTGATGGAGATCAACCAAAACACTCTTGATATAGTGCTCAACAATGTCGCCCAAAAGCATAAGTTAGATTACGCAATTGAAAAAGACCGTTCAAAACAAACAACTTTGTCATTGAGACTTTCCGGACGTCAGCAGCTGACTATGAAATTCAAAAAATCAATCAGCACTGAGACAATTGTCAATCTCTCAAATATCATATCTCAACTGGTTGACGTAATTAACACAAACAAAGATATTGATATCACTTTAAGAGGAGTAATCCACAACACAAATTGGATTAAACCAGACAAATTGCAGTCAAACGAGGACAAAAACTGACAAAAAGGAATAATTTTCTTTGTTTATACATAAAAAAGGTGTAATTTTGCAGAAAAGTTAAGCAAACTGTATAAAAATTCAGGAATATGGCATACAAAATCATGTCGGCTGAAGAGGCAGCATCACTCTTCTTCAACGGAGCAAACGTAGGATTCAGCGGTTTTACAGCAGCTGGTACACCAAAGGTAGTGCCTTCAGCAATCGCAGCAATGGCTGAGAAGCTACACAATGATGGTAAAGAGTTCAAGATCAACGTCTACACTGGAGCATCGTCGGGAGATATGCTAGACGGTGCGTTGACTAGAGCAAACGCAATCAACTTCCGTGCTCCATACCAGAGCAGCAAGGATTTGCGTAATGGAATCAACTCCGGAGCTGTCAAGTACAGCGACATGCATTTGTCTCACCTTTCACAGGAATTGAGATACGGTTTCTACGGCAAGTTGGATTTCGCTGTTGTTGAGGCAGCAGACGTCACTCCTGATGGAGAGATCCTTCCAACAGCTGGTGTAGGTCTTGCACCAACAGCTTGTATGTTGGCAGACAAGATCATCATCGAGCTTAACAGCACTCAGCCTAAGGAGCTTTACGGAATGCACGATATTTTCATTCCTGCTAATCCTCCTTACAGAAAGGAACTTCCAATCTACACAGTGTCTGACCGAGCAGGTGAGAAGACAATCAAGGTAGATCCAAAGAAGATTGTAGCTATCGTTGAGTCGAACGAGTTCACTAACGTAGCTAAGTTTACAGAGGTTGACGCTACAACAGCTAAGATTGGCCAGAACGTTGCTGATTTCTTGGCTAACGAGTTGAAGCGCGGCACAGTGCCACCTGAGTTCCTTCCAATCCAGAGTGGTGTGGGTAACGTGGCTAACGCTGTCCTTTACTCTCTTGGCGACAACAAGGATGTGCCTACATTCACAATGTACACTGAGGTTATCCAGGACGCTGTTATCGACTTGATGCAGAAGGGAAGAATCTCATTCGCTTCTGGCTGCTCTCTTACAACAAGTACAGACGTAACTAAGGATATCTACTCAAACCTTAAGTTCTTCGGCGACAAGGTGCTTCTTCGCCCTATCGAGATCTCTAACAACCCTGAGATCATCCGTCGTTTAGGTTTGATCACAATCAATACAGCTCTTGAGGCTGACATCTTCGGTAATGTCAACTCAACTCACGTGCTTGGAACAAAGATGATGAACGGTATCGGTGGTAGTGGTGATTTCACAAGAAACGCTTACATCTCTATCTTCACTTGTCCATCAATCCAGAAGGGCGGACTTATCTCGCCAATCGTTCCAATGGTTAGCCACTGCGACCACAGCGAACACTCAGTTAAGATCCTAATCACTGAGCAGGGTATCGCTGACCTTCGTGGTCTTGCTCCACTTGAGAGAGCTAAGACAATCATCGAGAACTGTGTTCACCCAGACTACAAGCAGTTGATGTGGGATTACTTGAAGCTTGGTGGTGCAACTCACACTCCTCACTCTTTGAAGAACGCATTCGCATTCCACACTGCATTCGCAGAGAAGGGTGACATGAGATTGACTCAGTATATCTAACGAAAACGTTAACGTTGACGAAAACGATAACCAAAACGAAAATAAAACGGTCGGAGAATTAATCTCCGACCGTTTTTTTTATTGTAATGTTTTCGCCTTCGTTTTGGTTTTCGTCTTCGTTTTTGACTTCGTTATTTCGCAATAATCAAGAACTCTGTGCGACGGTTCAATGCTCTACCCTCGTCTGTTTTGTTGTCAGCAATTGGTTGCTCTGCACCGTAACCTTTATACTCCAAACGTGAGGCGTTGATGCCATTCTTCACAAGATAATCGTAGGCTGTCTTAGCACGTGTGTCAGACAATTTCTTGTTATACTCTGCATTACCCTTGCTGTCGGTGTGTCCACACAAACGAATCTTGACAGTCGGGTTGGTCTTCATAAACTGGATCAAGTTGCCCAACTCATTATATGAAGCCGGCTTCAATGTAGACTTGTCGAAATCGTAGAAGATATTCTTCAACGTAATCTTCTTGCCGACCTCAATCTTCTCAAGTGCCATTCCCTTCTTATTGTCAAGTTTAACTGACTTATCGTTGTCGAAATGCTCACTGATTAGCATATAGCCACGTTTGTTGACATTCAATCCTGTCTCCTCTCCCTCTGGCACACAAGTGACAAACTCTCCCGTCGACTTATCAGAAACTGAGGTAAAGACTTTTTCATTTGTCTTGATACTGTAGACGTTGATCTTAGTCTGGATTGGTTTTCCAGTAGCCTCATCCACAATCTTACCTCTGCTGTATTTCATCTTCTTCAAAGGCTTCAACGGACTCTTGTTCATGTCGATCTCGTACACCTCTCTACCCTTGCCGTTCTTCTCCTGACCATCCGACGAATAGAAAGCCTTGTCTCCGTTGGCATTCACCACAAAACCGATCTCATCTCTACAAGTGTTGAGAGGATAACCCATGTTTTTAGGCTGGCTCCACTTGCCATTCTCATCCTTGTAGGAAACAAAGATATCCATCTTACCCAACCCCTTGTGTCCTTTTGATGAGAAGAACAAAGTATGGTTGTCGGCGTGGATGAACGGAGACTGCTCATCGTCGGCAGTGTTGATTGGAGCACCCATGTTGACTGGCTCAGAAAACTCCAACATTCCGTCGTCTTTGATTTTCACCTTACATTTCCAGATATCCGATTTTCCCATTCCACCTGGACGTGTGCTGGCAAAATAGAGTTCATCTCCTGTTGGACTCAAACTTGGATATGTCTCCCAATGCTTTGAGTTGAGTGGAGCACCAGGGTTGATGGCTCTTGACCATCCGTCGCCCTCACGTATAGAATAATAGATATCACATCCACCCATACCTTGAGAACGGTCACAAGCGATAAAGAAAAGGTAACGTCCATCCAATGAGAAACACTGAGCACCCTCGTTACCGATTGAGTTTAGCGACTGGCCCGCATTCTCTATCTTACCCCAAGCACCATTCTGCTTCTTTGAAATGAAAATATCCTCGTGGACACCCTTGCCAACCGTCGACTGGCCTTCAAGTTTTCCAATATTCACAGTAGTTGAGAACATACTCTCGTCGGCTGTGATAGAAGGCCAATAGTCGTCATACTGAGTATTGATATTAGGTCCCATGTTCTTAGCCTGGAAAGGTATTGGCGACGCTGCAAGTTCAATTCCGTCCTTACACTGTGAGATAGCCTTCTGAGCCATCTTATAGTAAGTCATCTCTTTTTGTGGAATCAACTCATAGGTTGCGATTGCCTTCTCATAGTTACAAGTGTTATGATATGCTTTGGCAAGACGCATCACAGAATTATAGTAGCGAGGCAATTTGGGTTTTGCCACACCCTCAAGAGTCTGGAGCATCTTAGGCTCATTGTTCATATAGCCATAAAGTTCAGCCAAAGTCCACGCGGCATCGACGAATTCCTTGTTTCCTCTCACCAAAGCCTGAAGTTTTGGCAAAGCCTCAGTATACTTACCGTCGCCCATAAGAAGGACGGCAGTCTCATACTCCTTGATCTCCTTTTTAGAAGCATAAGTAGTCTGGGCCGACGCGAAAGACGCCGACATCAACAATACACATATAAGATAAAGTACCTTTCTCATAATCATAATAATTAACGAAGACGAAGACGAAAACGGAAACGAAAAACTATTTTTTTCCGGACTCCGTTTGATTAGCGTCAGAAGTTGGTTTCTTCTTCAGCAAACCGAGTCTCTTCTTACGCTCCCACTCAGCCTTTTTCTTTTCGTATGCGTCATAACGACTTTCCAAATAACCGTCTGCCATATATAATACTATTAACAATCACAAATATACGGAAAAAAGACAAAAATTCATTACCTTTGCAGCCTAAACAATAAAAGAATATGGAGAATACAAGATTAAATAGAATTGAGAGATTGCTACAGAAAGAGTTGGGAGACATGTTCATCCACGTCTCATCTACATTCAAAGGCACAATCCTTTCTGTATCAGAGGTGAGAATCTCACCAGATTTGAGTGTTGCAAAGGCTTACATCAGCGTCTTCCCTCAGAATCAGAGCGAGTATGTTATTGAGACATTGAAGAACAGCAGCCGCAGCATCCGTTATGAACTTGGCAAGAGAATCAAGAATCAGGTTCGTGTGATCCCAGAGTTGATTTTCAAACTTGACGAGACACTTGACAAACTTGAGACTATCGACCGTCTGCTTGCAGTAGACAGAGACGCTGTGAACGCAGCGACTGAAAACGAGTCTGAGTCTAACGAAGATTAAACAAGATGCGCTTCGAACTACGAGTTGCCCTACGCTATCTTTTCTCAAAGAAGAAGCAGAATGCCATCAACATCGTCTCTGGCGTATGCGCCACAGGCATTTGTGTGGCATCATTGGCACTCGTATGTATTCTTAGCGTATACAACGGGTTTCAAAGTGTGGTGGGCGACCTCTACTCGTCATTCGACCCAGATTTAAGAATCCAACCTAAAGAGGGCAAAATCTACCCCGACACACTGCCGCAGATCGCGAAAATCAGAAACATCAAAGGCATCAAGACACAAGCATCTGTTTTGGAAGACGGTGCTGTGCTCATGAACGGAGAGAAGCAGACATCCGTCACTCTGTGTGGAGTGGATGCCAACTACTATAATATAGTCAACAAAGATATTGTCTACGCAGGCGAGTTCAACGTCGGCAAGGACGATGTTCCTTATATGGTGCTTGGCATTGCTCTTGCAGCCCAACTGAATGCCAGCATCCACTTTGTCCAGCCCATCACCGTCTATGCTCCCATCCACGATGCCAAACTGAGCATTTCCAATCCCGAAGGTGCATTCAACCAGATGCAGATATTCGTGAGCGGGCTCTACTCCGTCAACCAGCAGGAGACGGATTCAAAATTCGCATTCATTCCCATCAACGTAGCAAGAGAAATGTATGGATATGGAGATCACGACATCTCACATATCGACATCAAAATAGCAGATGGAGCCAACATCTCAACTATCAAAAAAGAGATTGAGAAAGTGTTGTCCGACGTCGACGGATATACATTTGAGGTGCTCGACAAAGAGACACTCCACGCCGATTTCTACCGTATGCTACAGGTGGAGAAATGGGTAACATTCTTGATTTTGTTCTTCGTGCTGATGATTGCTATCGTCAACATAATCGGTTCATTATCAATGCTTATCATTGAGAAGAAGAACGATATTCAGACGCTCAAACATCTTGGCGCGACCAACAGCTCAATCCGCAGAATCTTCCTTCTTGAAGGATGGCTTGTCACAGCCGTAGGATGCATCGCAGGCGTGATTCTCGGACTACTTTTATGTGGTTTGCAAAGTTGGTTTGGAATCATCAGACTGAGTGAAGGAACCGACTTCGTAATCCAGTATTATCCCGTCGAAGTACATTTTCTGGACATTGTTATCATCATCATTTCTGTCCTTTCCATAGGTTTAATCACAGCCTGGTACCCAACCAAATACGCAGAATAATTGAAAATGAAGAATTAGGAATGCGGAATGCTAAATTATTCGGCATTCCGCATTCCGCATTTCTAATTAATTTTATTATATTTGCAAAATGGAGATACCTATAATATAAACAAGTTATGACAAAGAGAATCTCACATATATTGTTTATTATGAGTGCATTTATCTGTTCTGTCTGCAACGCGTCAGAGGTCAAAGATGAAAGCATGGTATTTCATGCCACGGTGGAAAACGGAGACACAATCATGGTGGCAGGACTCCCAACTCTCTATGTTTTTCCTCCACTGAAATTCAAAAATGAGAAGCAGGAGAAATTCTACTGGCGTACAGTGCGCGACGTGAAGAAGACTCTTCCATGGGCAAAACTAATCGGATCAATGCTTCGTGACCTACATTCACAAATGGAGGGAATGAATGACAAGGAGAGGAAAGCCTTCATGAAGCAGAAAGAAGACGAGATTTACAAACAATATGAGCCAATGCTAAAAAAGCTTTCATTGCGTCAAGGCAAAATGCTCATCACTCTTGTCGACAGAGAGTGCGATATGACAGGATACGAAATCGTTAAGGAACTTCGAGGAGGGTTCCGTGCTTTCTTTTGGCAAGGTTTCGCAAAAATGCTTGGAGCCGACCTTAAAACAGGTTTCGACGAGACAAACGAAGAACATCAGATTGTTAACCGCATCATTCTTCTTGTGGAGAGCGGTCAGTTATAATGAAAGACGTTGAAAATCACGTCTTTATAACATTACAAAGAATATACAATGGCAGAAGAATTAGATTTTTCAAAACAACCGGTTGCAGACAACGGCGTGATCTATGACGAGAACAACATCCGTCACCTCGAGGATATCGAGCACATCCGTCTTCGATATGGTATGTATATCGGTCGTGCGGGCGACGGTTCGCACTCCGACGATGGTATCTATATCCTTATCAAAGAGGCTATAGACAACTCCATCGACGAATACCGCATGGGAGAGGGCAAGCAGATTGAGGTGACTTTGGCTGACGGAAAGGTCCGCATTCGTGATAACGGCCGTGGTATTCCATTGGGAACTAACAAGGCTGGCGACGACGTGATGATGATGGCCGTGTCGAAGCTTAACTCCGGTGGTAAGTATGATTCCAAAGCCTTCAAAAAATCAGTCGGTCTGAACGGTGTCGGTTTGAAAGCCGTCAACGCCCTTTCCTGGAAATTCTCTGTCGGAGCCTACCGTGATGGCAAATGCCGACGTATGGATTTCAAGCAGGGAAAATTAATTTCCGATTCCGGAGTGATGGACAACACGGAGAATGAGCCACGCGGCACATTCGTGGAGTTTGAGCCAGACAACACAATCTTTGAAAACTACTCTTTCCGCAAGGATTTCATTGAGGAACAGCTTCAGAACTATGCGTATCTGAACACCGGTCTTACTATTGTATACAATGGCAAGAAGGTGTCTTCTAAGAATGGTCTTAAAGATCTTCTTAACGACAGAATGACATCCGATGCCCTCTACCCTATCATCCATTTCAAGGATGACGATATCGAGATAGCGTTAACTCATGCCAACCAGAATAACGAAGAGTATTACTCCTTCGTCAATGGTCAGAACACTTCACTTGGTGGTCCTCACCAGGCTGCTTTCCGTGAGGCTATCGGTAAGACAATCAAGGATTTCTTCAACAAGAATCTCGACCTTGCAGATGTCCGCAACGGTGTTGTCGGAGCTATCACCATCAACGTCGAAGAACCAATGTTTGAGAGCCAAACCAAGAACAAGTTAAGCTCGAAGACAATGACTCCAGGCGACGACGCAATCTCTATCAACAAATTCGTGATCGATTTTGTGGCTGACAAACTTGATAAATTCCTTCACATCAATGCCGACGTAGCGGATAAGATGCTTGAGAAGATCAAGGAGTCGGAAAGGGAACGTAAGGCTTTGGCGGGAGTGTCCAAACAAGCAAAAGAGCGTACAAAGAAAATCAACCTTCACAACAAGAAGCTTCGCGACTGCAGTATCCATTTCAACGACAACAAAGCTCCGAAAGGAGATATTGACACCCGTGATATAACAAGTATCTTCATCACTGAGGGAGACTCCGCATCAGGAAGTATCACAAAGATCCGTGATGTGAACACTCAGGCTGTATTCAGTCTTAGAGGTAAACCCAAAAATCTTTACGGCAAATCGAAGAAGATGGTTTATGAAAACGAGGAGATGACGCTTCTTCAAGCCGCTCTCAACATTGAGGATGGTCTTGAAGGCCTACGCTACAACCGTGTCATCATCGCTACCGATGCCGATGTCGACGGAATGCATATCCGTCTGCTTCTATTGACCTTCTTCCTTCAGTTCTTCCCTGATTTGGTGAAGAAAGGCCACGTATATATTCTTCAAACTCCACTTTTCCGTGTGCGCGACAAGCAACGCACATTCTATTGCTACGACGACGCGGAGAGAGAGAACGCAATCAAGACCATCGGTAAGAATGCTGAAATCACACGATTCAAGGGACTTGGAGAGATCTCCCCAGAGGAGTTCCGTGATGTGATCGGCAAAAATATCCGTCTCGACCAAGTACAGTTGAGAAAAGAGGATGCTGTGTCGGAAATTCTAAGTTTCTATATGGGAGTCAACACACTTGAGCGCCAGGAGTTGATTATCGAGAACCTTCAGGTGGAAGAGGATGTCCCAGAAGATTTATAAGAGATGAAAAGAATCGCTTTCATAATAAATCCCAAGAGTGGAACAAAGAGCAAGGAGTCGCTTCCTGAGCTTATCGAGAAGATGTTGGATAAGGAGAAATTCAATGCCAAAATCGTCTACACTGAATATGCCGGACACGGTAAAGAGCTTGCTCAACAACTCTCTGCTGAGGGATATGATGTAGTGGTGGCATGTGGTGGCGACGGTACGGTAAATGAAATCGCGTCGGCTATCGTCCATACCAACACAGCGTTGGCAATCATTCCACTTGGTTCAGGCAACGGTCTGGCCCGCCATCTTGGCTACTCAATGAGTTCATCCAGAGCCCTACAGCAGATCAATGAGTCAGAGGAGGAGCATATCGACTATGCTAAAGCCAACGACAGATGCTTCTTCTGCACATGCGGAACTGGTTTCGACGCTCATGTTAGCCACTCCTTCAGCAACATGAAGACTCGTGGTGTGCTGACATACATCAAGGTTATGATCAGAGAATTCTGGCACTACAAACCATACAACTACGTTATCAAGACAAACAGTATGGCTGTGCTACAGAAAGCATTCCTAATCACAATCGCAAATGCAGCTCAGTGGGGAAACAATGCGTATATCGCTCCGGACGCAAATATCGCAGATGGAAAACTAAACGTCTGCATTCTTAAGCCATTCACAATGTTCGCCATTCCTTTGGTATTGGCACAGCTAATGTCAAAGTCATTCCTAAAATCAAGATATTTCACCTTCGTAGAGGCTACAGACATCACTCTATGCAGAGAAGAGAGCGGTGAATTCCATATCGACGGAGAGCCAGTGTTGGAGGACAGAGATATCCATATACGCATCATCCACCACGGATTGAAGGTGTTGATGCCAAAGAACGACAGTAAATTTTTCCTTAACAAAGTGATCGACAATCTATGATAAACAAAGTTAAGAAAATAGAATATAGCGAAGTCGAGTACGCTGAATTGCCAGACAACGTAAAACAGTTAATCGACAAAGCCAAAGAGTCCACAAAAACATCCTACGCGCCCTACTCCAAGTTTCATGTAGGAGCAGCATTGGAGACAGATGGCGGACACATCGTCTGCGGATCCAACCAGGAAAACGTGGCATACCCAAGCGGATTATGTGCCGAGCGTACAGCAGTGTTCGCCTGTGGAGCGCAATATCCTACAGAAGCCGTTACCACGTTGGCAATCGCAGCCGAGACAGAAGGCTGCTTCTTAGGACAGCCAATCGTGCCTTGTGCGGCATGTCTACAAGTGTTATTGGAGACAGAGAGAAGAGGTGGCAAAGCCATCGACTTTTATCTCTATGGAACAGAAGTGATATATCATATAAAAGGAGTTGGATCATTCCTTCCTTTCTCATTTGATATGTAATTTTGAATATCATGAGTGAAAAAGAAATAACTATATCAAACGCTGATATTAAAGCAATGCAGCAGGCGATGTTGAACGCCAAAGAAGAGATCATCATCGAAGAGGGTCGCATGACGTTACGCACAGAAGGCTTGGTAAAAAAGTACGGAGAGCGTACAGTCGCCAACAATGTTTCAATCAACGTTAAACAGGGAGAGATTGTAGGATTGCTTGGGCCAAACGGAGCAGGCAAAACAACCACTTTCTACATGACCACAGGTCTTATCGTGCCAAACGCAGGACGCATCTTCCTTGATAACGAGGAGATCACAAAAGACCCCGTCTACAAGAGAGCCCAGAAGGGTGTTGGATATCTTCCACAGGAGGCGTCAGTGTTCAGAAAGATGAGCGTGGAGGACAATATCAAGTCTGTGCTTGAGATGACAAGCTTCTCCAAAGAGTATCAGAAAGAGAAGTTGGAGAGCCTCATCGACGAGTTCAACCTCAACCACGTGCGCCACAACCTTGGAGACCGTTTGTCAGGAGGAGAGCGACGTCGAACCGAGATCGCGCGCTGTCTTGCCATAGAGCCTAAGTTTATCATGCTCGACGAACCGTTCGCCGGAGTCGACCCAATCGCCGTCGCCGACATCCAGAATATCGTGTGGAAACTAAAAGATAAGAATATCGGTATCCTTATCACAGACCACAACGTAGATGAGACGTTGCAGATCACAGACCGTGCTTATCTGCTATTCGAAGGAAAGATTCTATTTAAGGGTACACCGGAGGAACTTGCAGCCAACGCCATCGTGAAGGAGAAATACTTAGGTAGAGACTTCGAGTTGAAACGTAAAAAAAGAGAAGAATAACGTTGACGTTACGTTAACGAAAAGAGGCGAATACAATGAACGAGAATTACGACAAAGAGGACATTAAAGCCGCTATAGACACACTACGCAATGGCGGAATAATCGTCTACCCTACAGATACAATCTGGGGCATCGGTTGCGACGCGAGAAACGAAGCGGCAGTAAAGAGGATCTTTGAGATCAAGCGTAGAGCAGATTCAAAGTCGATGATTTTGCTTGTGGACGCGCCAGGACGTATTCCTCTATACTCAGACGCAATGCCGGATATAGCGTGGGATTTGCTTGAGTGTGCTGACACACCGACAACCATCATCTATTCCAAAGCTAAAAATCTCGCTCCAAATGTAATTGCTGAAGACGGAAGTGTCGGCATCCGCGTCACAAAAGAGAAGTTCAGCCATGCATTGTGTGAGAGATTCGGTTTTCCAATCGTATCGACTTCAGCCAACATATCAGGTGAGCCATCAGCCAAATTCTTTGCAGAAATCAGCGAGGAAATCCTGAACGCCGCCGATTATGTTGTGAAGTTCAGACGAGATGACAAGACGCCATCATCACCGTCGAAAATCATCAAAATCGAAGAGAACGGAGTATTTAAGATTATCAGATAATTGGAATATCTGTAGAGACGGAACATGTCCTCCGTCTTACATGATTTATAAACACACAAAAGGCAGGAATCAAATCCTGCCTTTTCTTATTTTCCCTCATTTAATATCTTTTCAACAACCTTTAAGTCGAGTTCCAACATATCAGCAATCTCACCAGGAGTGTTTCCTTTCTTCTTTTTTGCAAGAATCTGTCTTGTTATCACAGAAAGTTCTCCTTTTGCAATTCCTATTGCCTCACCCTTCGCCAAACCGATTTCCTCACCTTCAGTCCTATACGTCTCAATCGTATCATTTTGCGACATAATTGCATCAATATGACGGTAGTATTCCTTCTTTTCTTCCTCACTCATATTGCCAACACGAAGTTTTTCCTCCGCCTCTTTAAGTCCTGGAGTAGTTGTGTCTTTACGAATCACACCTTCTTTCAAAAAAGTCATCCACTCCTCTATTGGAGTCTTTGCCACATCATTAAACTTATTAAGACGGATAAGATAATACTCAGGGAAGATGTTGGTTTCAACAAAACGAGCCTTTGTATCTCCGTCAATCACTTCAAACTCCTTCTTTTTCATCACAAGTTCGTCCTTCTGGAAGCAACCTGTGAATGTAGTCTTACCATGATAAAGATAATCCTTACCCTTTCCTAAATCAAAATAAATCAAATTGATAGAGATGATTTTCTTTACGCTTTTGTAGGTTTCACCAAGTTTTATATGCTCAGTTATCGCCTTACTTGCACCGTAAAGGATTCTCTGCATAAAATAAAGGTCACGAGTGACTTGCACCTCCACAATGAAAATATCTTCATTGTCTGATTTGACAATCATGTCAACACGATTGAATTTGTCTGTCACATCCTTCTGGTTGCTTTCACTCTCAAGCACTTCAGTAATCTTGACATTCTTCTCCAATAACACTGAAATAAGGCCTTCCAATATTGCGAAATTAGCTTTGTCACGCAACATCCTTTTTATGGCCCAATCAAATCTAATGTAATCCATCTATTATATTTTTGTACTTATTTTATAATTCCGATGACAAAGATAGTGTTTCTGCTCTAAAAGCACTTGCAAATGTTGGGAAATATTATTTCTTCCTCTTACAATACTCCACAAATTCCTCAATATTGGAGTATTTCCTTTCCGACAAAAATATCGAATCCTTTTCAGTATAGATACCGTAGTTGCTTAATCTTGCATTCTTATTGTCGGGCATATACTTAGTGATCTCATTATATTTCAACACCTTGCCCTTCAAGATTCCTGGAACACCTAATTTCCACTCCACAATCGCGTCGTCAGTGGCTTCGTAAACAGGAAGATTCCATACCACAAAACCAAGCAAAAACAGAATCATCACCAAATAAACGGGGCTATCGTAATATCTGATGCAATAAAGCACAGCCATCACATAAGCGATAACCAAATATATCTTATACTGGAGTTTCAATTTCGTCTTCATTGTCAAATCTTATTACCAACGACGCAAATAAACAGGACTACCTACCTCAATCGAATCTCCACGTTTTGCTTTGTTTGCCCAACGAAGTTCCCATGGACGCATACCAAACTCTTTAGCCAAAGTCTCGTATGTATCTCCCTTTCTAGCCTCAATAGCCTTTCTGCCCTTGATCTTCAAAATCTTATGATATGGACCTACGGCAATACTTCCCATTGAGCTCTCTGTCAAATACTTCTGCTCTGTCTTTTCTACTGCTTGATTTTCCTGAACCGTCTTCACGACCTCAACTACATCAGTCTTCTTGTCGTATTTGTAAAGCTCGTAAGTCTCGATCAAATCGATAAGACGCTCAGCATAACGAGGTTCAGTGGCATAACCGCACTGCTTCAAACCCTTAGCCCAACCCTTATAATCCGTAGGATCCAAAGTGAACAAAGAAGCGTAACGAGCCTTCTTCAAGAAAAGAGAGTGGTCCACAAACGACTGCTCCGGATTGTCATACTTACGGAAACATTCCTGAAGTTTATCATCATCGTGGTAGACACGTTCACCCTTCCACTCATTATGACACTTGATTCCAAAATGATTGTTGCTTTTCTTGGCAAGTTCACTCAATCCAGCGCCACTCTCAAGCAACCCCTGAGCAAGCGTGATACTTGCAGGCACACCGTTGGCACGCATCTCATCAACGGCAATCTTATTGTATTTCGAGATATAGTTTGTATAAGCGCTGTTCTTCTCCAAAGCGTTTGCAATAACACAAACCTGCATAAGGAATGCAGCAGCCAAAATTCTTAATTTACACATATTGTTCTTTGTTTGGGAGACAAAGATATAAAAATATAATATGTAAAATTCCTGATTTTCATCTTTTATAGAATACAAATCTCTAAAAATTCGCACTTTTATATTCTATAAAATATAAAATTCACAAAATCACCACTTTTATATTCCATAAAATACAAAATTCACTCCATTTCATTCAATATCACTTGTGGAGAAGTTCCCATTAAAGATATTGCAGAAATCTTATGACCTCCATTCGCATTTAGAGAATGACCACAATGATAGAGTTGGTCATCAACAATCAACCATCTATCATGAGACTCATTTTTCCAGCGACGAATATCAATATGATTATTAGGGTGTTCCGCCATAAGACGAGTCATTCCTTGCCCAACACCATTGGTAAAAACAGTAGCCTTAACACCATCTTTTCGTACATTAAGAATATCAAGAGTTAAAGCAGACACGTATGCGTCTATGATAATAACACGATAAATAGCCCTACGAATAAGTGTTTCAAGAGCTATTCGTGCTGTATAGAAATCTCCTTCCATAAACACCATTTCAGCAGGAGGAGTAGATGTCTGAATAAAAAAATCAAGTTGCTGCTGTTGTTTATCTTGCCTATCCTCTATTTGTAACATTCGTTTGTCCATACGTTCTTGAAGAGATATTAGATGTTGACTAAAACTATATCCTCGCATGATATGTTGTCGTAATATGCTTGTAGACCATCTTCTAAACGCAGTAGCATTAATACTATTTACTCTATATCCAACAGACAATATAGCATCAAGATTATAAAATGATGTCTTATAAACTTTTCCATCTGATGCAGTATGTTCCAAAATGGAACATACTGAATTCTGTTCAAGTTCTCCACTCTTGAATATATTATTTAAATGTTTTGTAATAGCAGGACGTTGCGTACCAAACAAATCTGCTATCTGTTGCTGTGTAAGCCATACAGTTTCTTGTTCTGCATCAAACTTAACCTCCAAACTAACTTTATCATCAATATGATAAAGGACAATTTGCGATTCCATCGAACCTACTGACTGTGTATCAAAACTTTTATCCATAAACTTTTCTGTATTTTACAAATTCCTCACTCCACTTCATATCCTCCTCCCATCGTCTCCCTAACAATACCATCCATCTCCAAGTCAAATAACATATCGGCGATCTCCGCAATCGGTTTATCCAAATGTCTGGCAATGATATCTTTATGTGATGCTCCTGCCGACGCAAGGAATTCCACAATCAGTTTTTTATCTCCGTCAAGATTAAGTTCAGACAGAATTGGTGGTTGTGGTGATTTAGGAGCAATCGGTTTTATTACAGGATTTCGCAAATCACGGAACGAATCATTTCCTGAAAGGATTTCATCCACGTCGGCTGCAGAGGTAATCAAATGAGCTTTTCCACTACGAATCAATGCATTGCATCCTTCACTCTGCACTCTTGTGTAGTCGCCAGGCAACGCACACAATGGCACTCCATAACGATGGCTCCAATCAGCAGTGTACATCGATCCACCATTCCCTTTGCTCTCCACCACAACCACGACGTCGGCAATGGCTGCGATAATCCTGTTTCGCTCCACAAAATTCTTATTGTCGGTCGACGATTGGTACTGAAACTGTGTCATCAGGCCTCCGTGAGCCATAATATCATTGATGTATCGACGGTGTACTGCGGGGTAGACGGTACCGATATTCGTTCCCATTACAGCCAAAGTGTCCAGTCCATTCTCCAATGCAGCACAATGGGCTGTGATGTCTACTCCTTTAGCCAAACCACTCACTATCAATGCGTCAGGATAGAGTCTGGCGATATCAGCCACAAACGATTCGACAAATGCTTTCCCATAGTGAGTCATGTTGCGAGTGCCAACAATGGAGATAATCTTACGGTTGTTGAGCGACGTCGTGCCTTTATAATAAAGGAAGAATGGAGTATCCCCACGTCTATTTGCCAACTTCAACGGATAATCCTCGTCGTAAAGGGATAAGATTCTCACTCCGTCTTTCTGAGCGTATTCAATCTCTCGTTCGGCAAGACGGAGCAACGTCGTACCATTTCCTGATATTGCTTTTGCAGCCGACGGATTCAGTCTGCACTTCTCCTCCAACATTTTTTCGGGCAACGCAAACACGTCACCTAATGTCTCGAACTTCTGTGATAATTCCTTGATTTTGGCTGAGCCAACTCCGTGAACAAATGTCAACGCCAAGCCATAAAGGGCATCACTGTTACTATTCCACATGTCAACTAAATTTTAATCATTCATATTTACATCACAAAGGTAAACAATTGCAATTAATTTTCATAAAATCCCAATGTCTTACTTTCAATTTCATCAAATTTATATAATTTTGCACCATAAACTGAAATTAACTTAACACATAAAACGACATGTGCGGAATTGCGTATGTAAGATTAAGAAAGCCTCTTAAGTATTATTACGAAAAGTACGGCTCTTGGAAATACGGTCTTGAAAAACTGTATATCCTAATGGAAAAGCAACACAATCGCGGTCAGGAAGGTGCCGGTTTGGCTTGCGTCAAACTTCATGCTAAACCTGGCGAGGAATATATCTTCCGTGAGAGAGCCGAGGGAGGTCAGGCTATCGACAAAATCTTCGAATCAGTTTATCAGAACTATCAGAATCTTTCTCCAGAAATATGGGCTGACCCTGATTATGCAGCCGACAATCTTCCTTTCGCTGGAGAGATGTATCTTGGTCATCTTCGTTACAGCACGACTGGAAAATCCGGTTTATCATACGTTCATCCTTTCTTGCGTCGTAGCAACTGGAAGGATCGTACTTTGGTGTTGGCAGGTAATTTCAATCTTACCAATGTCGACGAGGTTTTCGCCAATCTAACTCGTATCGGCCAGCATCCTCGTGATATGGGCGACACAATCCTTATGCTTGAGACTATCGGCCACCAGCTTGATATGGAGGTGCAGCGTAAGTTTAATGAATACGACGCTCAAGGCAAATCATACGATGAGATTTCCGAACTTATCGAAAAGAATGTCGACTTGGGAGAGGTGATTCGTAGAAGCGAGAAGGGCTTCGACGGTGGTTACTGCATCTGTGGTATGGTAGGACACGGCGACTCGTTCATCTTCCGTGATCCAAACGGAATCCGTCCAGCTTTCTATTATTACGACGACGAGATCATAGTTGCGGCAAGTGAGCGTCCTGTCATCCAGACTGTGATGAATGTCAAGATGGATGACATCAAGGAGCTTGAGCCTGGTCAGGCAATCATCATCAAGAAAGACGCGTCATTCCACCTTGAGCAGATCCGTGAGGCTGGAGAGATCAAGAAATGTTCATTCGAACGTATCTATTTCTCACGCGGTAGTGACATCGACATCTACCAGGAGCGTAAAAAACTTGGTGAACTTCTGACTCCACAGATTCTAAAGGCTGTCGACAACGACTTGAACAATTCCGTCTTCTCATTTATTCCAAACACAGCCGAAGTGGCATTCTACGGAATGATGCACGGTATTGAAAATGAGATGATTGAGGATAAGAAACGTGCTATTCTTTCAGGCAAGAAATTCTCTGATGAAGAATTAGACAAAATCCTTTCTGCTCGTCCACGTCAGGAGAAGATCGCCATCAAGGATATCAAGATGCGCACATTCATCGCGCAGGATAAAAACCGTAATGATATGGCAGCCCACGTCTACGATATCACTTACGGATCTATCCACCCAAAGACAGACAACCTTGTAGTGATCGACGATTCAATCGTGAGAGGTACGACTTTGAAGCAGAGTATCATCAAGATTCTTAACCGTCTTGAGCCAAAGAAGATCGTCATCGTATCATCATCTCCACAGGTTCGTTTCCCAGACTGCTACGGTATCGACATGAGCCGAATGAGTGAGTTTATCGCATTCAAGGCGGCCATCTCGCTTCTTAAGAAGAGAGGTATGGAAAACGTCATCGAGGAAGTATACAAGAAGAGCAAGGCTCAGGTGGGCAAGAAGAAAGAGGAGTATGTCAACTACGTTAAGGACATCTACTCTCCATTCTCCGACGATGAGATCTCAGCAGAGATAGCAGAATTGCTTACTCCAAAAGAGGTTAAGACACCAGTAGAGATTGTTTATCAGTCACTTGAAAACCTTCACGTCGCTTGTCCAAACCATAGTGGCGACTGGTATTTCTCTGGCGACTACCCTACTCCTGGTGGAAATCGTTTGGTGACTCACGCATTCATCAACTTCTACGAAGGAAACGTAGACAAGAGATAATGCAGAATTCGTAATTCTTAATTCATAATTCGTAATTGTCGGTACAAGCCAACAGATTTGTATATTTCGGCAATATAGAATCATTCGTAGAGACGGGGCATGTCCCCGTCTCTATTTTTTTCGCATTGCGACACCTATGATTTTTTAGTAAAACAACCACAAGTACCATAAAAAACATAGTTGTGGTTATTTTTCTTAAGTAAAATGGAATTATCTCCATTTTTATGCTGCGTTTGGCAGATTATCCGAAAATAAGTTGCCAAACATACGATTTTTTGACGTCTTTGGCAGATTATCCGAAAATAAGTTGCCAAACACACGATTTTTTGATGTGTTTGGCAGATTATATATCAAAAAACAATGTCAATGTGAGTAAAAAATTATTCTCAATAACATAGCCCCACGTTATTTGCATTCGCTCATAACGTGGGGCTTTTCAAACAATAGATCCTACCTATTTTATCTTTCTACAGATGACTCCAGTTCAACAACACGAAGTTCAGAGATTCCAAGCTTTGAAGCAAGCCTATCTAAAGATTTACGCTCTCTTGGACCGACTTCTCCGTCTTCAAGCACCATCTTGTATTCATCAAGATATTCCTCTTCTTCCTTAGTTAGAGAGAGTTTTTTCACTTTGGACTCCAATTCTACTACACGAGATTCTGAAATTCCAAGTTTTGATGCAAGCCTCTCTAAAGATTTACGTTCTCTTGGACCGATTTCACCATCCTCAAGCACCATCTTGTATTCATCAAGGTATTCCTGCTCTTTAGGAGTTAATGATTGTTTTTTTACTTCGGATTTCTCTTTATACCCCCTATTCAAATTTGAATCACATAGACCTTTATTATTTTGTTCTAAATTGTCAAAATAACCATCTATTTTATTATCATTTCTGTTCTGAATACGATCATTTGAATCCAAATCAACATTTTTTTGAACAGGACTTGGTAGGGAACATGGAAAAACATGAGTAATCATTCCACTGCCAACTGTTCTCCCGCCCTCACGGACAGCAAAACGATCACCAACAGAACATGCAACTGGTTTGATCAATGAGACTTCGATCTGCAAATTATCTCCAGGCATAACCATTTCAGTTCCTTCTGGCAAATAAACCTCACCAGTCACTTGCGAAGTGGCTATATAGAACTGAGGCTGGTACTTGTTGTGGAATGGAGTGTGACGACCACCTTCTTCCTTTCTCAAGATATACACAGAAGCTAAAAATCCAGATGCAACAGTTATAGTTCCTGGAGCACATATTGCCATACCTCTTCTAATCTCTTCCTTTTCAATTCCCTTAAACAATAGACCTACATTTTCTCCAGCCTCGCCATCAAAAAGGGTTTTATGATTCATTTCTATACCCCAAACCCTAGTAGAATAATTCGCCCCAAGACCTAAAATCTCAACTTGGTCATCATAATGAACGGTTCCTGTTTCTATACGACCAGTAACGACTGTGCCTTCTCCAGGAATAGAATACACGTCACTGACATACATCAAAAATGGTTTTTGGTAATCACTCTTTGGAAGAGGAATCCAGTAATCAACTGCCTCCATAAGCTCCATTACCTTCTCCTCCCACTCAGGAACACCGCAAAGAGCTCCTAGTGCAGATCCATAAATAACTGGAGTGTTGTCTCCATCGAAATCGTAGAAAGAAAGAAGCTCACGCATTTCCATCTCAACTAGTTCTAACATTTCCCTATCTCCAACCCAATCACACTTGTTAATGAATACTACAAGTCTTGGGATGTTTACCTGTCGAGCCAAAAGGATGTGTTCACGTGTCTGAGGCATAGGACCATCAGTTGCGGAAACTACAATAATCGCGCCGTCCATCTGAGCTGCACCAGCAACCATGTTCTTTACGTAATCAGCGTGACCTGGACAATCGATATGAGAATAATGACGATTTTGTGTCTCATAATCTACATGTGCCGTATTAATTGTAATATCACGTTCCTTCTCCTCTGGAGCATTATCAAGTGAATCGAAAGATCTCCTTTGGGATAGTCCTCTTTTAGCCAACACCGTTGTAATCGCAGCTGTAAGTGTAGTCTTACCATGGTCTACATGACCAATTGTACCGATGTTTACATGTGGTTTTAAACGTTGATATACCTGTCTACTTGAAACTTCACCAACAATTTCTTCATTATAATCACTGCCAGATTCTGCCATAGTGATAAGGATACCCAAATATGAAGAAGCTGCGGCATATCCTATCGCTCTATTCGCTGCGACTCCACCAACAGCACCAACCACAGTTCCTACCAACGGAATACACGAAGCCGCATTTGCAGCTCCATGAGCTAACACCCCGACACCATTACTTACAAGATTAGAGGCGATTCCACTTGCAATCGACTTTAACTTATTTTCTGAAAATGGTATTTTTAAACATTCATTTATGTCGTAATACATTTTCCATGTGGAAGCCACTATACCAGCAACTGCAACAGAAGCACCTCCGGGTATTGCATCTGCAATTCCTGACAAAGAGATTATATTCACATGTCTTTTGACAATAGAAACAACTTCCTCTCCTAATACTTCAGATACAGTTCCATCTATAGAACTTCTTAATGATCCTAATAAATTGCTATTCTTTTTGGTAATTATATAGCAGTTGTCCAAAACGCATAAAAATAAAAATCTCATAAATATTTTTTTATGAGATTTTTTCAATTAGTTAAACCATTTTATTCTTGTGTCATCTTTATACCCTTTTTCCCATATGAACCAAGCATAAGCCGTGGCACTTGTGCCCTCAAAGTTTCCATTCATTCCACATTGTAGTCTGGAACTTGACACCCATACTGTTTTGGGTGGATTTTTCTTAAAAAAGTCCTTTCTAGCTTTACCCTCAAGGAACGTGAGCTTAAGGAACATTGCAACTTTCTTCCCGTCAGGAATTATATTCAAAGCTTTTTGGACAAATTCTAGAGCATACTTGTAAGGTGGATTTGTGACTATATTTCCATCGAATTTAGTGTCGGATGCGAGAAAATCCATGACATCACCATAGCCACGGTCAACTAAGTCAGAACTAATAACTTCATAACCTTTTTCTTTAAGGACTTTAGCTATGTGCCCTTCTCCACAAGCACATTCCCATATGGAACCTTCAAAACTTTCTATGTCACAAAGCAATTCCGTAGCCTTGGGTTCTGTCGCGTAGTAGTCATTCTTCTCTCTTTCATGATCAGCATGCCCTGTTGCTCCAATAATTCGGAATTTAGACGCACTGGTTCCTGTCCAATCTTTATTTGTTATAGCCATATTAAAAGTTTAATTCTTACTATAAATATAGCGTTTCTACATATTTTTAATATCGTTTGGCAAAATATTTTTACCATTACACTTAACTTGATGATTATTCGGTATTTACTTGCAAATTTGTTAATTATTCACTATCTTTGCATCGTCTAATTAACAAAAACCGACGATTATGCTTGAATCATTCAACTCCCTTTACCAACTTACCCAAACATTCACCGACGATTTCACTTGCAAGTGCTATCTTAAGGAACAGCGCTGGGGTGACGATGTGGTTTGCCCTCATTGCGGTCAGCACCACTGCACCGAGAGAAATGACGGTAGATTCCACTGCAACAAGTGCGGATCCAATTTCTCGTCAACTGTCGGAACTATCTTTGAGAATACAAAGATATCTTTGGTCAAGTGGTTCATAGCAATCTATTTGATTTCTTCACACCGCAACGGCATTTCAAGTGCTCAGTTGGCGAAAGATGTCAAGGTCACTCAGTCTACTGCGTGGCATATGCTTATGAAAATCAGAACATTGTTTGACCAGGATGATATGGACCAGTTGGAGGGTGACGTTGAGTTGGACGAGACATATATCGGTGGAAAAGAGACCAACAAACACGCGTCAAAGAGACTTGAGAACACTCAAGGTCGCAGTCTAAAGGTAAAGACACCTGTGTTCGGGGCGGTTCAGAGAGGTGGCAACGTGGTGGCAAAGCACGTCTTTGACACCAAATCGGAAACATTGTCACCGATTATCCGTTCAATGGTAAAGAGTGGTTCAAGGCTGTTCACTGACGAGTATGTGGGTTACAACTCATTGAAAGAGAGTGAGTACACGCATAATGTGGTAATGCACAAGAACGGGGAGTATGTCAACGGAGATTCCACAACCAACCGAATTGAAGGTTTCTGGGGTCAGTTGAAGAAGATGCTTATGGCAACATACCACTTTGTGAGCAAAGGGCATTTGCAGAGCTATGTTGACGAGAGTGTGTTCAGGTACAACACAAGGGAAATGACAGAGAGTGAGGTTTTCCTGATGTTGCTGGACAAGGCACAGAGGATTGTCAGATGGGATGACCTTGAACTTTGTGCGTAAATTATTAGTTATACATGCCGCTTAATACTCACAAATCAACCTCATAATCACAAATTTTTGTGATACAATATGGAGGAATATTTTCTTTAGTCACAATTCCATCTGGGTGTTGAGGATCGTGAAAAAAATTGGGTTTTACGTTCCCTTTATAAAGTTTTGACAAGTCGATTTTGAATAAAGTATATCGTTTTTGTTGTGGTTTGTTCGAAGAACATAATGAAGGTGCCATAGCAAAACAATCTTCTTTTGAAAAGAAAAAATGTACTAAATCTTGACTATTATCAATTTTCTTTCCACTTTTAGGTATAAGTCCTTGCCCTAAAATGCTAATTTCGTTGCAAATTGGTGTAGTATGGTATAAAATGCCATTGTATTGATTATAAACAAGATCGTTTGCGTCAGTACCAAATTTCGGTGTTACAATTGTAATGTCGCCTATTTGACTTAATACATACCATCCGCATTGCAATAACAAATGTTGGAAATCATCTTCCGAATTTGACGGAATATTAGTATATATTCGTAGTGTTGTATTTGAATTATCAATATTTATTATCTCACCTCCAAGTTCAACAATTCTATCGCAAAGAATTTCATATTCATACGATTTGATTAGTCCCTCATAGAGTATCTTTTGTTCTTTCAACATACACATATGGCGATACATACCAAGTCCATATTTTTCAATTAAAGGCTTTTCATAACGCCAATGCGTGTTGATATCACATTTGCCTTCAAATTCAGTATATTCTTTGATAATCTTTATCATACATTCTTTTATGATGTTTTCTAATTGAGGTTTAGTTATTAAGATATGTTTTCTTTTCATATTGACTGTCGTTTTTAGTATAAGTATCAGTCATTCGTAAAATTAAACTTTTTTTTTGAGATTAGACACTATTTAATAGAAAATAAGCAAAATAAAACAATGAAAAGAATTAGATTGACAGAATCGCAACTACATAATGTGATTAGAAGATGCATTAATGAGGCATTGGGTGAAGGAAGAAAAAATAGACCATTATCAGATTATCAAAATGACTTGAATAATCAACGGAGAGAAATGTCAAAAAATCATTTATTCGGAGAACCTTACAGTGATGATTATTATGATGTGGTTAGAAAAAGTCGTCAAGCCGATAAAGCTCAAATTCTTCACAATTTAAGAAATGGCGATTATCCTACGGCAGAATTTAATGGAAAAGTATATACCATTGACGACCCTCTTCCTGAAGATGCAAATGTTTATTTTAGGCCTTATAATGGTTGTCATCATTATAGTCTTTATCCCGAAGGGGAGAGCTTTAGGGATGCTATTAAAAGCACAGGACTTGGATTGGAAGACATATCAGAATGGTATATGGAATAATAAATAAACTCCACCCTACAACTTGGCAAGGTGGAGTTTTTGTATATATGCGTTTTGGACAACTGCTATATAATTACCTTCTTTTTTCCATAATATTCCGCAACCTTATATGCCAATTCTTCTATCATAGAACATTTATTAAATGTTTTGACTACGGTCCCTATAGCCTTCTTTCTCTTTTATCAATTAAGGTTAACATATAGACACAAAAAAAACGTGGAGCCAGTCCTTGTCACTCGTTCCACGTTACTTAGGCCTTCGCATTGCCCTACTAGTCGAAACGAGCAACGCTGAAAACCCCACGTTTGTATATATATCCTACACTAGCACAAGGCATACGAGATGCCAAGAGCCAATGAGGGCGTACTACACACCTATTATGGGGCGTTCCCGTTGCTTTGTTTTTGACTAGTAATTTTTGAAGTTGCGAAGTTCAAGTAACGTCAAAACCAAAGCGTATAAGGTCCGCCTTTTTATGTAATATGTATCCATTCCCGCTTACCCTCCAAGGGTTTTCAGCAAGTATAGATATTGCAATATTATTGATTTTTTTTTGAAAAGCAAGCGATTTATCATAAGATTTTTTCAAACTTAAACAAATAAAGATATTGCCTTTTGTTTCTTTTCAAAAAAATATTTCCTTTGCATCCAAAACATAATATTATGAATAGATTATTTAGAAATTGCATTAAAGCATTTGTTTCGGCTAGTCTTGTCGGCATGACATTAAGTTGCGCAGAGCAAAAGAAAGTGGAGGAAAATGTACCTGAAGGCGACGGCACTCTACAAAAGAAAGAATTGTCAGTTTTGGGTGCAGAAGATGAATTTGACTTGATCGGCAAACAGTGGATGCTAATAACAAGTGGAGACACATCAAAATACAACACTATGACTGCGTCTTGGGGTGGATTCGGACATCTATGGGGAAAGAACGTCGCATTTATCTTCGTCCGCCCAGAGCGTTACACTCACGAATTCATCGAGGCTAACGACCGTCTCACTCTATCTTTCTTCGACGAGAAATACAGACAGGCTTTGCAGATTTGCGGAACAAAGTCTGGTAGAGATGGAGACAAAGTAAAAGAGGCTGGTTTGACTCCTATCGCATTGGAATCCAACACAACAACATTCGACGAGGCACGTATGGTGCTTGATTGTCGTAAGCTTTTCAAAACTGAGATGACAGAGGCTGCTTTCTTGGATAAGGAAATCTGCAAACAAAATTACAGACCTGAGCCTGGTGGTGGATTCCACACTATCTACGTGGTGGAGATTGAAAATGTTTATGTGAAATAGTTAAGAGTTTGGAGCTTAGAGCTTAGAGAATAAAGAATGGGCAGGATTAAACCTGCCCATTCTTTATTCTTTCCAAAAATCATAATAATTAAACCATTGTTCTGGATATTGGCGGACAATGGTCTCCAAAATTTCTTTATATTCCTGCATCGACGCGGATACTTTCATCTTTCTGTTCGTCTCCTTCGCCGCAGCCTCCGCTTTACGGCAGATGAATCTGTATTTCTTGCCCGACTCTCTGACTGCAAAATAATAGAATGTATCAGCTCCGGTCATTATTGCGATCTGGTGTGGTCCAGGAGGGAATGGAGCATCATGACCTAAAAATTGCACCGTCTTCGCATCCTCTTCTCTAATGAATCGATCGCCTTGAAAGCAAACGACTTCATTCGATGCCAAAGCTGATTGGATTTTGAAAATGTGGTCGATATTTTCCGTTGAGACGGGGATGACTCCAAATGAGTTGGATCCCATCGTCGCCTCTAATTTATCCTTAATCTTCTGATACTCACCGTCGAGCATCACAATATTGAGTTTTGTACCGTATTCCTTCATAAACACTCGGCTCACCTCCCAGTTTCCGACATGAGCCCCAATCATCACAGCTCCCTTATCCCCCGTCTTCATATGGTCGATAAGGCATTCCATTCCGTCGAACGAGAAAGAGAATTCTTTTTCCAAGCCCGACGACGCTGCGATTTTATCAATTATCACCTGACCGAAACGATAGTAGTGCTGGAAAATCTTTCCGATTGCCACAAAAAACGATTTCTTATGAATCTTACGCCAATATTTCCAGCTTGCGGCTGTGGCTTTAGGAGCAAACGGCACGAAATAAGGCACGACGACAAACAGGAACGCATACGCTGCGTTCAATCCTAAATGTTTGATTAGAAAGATGAAGAATCCGTATCCGAATGATCCTCCACGCGTCTTGCCATTCCAGTCGGCCATAATATTGTAGTTAATAGTTTATAATTAATGGTTAATAATTTTTGGGGCAACATTTCTTTTAAGTGAAACCGGGAAGATCCACCTACCCACTTTAAGGGGGACTAAGGGGGTCCATTTCCCCCTTTAAGGAGGATCAAGGGGGTCCACAAAAAAGGGCAGACGCGATGTTCTGCCCAAATATAGAATTGATTGAAAATTCTGATTATGTGTAAAGACCACCGTTGACAGAGATTGTCTGACCTGTAACGTAAGCAGCCTCCTTAGTACACAAGAAACCAACTACAGCGGCAACCTCTTCTGGCTCACCGAAACGGTTAGCTGGAATCTGCTTCTTCAACTCAGCCTCATCCAAATCCTTAGTCATATCTGTACGGATGAAACCAGGAGCAACAGCGTTGACAGTGACGTTCTTCTTTGCAACCTCCTGAGCCAAAGCCTTAGTGGCAGCTATGATACCACCCTTAGCCAACGAGTAGTTAGTCTGGCCAGGAAGACCCTTCAAACCAGATAGAGAAACCATATTTACGATGCGTCCGAATTTCTTTCTAACCATTGGCTGAAGAAGAGCACGAGTGACGTAAAGGAATCCGTTGACAGTGATGTCGATAACGTTTCTCCAATCCTCGTTAGTCATGAACACCATGATCTGGTCGCGGCGGATACCAGCGTTGTTGACCAACACCTCAATATACTCATCTTTGTGAGCCTCCTGCCAAGCAGTGATTGCCGACTCTGTTGCCTCGCAATCAGCCACGTTGAACTTGATGATCTCACCGTCGCTACCCTTTTCTCTAACCATAGCCAAAGTGTTAAGAGCTTCGGCCTCATTTGATTGATAGTTGATTAGCACGTAGTAACCCTGCTCTGCCAACTTGATTGAGCAAGCTCTACCGATACCTCTCGAACCACCTGTAACAAGTGCTACTTTCATATCTTAATTCTTGAATTTTCTAAAAATATGTGCAAAACTACAAAAAACATTTGAGTTTTGAAAATGCAACACAAGATTGGATTGAAAAATCATAACGTCCATCTGACAAAAGAGACGACATGAATGGTTCCTTCTTCCACATTGATATCTTCATTTTCATCACAAGTTATGATATAGCCTTCTGTCAGCGAATATGCCTTCATAGCAGAACGTACCCCATTCAACTCTCGACTACGTGTTTTTTCATCACGTATCGTCATGCACACCTGATATGCCTCAGAAATACGGATACCTTCCCGCACAATAAAATCGCACTCATTACCGTCGTTATGGTAAAATAGTTCCTTTCCTCGTCGACGCAATTCAATATAAACTGCATTTTCAAGTCGACTACCATCATTTGCACTAAAGCTGAATCCGATAATACCAACAAGTGCATTGTCTATAAAATAAATCTTCTTTGGACTTTTAATTTGTTCTCCAACTTTTACATCATACTTTGGCAATTGCCCCACCAAATATGTCTCTTCCAAATACGAGATATAGTCTTTTATAGTCTCAGCACTTTTCACCCCGACTGCTTTAGCAACAGAATTGTACGTAAAAAGATGTGTTGCATTGCTAATCAAATAATAAACAGTCTCTTTCAATGGCCTTTCTGCCGACAGTTTATACCGGACAATAATGTCGCGATATATGATATCATTATACAACGCTTTTAAATACTCAACATTTTTACTTCTGACATATTGAGGGAAACCGCCATCTAACAAATAATTGTTCTGAACATTTTGCAACAAAGCACGTCCTTCTGTAGTAAAAAAAGAATCACGTGACACATCAATACCCTTCACTTCCACATATTCCTTCAAAGAGAACGGATACACCTCTTTACTTACATGACGACCAGTAAGTAGAGTGCCTAGTTCACGACTGAGCATTTTAGCATTGCTTCCAGTCACAATCACCTTATTCCCGTATTTATAAAGCCGGTCTACAAAACGTTCCCATCCGTCAACCAACTGAATCTCGTCAAAATAAAATGTATGCTGCAAACCAAAATCTTCTACAAAAACATCGTAAAGCAACTGAAAATCGTCTACAGTAAAATGAAGCAGACGATCGTCATCAAAACTTATGAAATAATCCTTTTCCGCTCTGCTTGATCTGATTTGCTGCATCAAAATGGACTTTCCACAACGTCTAACACCTGTAAGCACTAACACCTCTTGACAATCAACAAGTCCTTGGTCTATGTGTCTTTTTATCCCTAAATCGACATATAGATTTCGCTGATCATAAACAACTTGTCTTATCTGCTCTTTCGATATCATATTCTAACTATTTTCCTGTCACAAAAATAATAATCCATATTGATAATCGCAACTTTTTAAAAAGAATCCATATCGACAATCGCAACTTTTTAAAAATAATCACGATTAGCAATATGGATTATCACGCAACTACCACACGATTTCACTCTTTCCGTGCTGTCTCAAATATTCGTTGGCTTTGCTGAAATGTTTGCATCCGAAGAAGCCTCGATAGGCAGATAATGGCGACGGGTGTGGAGCTTTGAGCACAAGATGCTTCTTTGTGTCGATCACCAAACCTTTTCGCTGTGCCTGTGAACCCCACAACATAAAGACAAGATTCTCTCGTTGAGATGATAGCAACTCCACCACCTTATCTGTGAACTCTTCCCATCCTTTTCCCTGATGGCTCAATGGTGACGCGCGTCGCACCGTCAACACATTGTTCAATAGCAATACTCCTTGCTTTGCCCAACGCTCAAGAAAACCAGAGTTGGGATACGGCACATGCATATCGTCGACTATCTCCTTATATATATTCTGTAGCGACGGGGGAATTTGCACTCCAGGCTGAACAGAGAATGCCAATCCATGTGCCTGTCCCGGCTCATGGTAGGGATCCTGACCAAGAATCACGACCTTCACGTCTCTAAACGGAGTAAGGTCGAATGCTGAAAATATTTTGCCTCCAGGAGGATAAACCTCCGTCTCCTGATATTCTTTCTTTACAAATGACGTGAGAAGAGAGAAATATGGCTTTTCGAATTCGGGAGCCAAAACCTCCTTCCACGATTGTTCTATTCGGACTTCCAAACGGTTAATAATTAATGGTTAATAATTAATAGTTAAAGACGCGAGATCTCGCGTCTCTACTTCATTTATACCTTATTTATGCATTGTGAATCATGCATTTTGAATTGATTAAAACGGTGCTGGTACATTATCCATGAATGCGGGAACTGCAGTATCCACATTGACTGCATCATTACCTGTCTCATAGCCTGGGTTGATGCTGGATGACACCTCCATATACTGGTCGTTGGAAACGCTGACTCCATCGTCGTAGTTGCAGAATTTTGTCTGGGCACCCATGAATCGAAGCATCACGTCGCCCACCGAACCATTACGGTGCTTGGCAATGATGATCTCGGCAAGTCCGGCTGCTGGAGTCGTATTATCCGACATGAACTCCAACTTATAATATTCAGGACGGTGGATGAACAACACCATGTCGGCATCCTGCTCGATGGCTCCAGACTCACGCAAGTCGGACAACTGAGGTCGCTTATCCTGTTTGTCTCGGCTCTCCACACTACGGTTCAACTGAGACAACGCAATTATCGGCACCATCAACTCCTTAGCCAACTGCTTCAACGAACGGGATATCGTGCTGACCTCCTGCTCACGGCTACCGTATGCCATACCACTGGCGTTCATAAGCTGCAAGTAGTCGATAACGATGATCCTCACACCCTTGTCTCGCACCAAACGTCGTGCTTTGGTAGCAAACTCAAATACGGAAAGGCTCGGTGTATCGTCGAGATAGATTGGTTTTTGAGCCAAATAGTCGATTCCCTGAGTCATCTTTTTCATCTCGTCAATATTAAGCTGACCTTTCTTGATCTTCTCAGACGGAAGCTCAGTCACATTGACCAGCATACGAGTGGCGAGCTGGTCGTTACTCATTTCCAGAGAGAACACGGCGACGGGGATATCCTTGTCGGCAATATTTCTCGCCATAGAGAGCACGAAGGCAGTCTTACCCATGGCAGGACGTGCAGCTATAATGATAAGGTCGGATTTCTGCCAACCGTTAGTCATATTATCAAGTTTGGTGAATCCACTTGGCACACCACCGACACCCTCTTTATTGTCGGCTGCAGCATCATAATTAGCTTTAACTGTTGGAAGGACGTCGCTAATAGGAGTAAAGTCCTTTTCAATATTATGCTGCGAGATATCGTAAAGCATAGCCTCGGCAGACTGAATCAGTTTATCCACATCCTCGTCTTCGCTGAATGCACGACGCTGAATTTCCGTAGAATACTTAATCAACTCTCGTTCAAGAGCCTTAGCAGCAAGAATCTTGGAATGCTCATAGACGTTTGCCGACGACACTACATTCTGAGTGTACTCGATAAGCACCTGCATACCTCCAATAGTGTCGAAAAGGTCTCGTTTCTTAAGCTCCTCCGACACGGTGAAAAGGTCGATAGACTGCTGAGTACTACCAAGATAAGAGATAGTCTCGTAGACAAGTGCATTCTTAGGCACATAGAATGTCTCCTTCTTTAGAATCGTACAAATTTCAGAGAAACATCCTGGATTAGTTAGGATCGCACCGATCACAGAGTTCTCAATCTCCGGTGCCTGTGGAGGCACTACGCCACCCATATCTCTGACCTCGATAATGTCAGGAGCTACACCTTTCTTGGATTTTTTTGTTGATTTAGATTCGCCGATAGCCATTGTATAAGTCTCTTTTATTTACGTCTGCAAAGATAGACAATCTATCGGCATTTGCCACAGATTAAATGTAAATGTTGTCGACCTATTTCTCCACAACAAATGAACAATTCATGCAAATAAGTGTACATAGATGCCATATACAATAGTTTTTACAGCCAAACCCCAAAAGTTCGACAAAAAAATAATACATTTGTCAAAACTATGTATTAGGACAAAGTGTGGCATTACACACCCACTTATTAATTTGAAAAAATGAATTTATATATGATAAAAGGATTTACTCGTTTTTTTACAACACTGTTACTTGCTTGCTGTGCAATCAGTGTATTTGCCCTTGAAAAGGATGCCGACGGAGCTTATCTCATTTCAACAGGAGCCGAGCTCAAAGAATTTGGAACAATTGTTAACGGAGGTGAGGTTTCAGCCAATGCCAAACTTATAGCTGACATTGATATTTCAGATTATGCAGACTGGTCTCCTATTTATATGGTGAAAAAAGGCTTTTTGTCCACTACTCGTACTGCATATTCCGGAACATTTGATGGACAAGAGCATTCCATAACAGGTCTTACAATAACAAAAAATTCAAACAATTACCTTGGTCTTTTCGGAATCAACGAAGGTACAATCAAGAATGTAACTATTGTCGACGCTAACATCACCGTAAGCACTGCAGCGACGACAGTTTGTCAAGGAGCCATTGCCGGACAGAATAGTGGAAATATCATCAACTGCCACAGCATCAATTCCACAATGGACAACTTTTCCACAGGTATCGCATCCAAAGTGGGAGGAATCGCAGGTGTGAACAGCGGTACGATCGACGGTTGTACAAACGAAGGTGGAAGATGTGTCGTAAGGAGTCTTTCCGAAGTGGTCGGCGGTGTTGCAGGTTCTAATTCAGGAACCATCAAGAATTGTGAGAACACTGCCAAAGTGGAAAACACATACAGTGCAGCCTCAGCCACTAACCACACAGGTGGTATCTGTGGTGCTGCAGACGACGGAACAGTGAAAAACTGTTTCAATGGTGGTGAGGTTACAGGAAAAAGTGGTAATGTAGGTGCTATCGCCGGCACATCAAACAAAAAGACTGAAATTGAAGATTGTGCGTGGGACAACACAAAAACTGACGCTCCTGGCCTTGGCAACGGTGCGGGCCAAAGCACAAATGTCAACGGATTCACAACAGAAGAGATTGAGAACGGAGCTATTGAGAAAGACTCAACTGGAACAATCGTAGTAAACCACTATGTAAATAAATATGACTATTGTTGCGTATATGGCACACCAGAAAAAGTGATTGGAAATGAAGACATCTTCAATTTCGAAAAGCATCCTGGAGAATACACAACAATCCCTGCAGTACCGTCTACATGCTTAAAGGAAGGAAGTTCTGAAGGAAGAACATGTAAAAGTTGCGGACGCTATATCGTTGAGCCAACAGTTGTAGCAAAGGCTCCGCACACAGAAGCTACTATTCCAGCAATAGAGGCGACTTGTCATAGTGCAGGTTCAACTGCTGGTGTTTATTGCACAGTATGCAAAGATACACTTGTTATGCCAACCGCAATTGCAAAAACAGCACATACACTTGATACTCTAAAAGGATTCGCTTCTACATGTCAGATTGCGGGAGTGACAGACAGCATCTATTGTAGAGTTTGCGGCGTCGTAACACAGAATCCAAAGACATTGTCGAAATTGGAGCATGTAAACGACACTATCCCTGCATTAAATTCGACATGTACTGTGGAAGGACATTCATTTGGGGTAAGATGCAAATTGTGTAATGACACCCTTGTCGCACCTACATCAATACCCAAAGCAGACCACTTACCAGCAATTGTTACTGGCGAAAAGCCTACTTGCTCACATACTGGAAAAACAGACAGCATATTCTGTAAGGTCTGCCACGAAGTGCTTCAAGAGCCCAAAGTCATTCCAGCAACAGGACACGACACTATAGTAACACTTGGAGAGAATCCAACATGTACACATCCAGGACACACTAACACTGTTTTCTGCAAGGTATGTAACGACACATTTACAGTATCGGTAGAGATTCCAGCACTTGGGCACGATACAATCGCGATTGACACTATCAAACCAACATGTACAGTAAACGGTTCAGCCGATAGCACATATTGCGGAAGATGTCACGAAGGCCTACACGCATGCACTGTCATCCCAGCACACGGACATGACACAATCTCAATGGGAGGCAGCAAGCCTACTTGTACAAGAGTAGGATTCTCTGCCGCTACCCTATGCTCTATCTGTAATGAGGTATTCGAATCTACTGAAACAATCCCGGCTCTTGGCCACGAACTTGACACAATAGCGAAAAAAGTAGACGCTACATGTACAGCATTCGGATCGACAGAGGAGATCAAATGTAAACGATGCAATTATCATGTTGAGCCAACAATCATCCCAATGTTGGCACACACAGACTCGATTATCCCTGACGTCGCTGCTACATGTACGACAAAGGGTTATAAGGGAGGCGTGATCTGTAAGGTTTGTAAGAAGATCACTACTGCACAGACCGAAGTTGCTGCTCTTGGCCACGATAGCGTAGAGACAATCAAGCATGCCGACGCCACTTGTGCAGTCGTAGGACATACACATCAGACAGAGTGTAAACGTTGCCAGATTGTCCTTGAGACAAGCAAAGAGCTTCCTTTAACAAAACACACATTCGTGGAAGACAAAGCAGTCGAGCCAACATGTATGAAGACTGGTTTGACAAAGGGTTCACACTGTAGCGTCTGCAACCTTGTCATCACAAAGCAAGAGGTCTTGGATAAAGTTGACCATAAGTTCGACATGATTGTTGAAGACTCCGTTCCAGCAACATGTACAGTCAACGGACACACTGCAGGCTACAGATGTTCTATCTGTAAAATTGCGACAAAGAAGCCAACTGTAATCGAGGCTTACGGACATAATTTAGCAACTATTCCAGCAGTTGCAGCCACATGTCATAACTCAGGAAACACAGAGGGTACTTATTGTACACACTGCAACGACACAATCACAAAACCAATCGCAATTGCCCAGCGTGAGCATGTCATAGCGACAATACCTGCTGTGGCAGCAACTTGCCATAACCACGGAGTAAGCGAAGGTTCATATTGTACAGTCTGCCACGACACACTTGTCGCTCCTAAGCATACTGAGATGCTCAACCACGTACTTGAGACTATTCCTGCTATTGCAGCCACTTGCTACACTTACGGAAAGAGCGAAGGTTCATTCTGTACTGTTTGCCACGATACTCTAGTCGCTCCAAAGCAAACAGACAAGTTAGAGCATGTCATTACAGAGATTCCTGCAGTAGCAGCCACTTGTCATGATTACGGACATACAGAAGGTTCTTATTGCAGTGTATGCCACGACACATTGATTACACCAAAGAATACTGATAAGTTAAATCACACGATTTCTCTTACACCTGCAGTAGCAGCCACTTGTCATAACCACGGAAGCAGTGAGGCAGCAATCTGTTCTGTTTGCCACGACACACTTGTCGCTCCAACAATCACAGAAAAGCTATCGCACGTAGCAGAGACATTGCCAGCGATCGCTCCTACTTGTCAGTCGTTCGGTTGGAGCGAAGAGGTTGTCTGCAAGCTTTGTAAGGATGTGCTTACAGCAAGAACTAAGATTGAGAAGTCAGAGCATAAAGAGGTTGTTGATCCAGGGTTCCCTGCTTCTTGCAACAAGTTAGGAAAGACAGACGGTTCACACTGTGAAGTTTGCGGAGAGATCACAAAGGTACAGACAATCATAGCGATGTTGCCTCATGATACTGTTGAGTCAGTCGCAGCAATTCAGCCAGGCTGTACAGCTCCAGGTTACACAGCTAAACTTGTTTGCGGAACATGTGACAAATTGCTTCAGGATGTTGAGATGACACCATCGTTAGGTGGACACAAGGGAGAGTTGGTTGGATTTATCGAGGCTGGCGACAGTTTAGGTTATACAGGTGATTTGATCTGTACTATTTGCAACGACACTCTACAGCGTGGTCAGATCTACGGAACAGTTGACGTACACCAGCACTCAGCCAACAAATTCCAGGTAATGAGTGTCGACGGTAAGATCATCGTCAACAACGCTCCATACGAGACAATCGAAGTGTTCTCGTTGACAGGAGAGAAACTTATCACAACAAAGAGCGTAAGCATCAGCCATGAGATCGCTGTTAAACGTCAGCAGGTTTACTTGGTAAGAATCGCAGACGCAGTGTTCAAGATAAGAGTCAAATAAACACTGTTGATTATATACAATAAACGAAAAACTGCTCCAGTCGCCTGGAGCAGTTTTTTTATTTCTATCCCGTCATAGACGACAAAAATATCATGACATAGATACCAATGTAACACAAAGCACTTATTTATAGGAATATACAACAATCCTGTTTTTTCATACTGTCATTATGATGACTGAATTTTCCTATTTCAATATGGAGTGAAAATCCTATTTATTGGAGTGATTTTAAAGCCCCCTTCCTTGGCTTTGCTCTATCTTTGCCTATGTAAACGGGGGACACAAAATAACCTGAACACACAAATTAAAACTTAACAATTAAACTTTACAATTATGATGACAACATTTTTTAAGACAGTTTCAATCGCTCTTGCTTTCATCTTCACTCCAGTTCTAGCAAACGATTTTGACGCAGCTTCAGTAGAAAAGACATATGTAAAATGTACTATTAATGAGAAGGGAGAAAGAGTTCCTAACTATTTCGTTGTAGTTGACGGTATCGCTCGCCAGACAGACTCTCGTACTTTTTTTGAGATTAAGAAGATAAAGGCAGACGAGAAGAAAAATATGGCCAACAATGAGGTCGCTGGAAACATTGAAAATGTAGAAACTACAAACAACGAAGAGACTAAGATTAACTAAACCGTTATCCCACTTCGACGACGGTGATTCCGGCTCCACCAAAATCCACGTGCTCGTCTCGGAAACTCTTCACTTGTGGCATTGTTCTAAGATATTCACGAATGACCTGACGTAACACTCCAGTGCCTGTTCCGTGAAGGATTCGTACTGTACCAGCATCAAGCATGATGGCATCTTCAATATAGTAGCTGACCGCCTGCAAAGCCTCGTCGGCTCGCATTCCACGCACGTCGATCTGCTGCTTGAAATTCTTTGATCGCTCATGCACAATATCTGAATTGTGCGACGATACAAGATTGAAACTGAATTTTTGTGTCTTCTGTGCAGCCTCCTGAGTCAACTGAAGATCTTTCAATTTGACTGTAGTGCGGAGATTTCCAAGTGCGACGTCGGCACTATTACCCTTGATCTCCAACACTTTACCTTTGGCTCCACTACTCTTTATCTTAACCGTATCGCCAACTGAGATTGGTTTTTCCTGCTTCTGCTGCACAGGAGCCCCACCCTTCTGCTGACTCTTGGCATTAAGTTTCTCTACCTTCTTTGCAAACTCATCCGTCTCGTCGCCATTGACAAACTCATTCTTGAACTTAGTCAAATCCTCACGAGCCTGACGTGTTGCGTCCTTCTCCGCCTTAGCCTCCTTGATCAACTTGATTGTACGCTCAATCTTGGCATTAGCACCGTCGAGCATCTCTTTTGATTTTGCTTTTGCGTCAGCAAGGATTCTCTTACGCTCAATATTGATGCCGTTGACATCAGCAGTAAGTTTCTCCTCAAGCTCCTCAATATGCTTCTCTTTCTGGCGGATATTCTGTCGTTTATTCTCCCAATAACGCTTATCACGAACGATATCCTGGAGATACTTCTCCATATTCACGTAATCGTTGCCGACAATCTCAGTCGCACTGGCAATAACGCTTTCTGGCAAACCAATCTTTCTTGCGATCTCAAGAGCAAACGAACTTCCCGGATTTCCTATCTCAAGACGGAATAACGGACGCATCTCATGACGGTCGTAAAGCATCGCACCATTGATGATTCCATCTGTATCTGTCGCAAACTGCTTAAGATTAGTGAAATGGGTAGTGATGACGCCGAATGATTTCTGTCGGTTGAAATGGTCAAGCAACGCCTCAGCGATGGCTCCACCGATTCGTGGTTCCGTACCACCACCAAACTCATCTATAAGCAGGATTGTCTTGGCATTACACTTTTTCGCAAACTCCTTCATGGAAGTCAAGTGCGAACTATATGTACTCAAATCGTTCTCAATACTCTGCTCATCACCGATATTGATTAGGATATCGTTGAAGATTCCGACTTCACTGTCGGCATGCATCGGCACAAGCATTCCACACTGAGCCATATACTGGATCAATCCTACGCTCTTCAAGCAGACACTCTTACCTCCGGCATTAGGTCCGGAAATAAGCAAAATTCTGTTGTTAGAATCCAAACGAATATCAAGTGGCACAATCTCCTTGCCCGACGCCTGATGCGATAGGAAAAGCAACGGATGGATGGCGTCACGCCAATCTATAATCTGCTCATTACGCAGTTTCGGCATCACACTGTTTGTCTTCAACGCAAACTGTGCTTTTGCTCTTGTAAAATCCACAACTGACAGATAATCAACTGAAAACAGCAATTCATCTGTACGTGGACGCAATATTTCTGTAGTGAACTCAGTAAGGATTCTGACGATTTCTCGCTGCTCCTCAGCCTCAAGCTCACGCAACTTATTATTAGCCTCAACAATGATTTCCGGCTCGACGAACACCGTCTTACCAGTGGCTGATTCGTCGTGGACAATACCACGAAGTTTCTTCTTGAAAAAAGGAGAGATAGGAATCACAAGTCTGCCATCACGCACGGCTGGAGTCGTTCCCTTCTCCACAATTCCGTCTTCCACTGCTTTACGAAGGATCGACGTCATATTTCTTGATATGCTTCCCTCCGTAGCCGCCTTCTCACGACGGATCTCACCGAGTTTGGATGACGCGGTGTCCTTAATCTGACCGTATTTATCTAGGATTCTTGCGATTGCACGCTGGATATCGGGGAATGTGAATACATCTCTCGACAACTCCTGCAAATAGTAGTATGTACCCTCCTCCTTGTTGGCGAAGAAACTGACGATGCTGCCGATAGCCTCGACAACACGGCTTAAGTCAAATAGTTCAGCCGGCTCGATATAGGTACCGACGACCTTTATTCTCTGGATTGCCTCACGGACGTCGTAGAATCCGTCGGTTGGGAAATCCTCTTCCTGAAGGATGCGGACAAACTCGTTAGTACGGTTTGCCTCCTCCAAGATTGTATCATAATTTGTAAGGAACGACATTTCGTCGACCTTCTCCTTACCCAAATCAGACAAGCATTCCGACTTTACCAAATCGCGAATCTTGCCGAATGAAAGTTTGCTTTCTGTCATCTGTTGACGGTGATCAAACTAATAAACTCTTCTCTTGTCTTTGCTGTCTCAAACACACCTGTGAAATCGGATGTAGTAGTGACTGAGTGCATCTTCTGCACACCACGCATCTGCATGCACATGTGTTGAGCCTCGATAACAACCATCACTCCAAGAGGCTCCAACGTCTCCTGAATGCAATCTTTGATCTGTGTTGTAAGTCGCTCCTGGATCTGAAGTCGACGCGATAGAATCTCCACCACGCGTGCGATCTTGCTCAAACCAGTTATCTTGCCGTTAGGGATGTAAGCGACGTGGACTTTGCCGAAGAACGGAAGCATGTGGTGCTCACATAGCGAGTAGAAATCGATATCACGTACGATCACCATCTGACTGTAGTCTTCCTCAAACACTGCACTCTTCAAGACGTCACTTGGATCGATCTTGTAGCCGTAAGTCATAAACTGCATTGCCTTAGCCACTCTTTCCGGAGTCTTTAGCAATCCCTCACGGTTGACATCCTCACCCAACAGCTCAAGCTCCTTTCTTACGAGAGGAGCCAACTCAGCTGTCAAATCTTTGCTGGGATACTTAGCGATATCCCATGGTTTTATCTCTAAATCTTCGTTCATTTACTTCTTTGCCTGAAAACTCTTTGCAGCAGCCTGGAACTTCTGCAAATACATATCAAATTCCTGGTTTGCCTTAGATGTGAAGCAGTAATACTTGCCTGTTGTGAAGACAACCATTGCGTATGACTTCGACTTCACTGTTCCATTCTCCATCTCAGTGATGAAATACTCAAAACCTGGCAAACCATTAACTGTCACTGCGTTATCAGAAGTGATTGTCTCATTATCAGAAACCAATGCCTTTACAACCTCAGTGGCAAACATCTTCTGCTCCTTAGCCTTGACAGCATCCTCGTTCATCAACACCTTGAAGTAGACATTACGACCTGTTGCCAACTCCTTTGCGAAATCACCCGACTCACAGAAAGCAACAAGAGTTGAACCCTCTGGTTGAGCACGGAAACCCTGGTTGGCGATGCTGTAAAGTGAATTTTCAAAAATCGGATTGTCTGCCATATCAGCAGGATCGATAAACACCACTGAAAGGAGAGCCTCTTTTGTCTTTTCAATTTCAGCCAAATCATCAGCCGGAGACGACGCAGTAAGCATCACCGAACCGTTGTCCTCTGGCACAACAAGTGTTGTGAAGACGCGGTTGTTCTCAGTCTTGCTCACCAAGTAATGCTCTGCATCATTAATATAGACAGACTCATTAGTCTGGTACCCTGCGATAAAATTCTGAAATGTCGCTTTCAAAAGCTCATTCTCACTTGAAGCGTCGAGAATCATATTAAGGTGAGAAATTGAAATTCCAGACTTTTTCTCTGCATTTCTGAAAGCAGTACCGTTATCAGTAAGCTCGTAGCCAGCAGGTGGCACGATAGCATATGAATAGTTGTCGAACTTTTTATGTTCCGCTGTACGCTCGTTGCTCTTCTCGATTTTTGCCGATGCAGAGAACAATGTCATCACAGCCGCTGCAAGTGTAATAAATCTCTTCATATTTGTTAGCCCGTTTATATAGTCTTATTTCTTCTTTGCTGGAGCAGACGCTGCTTTTGCTGCTGGAGCTGGAGCAGGTTCCGCTGCCGGCTCTTCCTCTTTCTTCACATAACCTGGTTCCAAAGTCACATCTCTAACCTCGTCGTCCTTGATGATTAGAATCTCCGATCCCAACTCAGGAAATGCCTCACGAAGTTTCTTTGCCATCACAAGTGCGTCTGCATGAGTACGGTAGTCTCCTACTCGTAGTTTCCAGAATGGAGATGAGAAACTTATATAAGTTGTCAGATCAGGAAATTTATCCTTTAGCTTTTTCTCTCTTGCGTAAGCCTCATCTTTAGACACCTTCTGGTTATTATCCATATACACTTGGATTCTATAGCCAGAGAAAGTGATGTACTTCTTTGTCTCGTTATCCTTGATCTTTCTGTTTACCAATAGGTTGACCTTAGGATTCTGCTGCAACTTTATAGTGCCATAACCAGGCTGAGTCTTAGCCAAATCCTTGAAAATATCCTCGTGCTTTGTCTTCTGTGACTGTGCCGACACTGCGAAAGCAAACATAGTCAACAATATAGTCAAACCAAATTTAATATTGCTCATAATCGATAAGTGTATATTTGTTGCAAAGATATAAAAAATGTTTCAAGTTTCAATAAAATGCTTGTAGAGACGCACGAACACTCTTGTAATTTATAATCCATATACATACCTATACATCTCCCCCACTGCAGTTTCAATTTCATCATCTCCGACGTCGCCGTATGTCATCAACGCCATAGCCACACTTTGTTTATCCGGCGAATATGGAGGTTGAATATATGGACGGGAAGATAGTTTGAATCCACATTTCTCATAAAATGCGATTCGTTTGATGGCCTCTTCCGTCGACGGTAGTTCAACTTCTAAGATTAACGAAGACGAAAACGAAGACGAAGACGTTAACTGGGCCAACGATTTAGTGCCATAGCCACGTTGACGCAGGCTGTCTGCTATCGCGAAATGCTCCACGTAGGAGATTCCAGACAACGACCACAAGGTGATGAAGCCAACATTCACATCGCCATCCTGAATCAGCAGACATTGCATCTTATCATTGTAATCCACATTGTAGCGCTGCTTGTCGTCCTCACGTCGCTCATCCGACGGGAATGCAGAGTGCATCAAAGTCTCTACAAACTGATAATTAGGATTTTTAGTATCTATTTTTGTCAACGTCAACATATCTTGCCAATACGCCAATTTATAAAAAAAGAGACGCAAGGATTTCTCGCGTCTCTATCAATTTTAGAAAGATTATTCTATTACTTCTTCTTTGCTGGAGCAGCAGTCTTACCTGCCTCTGCGTCACGAGCGGCCTTTGCAGCACGTGCCTCAGCAGCCTTCTTCTGCATCTCCTTCATCTTACGATAAGAGTCTGAGTTATCACGACCGATAGTCTTGATCACAACGATTGTATCAGCAGTTGGATCATACTTCTCAACGTGCATTGTGTACTCGTATCCACTCTCATAGTAGAAGTTACGGAATCCACCACAGAATGGCTCCCACTGTGTCTTATCCTTACGGCTGTAACCGCGACGGATTTGATAACAACGCTGGTTGTCCTCAGTAAGAACTTTTTCAGCACTCACTTTCATAAATTCCTGAGCGTTGATACCCGAAATTGTGTAAAGGCATGCCAAAGCAGCCATTATTATCTTTTTCATATCCTAAAGTCTTTATAAATTACAGTAACAAAAATATAATTTTAACCTTGCGATTTAAAAAAAATCTGACTTAAAATCACCCAAATTCATAATTTAATGTTTTCAAACACAAATTCAGATGTTTTTTAGCACGTTTTTATGGCAACACAGTGCGTTCCAACTCACTCAAATAATCTCTGACCACCTTCCAATCATAGTAACAACCTGTCACTGTTGGCTTGTCTGAAGGTAGTTTTACCTCACGCTCATTCAGCAAAAACTTAACCAAATACTGGCTGCCGGAAGCGTTTGGATCACTCTTACGGTAGAATACCATCTGTAGGTTTCCTGCCATCGGGATAACCGAGAAATCCTGCCAATAGTTGTGAAGCAAATCCAAATCCTTGTGAGCCTCACCCGCACCGTCAAGGTTGAGCAACGCAACAAGAGGAAGCAAACCAGTGTCGTGGCCAAAACGAAGGTTAGCAGCCACACCATTGCCAGCGATTGCAGCGTCGGCCTCTATTCTGATCTGCTCCACCAAGAATTTAGCCGAATTTTTACCCACTCCACCGTTTAGCGGACAATTAGCATAATCCTTGTACCAGTATAGATTCTGAGCCTGCCACTGAGACTCCAACTCTTTAGTTGTGAACACCTTAGTCATGGAGCAGTTACGCTCGTCAAGATTATCCACGTCGACACCCTGCAAAGAGATAAGCATATAATAAAGAGTCTTGACGAATTTATCCGCGTTGACATACTTCTTTATCACATTCTTATTTGAGAAGATTTTGTCAAGTACTCCCTTGCCAGAATCTATCTTCTCATAGAAGGCCGCAAGCTCAGGATTGCTATTGCCACCGGAAAAATCACCGACCGCCTTTTCATGACACATATAGTACTGATATTTAGCACTTGCATCATTATCAATGTCAACATTAGGGCAAATCTTATTCAATTCCTGGCAGAACGATGTCATACTCAAAGCGCAACGCAATACGGTTGTGCTCTTAGCGTCAATTCTCTTATTTTCGCCCGAGAAGACGTCGGGGAAATTCTTCACCATACGTCTCGCTATTCCACGGTGCTGCTCACGTCCAAGAGGAGTAAGGTCGCCAGCTCGTTTATCGGCATCTTGGCGTATCTGTTCCATCTCCACAAACAACTGTCGTCCAAACGGTGTCAACCCAGACTCTACTGCGGCTTTTTCAAAAATTTCTGCTATATATGAGTAGTCTTCCTGGCTATAGTGATAACGTGAGCCATGACGACCATAATGGCTGATATAAAAAGGAGTGTAACCTTTTGGTGTTTCAGAAAGCACAGGAAAATCATAAACTCCCGTCTGAACTTTATTGATTCCCTTCACACTTGCGTCGTAAGAGATATAGTTCGAACTGAAGAAATCAGGCTGAGATTCCAATTCAGCATTTGTAACAGTTGCATACATACATTGAGATATAAAGAGTGTTGCAACAGACGATGTTAAAAGTCGTAACGCATTCATATATTTAATATTATCCTTTCGGCATTTACTGCAAAGTTAAGAAAAAAAAATCATTTTCCTTGTGCCTTTCTCAACGCCTTAAGAACCTTCGCTTTCAATTTTTTATCTTCTGCATTCTCCCTTTCAATAGTTTCGATACATTTATTAATGTCAAATTTGTGTCCCATCGGAATTTCCAAGTCGAGAAGGACTCTCTGCTGCGTTATTTCATCCTGACAAGAAAGTTCAGTCACAAACATCGCATATCCTCGCTCCATCCGTCTCAACAGATCATAATTAAATGGTTCTTTAGGACAAAATGGGGAGTCTTCTTCTTTTCCATAATAATTTTTATAATAATTCAATTGATAAAAACCATATTCGTAACTACAAAGAAAAATTTCAGGAATAGCACGAAATTCTTCATATATAATGGTTTCATTATTGTCTAACAAATATTTTAATCTTTTCTTATGAAGACAATTCTTCTCTCGCTTACAATATTCATTCCATAAAAAGTCGTATTCCTTATAATCCTTCGCATTCTTGCTCAAAAAAATCAATACAGACAAGTCATACAATTTGTCATTTTTTAAAATAGAATCTCTATACGATTCATACCACGGACAACGCTTTCTATCAAAGTTTTCCCATGCAACATAAAAAACATTTGGATCCTGCCTTTCATAATATACATCTGCGATTTGTCGACGGAATTCTTTGTCTGTGCAATATACAATTAAATTTTTCCTTATTTCATCAGAATCAAAAAAAAAGCCACCACCTTCAAAATCCAAAGAATCACATTCAAAATCCAGAATTTTCCTTATAAACGCCTTGTATGACTCTCTTTCGCTTAACGGATAAGTCAAATAGTTTGATAAATAATTAGTTCCCAACAAATACAATAGTTTTCTATAAGAAGAATCTGGTTCTATACGTAAATCAAATATCATCTTTGTGGTGTCGCCAGTTTCTGACACACAACGCCAAACTATAGAATCATGACATTCTTCATCCACAATGCCCTCCATATAATAAGAAAGGGCCGGCATCTCTTTATGAAAACGAGGGCAATCGGGCAATATTTTACAAAAGGCACCCGTAGCAGTCTCTTCTCCATCGCTATTACTTGATGCACAAACCCACTGACTAACAAACATCAGCAATATCAATATACAGTGTCTTACCTTTAGCATCGTAATGAGAATTTGATTAAAACAAAAAGGGGCGAACTCACGTTTGCCCCTCTTTACATATAGTATAAAATCATCTTGATTACTCTACTGTAACACTCTTAGCAAGGTTACGAGGCTGGTCTACATCACAACCCTTAGCCACAGCGATGTGGTAAGACAATAGCTGCAATGGAATTGTTGCCAAGATAGGAACCAAGCACTCAACTGTATCTGGGATAACGATTGAGTAGTCTGCGATCTTGCTTGCAATCTCGTCGCCCTCAGTAACGATTGCGATAACTCTACCCTTACGAGACTTGATCTCCTGGATGTTGCTGACAACCTTCTCGTATGTTGGAGCATTTGTTGCGATAACAACAACTGGCATCTCAGCGTTGATCAATGCGATAGGACCGTGCTTCATCTCGGCTGCTGGATAACCCTCAGCGTGGATGTAAGAGATCTCCTTCAACTTCAAAGCTCCCTCCAATGCTACAGGGAAGTTGTAACCACGACCTAGATAAATGAAGTTAGAAGCGTAAGTAAAGATTCTTGCGAAATCCTTGATCTTATCGTTCTGAGCCAAGATAGTCTCAATCTTCTGTGGCAATGCGAACATCTCCTCCAACACGTGGCGGTAGAATGCGTTATCGATAGTCTTCTTCTCCTTTGCAAGAGACAAAGCCAACATGATCAAAATCTGAACCTGAGCTGTAAATGCCTTTGTTGAAGCAACTCCGATCTCTGGACCTACGTGAGTGTAGCAACCTGCACCTGTCATTCTGGCGATGCTACTACCTACTACGTTACAGATACCGAATAGAAGAGCTCCGTTATCCTTAGCCAACTCAAGAGCTGCCAATGTGTCAGCAGTCTCACCTGACTGAGAGATTGCGATTACGACGTCAGTTGAATTGACAACTGGCTTACGGTATCTAAACTCAGATGAGTACTCAACCTCTACCGGAATCTTAGCGAACTCCTCAATTGCATACTTACCGATCAATGCAGCATGCCAGCTTGTACCGCAGGCAGTGATGATGATACGGCTTGCGTTCAAGAAACGCTCCTTATTATCAATGAAACCACAAAGCGCGATATTGTCCATATCAACATTGATACGTCCGCTTGTAGCCTCCATAACTGTACGTGTCTGCTCGAAGATCTCCTTTAGCATGTAGTGCTCGTAGTCTCCCTTCTCAAGCTCTGACAAGTTCAACTCAAGCTCCTGGATCTTTGGAGTCTTCTCTACGTTAGCGATAGTCAACACCTTGATCGACTTACCCTTAGTAAGGATAGCGATCTCCTCGTCTGCCAAGTAAACAACCTTGTTTGTGTACTCGATGATTGGTGTTGCGTCAGAAGCCAAGAAATATTCGTCGTTGCCGATACCAACAACAAGTGGGCTACTCTTTCTTGCAGCGATGATTGTCTCAGGGTGTCCCTTCTCAATGACTGCGATAGCGTATGCACCTACAACCTGGCTTAATGCCAACTGCACTGCTGTGCAAAGGTCACAGTTGTTCTCCTTCTTAACAAACTCGATAAGCTGAACAAGAACCTCTGTATCAGTTGTACTTCTGAATGTATATCCCTTAGCAATCAAAGTCTCCTTGATGACTGCGTAGTTCTCGATGATACCGTTGTGGATCAAAGCAAGATTCTCGCTCTGTGAGTAGTGAGGGTGAGCATTGCAGTCGTTTGGCTCTCCGTGAGTTGCCCAACGTGTGTGCGCGATACCGATGTTACCACTCAAATCCTTGTCTCTTGCGAATGCCTCCAAATCAGAAACCTTTCCTTTCGATTTGTAAACGTTCAATCCTCCTTTATCGTCTATCATAGCGACGCCGGCGCTATCATAACCTCTATATTCAAGACGGTGCAAACCCTTGATCAAAATTGGGTATGCTTCTTTAGTCCCTATGTAACCTACAATTCCGCACATAAATTTCCAAAATTTGTTATATAACGCAAATTTATACTTTAATTATTAAAAAGCAAGTGTTAAATTATATTCAAAACTTCAGTTTTCTTAAATAATGTTAACGCTCCTGAACATGCTTGCCGTTTAACACTCTACTCCCCTTGAGAAAGCTTCCTGCAGCAATACTGTTTTGAACTTTGAGTTAGGCAGAATTTTTCTGAATGGGAATAACAAAGAGACGAATATATTCAACGGGAACTTATATATCATCTTCATTTTGCAATATGCCTTCCTGAAATTAAACTGTTCTATCAAGAATCCCTGAATATTAGAGTGTTGTGTAACACTTCTCCACCCAGCATTAACATAAGACAACTGACGCTCTTGCAAATAATGCTGGTTCATGGCGAAGAACAATCCATAAGACGGATATGTGTTATCCAAATAAGCAGGATCAATCTTTACTGATTCGTATTCACACATATTCTCAAAAATATGTACAACAGACCATGCTACTGGGGCGTTATCCTCTAAACAAAACATCATCCAAGCATCGTAATCCTCTTTTGCCGACACATCTCGGAACAAGGTCTCCAATGCTTCTTTTGAAAGTGGGGTGCTCTTTACCTTGTATTTTGCAAATGCGTTGTAATAGATATCTATTCCATACTTTAACAACTCTTCCAACGTTGCTTTACGAATCTCATACGTTTTCTGAGCCTTTCTCACCTTAGTTCTTACCTTTTTCGAAAGCTCTTCCATGTCACCAAACTGGTCTTTGATGACAGCATAAAAACTGGACTCGGAAGTGGAATCAAAATCAAAAGTCTCACGGATCGCAAATCCTCCCTTTTTGAATAAAGCCTTACATTCCTCATCACTAAATTTTGAACTATTATGAGGTGCATGTTCTGACACCCATACACCTTTGTAGAGTTTACTCATTCTAAGTTATAAATTTTATGTCATTAAAGTTTTCCCCTTACAATCTCGACATTGCCTCTTCTACATCTGCCTTCTCAGAGAATCCTGAGAATCTGACATAGCCTTCTCCTCCAGGACAAAATCCGACTCCAGGTGTACAAACAATCGATTTTTCATAAAGCATCTGTTCAAAGAATCTCCACGAGTTAACTCCGTCTGGTGTTTTCACCCATAAATATGGAGAGTTGTCTCCACCAGCCACCGTCAACCCGATAGACTGCAATTTTTCTTTGATCATCTTGGCATTCGCCATATAGTAATCAGCAATCTGATGCATCTGTTTCTGTCCTTCTGGCGTATAAATAGCTTCAGCAGCACACAACCCCAAATATGGGATTCCTGAGAATTTAGATGTCTGACGACGTCGGCACAACTGGTTGAGCGACATCGCTTTGCCCATCTCTGTATATGCCACAACCTCGTTTGGAATGATAGTGAATCCAAAGTTGGTGCCGGTATATCCCGTCGTCTTCGAGAAACTTCTCAATTCGACAGCAACTTTTTGCGCTCCCTTGATCTCATAGATGGAACGTGGCACTTTCTTCTGTCTCACATAATGAGCGTGCGACGCATCATATATAATAAGGGTGTGGGTATCGTTGGCATACTTAACCCATTTCTTCAACTCATCGGTTGTAAGCGTTGTGCCTGTAGGATTGTTCGGCAAACTCAAATACACAACATCCAATCGTTCTTTCGGTATAGACGGCACAAAGTTATTCTCTGCGTTGCATGGCAAATAGACGAGGTTGCTCCATCGTCCGTCCTCCATCTTCAATCCAGATCTTCCGCTCATCACTGTGTTGTAGATGAACGCAGGATACGACGGGTCAAACACTCCAATTATATTATCTCGGCTCAACAAATCCAACACGTCTGCCGCTGCATTGCGCGGATCATCATTGATAAAGATATCGTCAGTAGAAAGTTTTATTCCGTTGCTTTCGTAGTCAGTTTTGAGGATTCGAGTCTCCAAAGCCTTCAAACGCTCAGGTATATCCGTCGACTTGGTAGCATGAGACGAAGCCATCATCTCAAGATTCTGGCGGAACGAATCAACATATTCTCCCTGAAGAATATGGTTGGAATCTCCAGCGTCGAGATGGATAACCTTAGATCCAGGACGTGTTATCTTGAATATATTTACTTTTCTATGAATCTCCGTGAAAAGATAATTTTCAGGTAGCTTCAAATAATCTTCGTTCAATAATGCCATCTGTTCGGAATTAAGTAAAATCTCTTTCTAAAAAAAGGAGACGTGAACAAACGCGTCTCCAATGTTCCAATATCACTTTTGTGAAAGTGGACGTATATCTTTGATCATCAACTGAGTGTTTGAGCCTCCGTTGAAGTTGTTTTCCTCAATAGTGTAACAGATATCCACAGGATTGAACGCCTTGATATAGTCGTTGTACTCCGACAATCCGAATGCTATACCATTCATGATGCACTCACTCTGCGAATCCACCAACTCAAGTTTCAAGTGTTCTTTCTCCTTACCTACCACGCGGCTTGTACCATAATCTAGCACTTTGCGTGTGGCAAAGACAGGTTTCGCGTTCTCCGGACCGAATGGACTAAACTGTTTTAGCAGACGCACAAACTTAGGAGTGATCTCCTTGAAATCGATGAATGCATCAATCTCCTGCTGTGGCATCTGTTGCTCTGTCGTGATGTTTTCTGTCACATACTGCTCCATACGTCTGCGGAACTCCGGCACATTCTCCGGTTTCATTCGCAATCCTACCGCATACATGTGGCCGCCAAAGTTTTCAAGCAAGTCACTGCATGTTTCAATTGCCTTGTATAAGTCGAATCCCGACACTGAACGTCCGGATCCAGTAGCAAGATTATTCTCCTGCGAATATGTCAAAACGATAGTAGGCTTATAGTGTAACTCAGTAAGACGTGAAGCCACGATACCGATCACACCCTGATTCCAGTTAGGATTATAAATCACGATGGAATTGCTGCTATCAAGTTCCTCTTTCTTATCTTCAAGTTGGGCAATGGCCTCATCTGTGACGCTCTTGTCCAAATCTTTTCTCTGCTGATTATATTTGTCAATACAGTCGCTCTTCTCACGAGCGAATGTCAACTCCTTGGAAATCAACAATTCTACAGCCTCAGATGCTGTCTTGATTCGTCCTGATGCGTTTAGGCGCGGACCAATCTTGAATACGATGTCCGAGATTGTGATCTCCTTTCCAGTCAAGCCACATACGTCGATGATACACTTCAAACCTAGGCTTGGATTAGAGTTTAACTGCTTCAAACCGTAATAAGCCAAGATTCTGTTCTCGCCGATGATTGGCACGATATCCGACGCAATACTCACCGCAGTCAAGTCGAACAAATCTGTGAGTGTCTCCGGAGAGATTCCATTGTTCATCGCAAATGCCTGCATCAGTTTGAAACCTACTCCGCAAGCCGACAAGTTGGAATCTGGATATGTTGAGTCGGAACGTTTAGGATCAAGCACCGCCACAGCCTCTGGAAGGTTGTCGTCTGGTGTATGGTGGTCGCAGATGATGAAATCGATGCCCTTCTCCTTAGCATAATTAACCTTGTCGACAGCTTTGATTCCACAGTCAAGAGCAACGATCAACTTTACGTTTGTCTCAGCAGCGTAGTCAATACCCAAATATGAGATACCACTACCCTCTACATAACGGTCAGGAATGTAGAAATCAACATACGAATAGTTGAATTTCAAATATTTGTACACAAGTGCGACAGCTGTGATTCCGTCGACATCATAATCACCGTAGACAAGGATACGCTCCTTCTTGCCCATCGCCTGGTTTAAACGGTCGACAGCCTTGTCCATGTCGTTCATTAAAAAAGGATCATGAAGATCCTCGATACGTGGACGGAAGAATTTCTTGGCAGCCTCTACTGTCGTGATGCCACGACGCACAAGAAGTTGACAAAGGATTGAACTAATTCCGAGTTCCTCAGACATCAGGTCCCTCTGCTTAGTTTGCTCTTCAGTAAGAGATGTATATACCCAGTTTGCTGCCATATCACTTTCTTTTATTCCACTTGAATAACAACGAATGAAATCGACATTCTACCGCAATCAAGCATTATCTTCTGTAAAATTATAAAAAAGATATTAAAAAACACCACGTCGACGCAAAAAATATACACACTTATAAAAATATGGAGAAATCGAAGACATTGAATGAAAAATATGTTGTAAATTTGGTATTTCAATCTGTAAGATTTAATAAGGAAGAAGAAAGACTTTAACGACTACAAGAAATGCAAAATTTTCAATATAGGTTCAATAGATTTTTGGTTTGGCGAGAGCATGCCATTTCTGCAAAGTATTTTACAATGATTTTGAGTGCTTTTGTCGGATTCTTCTGTGCTTTGGCAGCCCACATTTTGAAAAGCATTGTCGAATATCTTCACGAGTTGGTGAAGAGCACAGTGGAGGCGAGCGCCGTCAACTACCTATTCTTCATTATGCCGATTGTCGGTATTTTTCTTGCGAGCACCTTCGTGCGCTACATTGTGAAGGACGACATCAGCCACGGAGTGACAAAAATCCTATACGCCATCTCACAAAGAAAAGCAGTAATCAAGGCCCACAACATGTGGTCGTCTCTTGTAGCCAGTTCGTTGACCATCGGTTTTGGTGGATCTGTCGGAGCCGAGGCGCCTATCGTACTTACCGGTTCAGCTATCGGCTCAAATCTTGGCAAAGCGTTCAAGATGGACAGAAAGACACTGATGCTTCTCGTCGGTTGTGGAGCGTCAGCTGCGGTGGCAGGTATCTTTAAGGCCCCGATCACAGGTGTCATCTTCACTTTGGAGGTGCTCCTTCTCGACCTTACAATGGCAACTATCATTCCACTGTTGATCTCATCTATCACAGCCAGCTTGGTGACCTACTTCCTTTCTGGCTCTGAATTCATGTTCGGATTCACAATCAACGATCCATTCACTCCGACACGTACTCCATTCTACATCGCACTTGGAATGTTGTGTGGTTTCATATCCCTATATTTCACACGCGGAATGACAAAGTTGGAGGCAAGTTTTGGTTCACTACAGTCGCCAACAAAAAAAATGGTGATCGGAGGTATAATGCTAAGCGTGTTGATTTTCCTTCTCCCTCCTCTATACGGTGAAGGCTACTCCACTATCACTGCCCTACTCGCCAACGATGCCGTTAAGGTGACAGAGAATAGCGCATTTTACCAGTTTAGAGACCATTTCTGGATGCTTTTCCTTTTCCTCGGTTTGCTTGTCATGCTCAAGATCTTCGCGTCGGCTGCAACTAACTGTGCTGGAGGAACCGGAGGAATCTTCGCCCCAAGTTTGTTTGTGGGCTGTATCACAGGTTATCTGATGGCCATGTTGGTAAACTACACTCAGCTGTTCCGTTTGCCAGAGAAAAACTTCGCACTTGCAGGTATGGCTGGCGTCATGGCAGGTGTCATGCACGCACCCCTTACCGGAACTTTCCTTATCGCAGAGTTGACGGGAGGCTACGGACTCTTCGTCAGCCTTATGATCACTGCAACTGTGGCATATATGACCATCATCGCATTCGAGCCCCACAGTTTGTATGCACAGCGTCTTGCCCTAAAGGGAGAGCTTCTTACCCACCACAAAGACAAGACAGTCCTTACCCTTTTGAGAATGGATGATGTGATTGAGCAGGATTTGCAGAAGCTTCGTCCTGACATGTATTTGGAGGATTTGGTGAAGGTAATTTCACGCACAAAGCGTAATATCTATCCTGTCTTAAATAAGAAAGAGCAATTGGTCGGAATCATCACTCTTGACGAGATTCGCAACATCATGTTCCGTCCTGAACTTTACACAAAATTCCAGGTGAGCGACCTTATGACCGTCCCTCCTGAGATCCTTTCACTACACGATTCTATGGAGTCTGTAATGAAGAAATTCGAGAACACTCAGGCGTGGGATCTACCTGTAGTACAGGATGACAAATACGTCGGATTCGTATCAAAAGCTAAGATCTTCAACGAATACCGCAACATTCTTGTTCAACTTTCTGAAGAGTAAATTAACGTAGCCCCGCATAGAATATCATGGCAAACGACATCAACAACGATATTTTCCACCGCGTCAACCTTGTGTTGGGCGAAGAGTTTGTGAGGAAAGCTGGCGACATGAAGGTCATCGTGCTTGGTCTTGGAGGCGTAGGCAGCTGGTGCGCGGAGAGTCTTTTCCGCACAGGATTCACCAACATGACCATTGTGGATTGCGACACAGTGAACGCAACTAATATCAATCGTCAGATGCCCGCTCTAATGGCGACGGTGGGAAGAAAGAAAACCGATGTGGTGAAAGAGCGTCTTCTTGCCATTAATCCCGACGCGAATGTAACGGTCATAGATAAGGCCTACACACAGGCAGACCAGGCAGATTTCCACCTTGCAGACTACGACATTATCATCGATGCCATCGACAGCCTCACAAACAAGGCTGCGTTGATTTTAGAGGCATCTTCCTACGACAATAAGATATTTGTATCATCAATGGGTGCAGCGTCGAAAATAGACGCCACACAGATCTCTATTGCAGAATTCTGGAAGGTTATGGGATGTCCGTTAGCGGCTGCCATACGCAAGAGATTCAAGAAATTCAAGACAATGCCTAAACATAAGTTTAAGTGCATCTACTCCCCTGAAATACCATACCGTAAAGATGAATACCTGACAGACGAAGACAAATCGTCGGCAAAGCAGGTCAACGGTTCACTAATCCATATCACAGGTATATTCGGCTTCATGATCACCAATGTAGTGGTGAACGAAGTGATGAAAATGCTGAATGCAGAATAAAGCCGGGCATTCAGGCTCAATTCTGATTCATATTTACCAATCCCCTCGTTTTCGTCTTCGTCTTCGTTTTCGTCAAAAAAAAGGGTTTGTAAAGAATCTTTACAAACCCGCAAGGTGAGATTATTATAAACTAAATTGTTTCTTACTGTTTCTTTACACGCTCGATTGAAATCTCCTCGATCATGTAAGAGTTCTCAAACACACCTGTCTGCTTTGTTCCGCTGGCAAAGATGTAGACACCCTGTCCGTTTCTCTTTCCCTCAAGGAACTCACCCTCGTAACGGTCACCGTTAGCGAAACTGTAAACACCAGTACCACTTGGCATACCATCTACAAAGTCACCAGTATAGATATCACCTGTAGGATATACATAAGTACCCTTTCCGTGACGCTTACCAGCCTTGAACTCACCAGTGTATTTAGCACCAGAATTGTAGGAATATGTTCCCTTTCCTTCAAACTGGCCGTCTACGAATTGTCCATCGTACACTTCGCCATCCTCAAATGTATAGATACCCTTACCGTTTCTACATTTTCCCTTACACTGAGAATATGCATCTACACTAAACATCATTAGCGAAACTATCGCGATAAATAAAACCTTTATCTTCATAATATTGCTTACTTTTCAAACAACAGTGCCAAAGGTAAACACTTTTTTGAAAATGTGTGAATATTTGTTAGACTATTTTTAAAAATATGTTGTAAAATACTTTTTTTGGTCGAGTTATCAACCGCGGAACATCTTTACCATACTTTTTTTCGATTCTTCGTAGTCGGATGCCTTTGGCTTGAATCCGTCGCTCTCCATCAACTTCTCCATCTCTTTTTTCTCGTCTTTCGACAAGTTCTTTGGAATAAACACGCTGACGTAAACCAACAAGTCGCCACTTCCGTAGGCATTCAAACGTGGAAGTCCTTTGCCCTTAACTCTCAACAACTTTCCGTGTGTTGTGCCTGGCTCGATCTTAACCTCACATTTCTTTCCGTCTACTGTAGGAACCTCTATCTTACCTCCGCAAACTGCCATCGGTAGCGAGATCAAGGCATTGTAAATCAAATCCTCGTTGTCGCGGAACAAATCTGGATCCTGCTCCTCCTCAATCTGAACGATCAAGTTTCCTTTCTCTCCGCCTCTGCCAGCTGCATTTCCCTGTCCTGGCACTCGTAGGCTCATGCCGTCCTGAACACCTGCAGGTATCTTAAACTTCACTGTAGCCTCTTTCTGGACAACTCCAGATCCGCCACAACACTTACACTTATTCTTTACAATCTGGCCCTCACCTTCACAATCCGGACAATACGACTGTGTTCTCATCTGTCCCATGATAGTGCGCTGTACTCTGTATACAACTCCCTTACCACCACATGTTGAACACTGTGTTGTCTGACCGTCGGCTGAACCTGTTCCGTTACACTCTGTACACTCTTCGTTGCGCTTCAACTTCACTGTCTTCTCAACGCCATTCTGAACGTCCTTCAAAGTGACTTTAACTCTCATGCGCAAGTCTCCTCCTCGACGTGTAGGTCGGCCACCGCCTCCTCCACCGCCAAAGCCTCCGAAGCCACCCATGCCTCCGAAGATGTCTCCAAACTGAGCGAAGATGTCTTCCATTGACATTCCGCCACCAAAACCGCCGAAGCCTCCGCCACCGAAGCCGTCTTCTAGTCCGGCATGACCATACTTGTCGTATCTCGCACGTTTGTTCTCGTCGCTCAACACTTCGTATGCCTCTGCTGCCTCCTTAAACTTCGCCTCTGCCTCTGGATTGTCAGGGTTTCTATCTGGGTGATACTGAATAGCCTTCTTACGGTATGCTTTTTTCAACTCATCTGCTGTGGCAGTCTTTGAAACGCCAAGCACTTCGTAATAATCTCTTTTCTCTGCCATGACTTTATGCTCCAATTACGACCTTGGCAAATCTTACGACCTTGTCACCCATGATATAACCTTTCTGAGTGCAGTCGATAACAATCCCTTTTTTGTCGTCTCCCATTGACACTTGAGCGATTGCTTCATGGAAGTCGACGTTGAAGGGCATGCCTACAGTCTCGATTTCTTTTACATTGTTACCCTCTAAGAATTTGATAAACTTGTCGTGAATCAAATTCATTCCTTCTTTTACGGCGTCTACATTGTCGGCACTCTTTACAGCCTCCATCGCGCGCTCCACGTCGTCGATCAATGGAAGCATCTGTCCAAGTACGTTCTTTCCTGCTGTCTGGATAAGCTCGGCCTTCTCCTTCAATGTGCGCTTCTTATAATTGTCGAATTCTGCGAAAAGACGCAAGTACTGATCTTTCTGAGCAGCGATCTGCGCCTCAAGCTCGGCAATCTTTGCCTCCTTCTCGTCGACAGGCTGTGCCTCTTGTGCCTGAGCCTCTGCTCCTTCAGCTGCCACTGTAGCCTCAGCGTTTGCAGTTGCCTCAGTTGTCTGAGCCTCTGCGTTCTCTACTTTCTGCTCTTCTATATTATTAGTCTCTTCTGCCATAATATCTCTATTTATCGTTTATACTTATTATATACATTTATAAATAATCAAAAAGTTTGCCAAACTTGCAAAACCGCAAATTTGGCAGACTCTTGGTGTTTTTTGTATGACATTTTATGACATAATGTCATTCCTCTTATTTAATTCAGGAGACGCGGGAATATTACGTCCATACAGATTAAAAACAGCAAACCAATATGATGCTGATCAAACCTATCACAATAGGGAACCAGATTCGTGAGAGGCTCTGCCATACTCGGCTTCCCTTCTCTCCCAAGAATCTTGATGTTGTCTGCACATACTTGTCGAATCGCTTTGGATTACGAATCTTCTCGGAAAGATTATACACTCCGAAGGCGACGGCAATTACGCCAATCACTATAAAGAAAAGTGAATCATCATTCATAATCATCCAATTTAGACGTCGACCAATTAGTCGAACACGTTACCATTATTAGCTGTCAAACGGACCATCTCGTCGTACTCAGCAGGGTTCAAATCCTGGAAATAGTAGTTACGTGGGTCTGTGACCTTACCTTTATAATGCACCTCGTAGTGAAGGTGCGTACCTGTACTCTTTCCTGTGTTACCCATATATCCAATCACGTCGCCACGATTGACATTCTGTCCACGCTTCAACTTAAATCCATCCATGTGGCCATACAATGTCTCATAGCCAAATCCGTGGTCGATGATGATACAGTTTCCATATCCCTGCTTCCAACCTACGAATGTAAGTGTTCCCTTGGCTGTGGCGAAGATCTCCGAACGGTGTGCTCCGGAGAAGTCCATTCCGGCGTGGAACTTAGGTGTCTTATAAATAGGGTCGATACGCATACCGTAACCAGACGCCATACGCTTCATATCCTTATTAAGCACAGGCTGGATAGACGGAGTACGAAGAAGTCGCTCCTCGTGGTTCTTTGCAGCGTCGAACACCTCATTGAATGATTTGCTCTGCACATATAGTTTACGACGCAACTCATCCACTTTCTGAGTCGTAAGTGTAACGATATCAGAAGAAGTCTTCTCACGCAAGTCCTTGTATTTCACTGAAGTCTTGTCGATTTCTCTTGCCTCACTTGGCACCGGGTCGGCATTCACCACCACACGGTATAGATTATCATCACGCTGCTGAATATCATTCAACACCTCCTGAATCTCCTCAATCTGTGAGTTAAGCAACTCATACTGAGCCTCCATCTCCTGCTTCTCGCTTCGAAGCACCTTCTCGTTAGGGCTCTCAAACAACATTACGAAAGCCACGAAACATGCCAATCCGGCAAACACACTCGACACAAGGTGCGAGATAATATTGGAAATCCTATACTGTATCTTGTTGTCGATACGGAAATAGGTCATGGTTTTCGGGTCAAAATGATATATAGGTTTTGCCATTTTAGTCTAAATAGTTACAATTAGCACACAAATATATCTTTTTTATCTGTTTTTATAAAATCTACTCTGCTAAAATGCTTATATTTGCTGATAAATATAAAAAAAATCGGTGAAATGGCACGTTTTAAGAGAATTCTATTGAAGTTAAGCGGTGAGTCGTTGATGGGAGCCAAAGGTTACGGTATCGACGAGACTCGTCTAGCAGAATATGCACAGCAGATCAAGGAGATCAAAGAGATGGGTGTTGAGATCGGCATCGTGATCGGCGGAGGAAACATCTTCCGTGGATTGAGCGGAGCAAAGGCTGGTTTCGACCGTGTGAAGGGCGACCAGATGGGTATGCTTGCCACAGTGATCAACGGTATGGCTCTTTCTTCTGCACTAGCATCTATCGGTCAGCCAGCAAAGGTGTTGACTGCTATCAGAATGGAACCAATCGGAGAGTTCTACACTCGCGACAAGGCTGTTGAGACAATGCAAAGCGGAGCAATCGCAATCATGACTGCAGGTACAGGTTGTCCTTTCTTCACTACTGACACTGGTTCAGCTCTTCGGGCTATCGAGATCGGTGCAGACGTGATGTTGAAGGGCACTCGTGTCGACGGTATCTATACTGCTGATCCTGAGAAAGATCCAACTGCGACTAAGTTTGATGAGATCAGCTACGACGAGATCCTTAACCGTGGTTTGAAGGTGATGGACGTCACAGCTACAGCTTTGGCTAAGGATAACAAGATGCCTATCATGGTGTTCAACATGGACGTTGTCGGCAACTTGAAGAAGGTGATGAGCGGCGACCAGATCGGTACTTTCGTTCACCCTTGATTAGATTAGACGCCGTAGAGACGCGAGATCTCGCGTCTTTACTACAAGATCTTCGCATCTTGGCATTAATGCGTCTTACAACAAAAGATTCATAAAAGACGCAGGGGTGTTGCCTCTGCGTTTTCTTATTTTGGGAATAAGGATTGCAAAGGGAGGGTTTGAAACCCTCCCCTACGATATCCCAGGATGTAGGGGCAGGTTTCAAACCTGCCCGTTTATTAGATACAATAAAAATGAAAACATATTGGTTTGCATTCAACGAGAAATCAGAAATCGTCCTTGAAAAAATCAAAGACGAGAAAACTAATGACGAATCATATAAAATTCCGTTTGCAGAGACGGAGCCTTTCGCAATCAAGCAAGAAACCATCACTCTGCCAGATTTGAATGGCTGTCCTGCCAAAGCTGTGACGTTGGACGGGGATGCACCGTCATCGCCATACGAATTATCAGGACTGCGCGATTCATACACCAAACTTCCTTTCGACGAATACTACGCCGCAGGAAAAGCCGCTGAACTTATCTCTTTCCACACCAACACTCGCTTCTGCGCTCGATGCGGAAAAGAGATGGTGAAGAAGACGGATATCAGCCGCGTCTGCACAGGTTGCGGAAAAGAGATCTGGGCTCCAGTGCAGCCAGCCATCATCGTGCTTGTGTCGAGAGGCAAAGACGAGGTGTTGCTTGCGAGAGCTAAGAATTTCCGTCGCCCTTATTATGGTCTTATCGCTGGATTCGTGGAGACGGGAGAGAGCATTGAGGAGACGGTGCGACGTGAGGTGATGGAAGAGACTGGATTGAAAATCAAGAACATCCGTTATTACAAGTCACAGCCGTGGCCCTACCCCAACAGTTTGATGCTAGGCTTCTTCGCCGAATACGAGAGTGGCGAGATCAAGGTTCAGGAGGAGGAGTTGGTGGATTGCCGATGGTTCAACCGTCATGCGATGCCGGACATTCCTGGCAAATTATCCATGGCGAGAATGCTGATCGACGAATGGCTTGATGATTGACGGTTGATGGTTGACGGTTGACGGTTGACGGTTGAGATAAAGAAATGAAATTCCATAAATAAACTCTCTATGATAATCTGGAATCCGTGGCACGGTTGTCATAAAATAAGCGAGGGGTGCCAGCATTGCTATATGTATTTTCTGGACAGGAAACGTGGCATCGACACCTCTAAGATCTATCGCACAGAGAATTTCAATCTCCCTGTGCAGCGACGTCGCGACGGAAGATTCAAACTGCCTTCATGGATGCAGCTATACGTGGGATTGTCAACTGATTTCTTCGTGGAGGAGGCTGACCAATGGCGTGACGAGGCGTGGAATATCATGCGTCAGAGACCAGATATCATATTCCGTCTGCTCACGAAAAGAGCAGAAAGAATAGAGAAATGCCTGCCTAAAGATTGGGGCGACGGTTATGAGAATGTGCTTCTGCAGGTGACGACGGAAAACCAACGTCGTGCGGATGAACGATTATCCATTTTGCTCGACATCCCAGCCAAACACAAAGGGTTCATGGCAGCCCCTCTTATTGGCGACGTCGACGCGGAGAAATTTCTTGCTACGGGACAATTCGAGGAGGTGCTTTGTGGCGGGGAGAATTATGATGGAGCCCGTCCGTGCAATTATGATTGGGTGAAAAAACTGAGCGATCAATGCCGGAAATACAACGTCACTTTCGACTTTATCGAGACAGGCACCGTCTTCATTAAGGATGGCAAACAATACAGTATTCCAGACAAAAGGACGCAATCGCTTCAAGCATTCAAATCGGAACTGAGTTTTCAGGGCAAGAAACCAGATTATAAACTTATCAACCCGGAGCCGGGCATCTTCGACACCGAAGAATACATCCCATTTTTCCGAGAGCATTGCCACACCTGTGGCTCCAGACTAACATGCAACGGATGCTCCAATTGCGGAAACTGTGAATGATTGATGATTGATGATTGATGGTTGATGATTGATGATTGAGGGTTAAACAAACATCACAATACGTAGAGACGGGGCATGCCCCGTCTTTTGCTGTTTTTATTGGAACGTAAAATTTCCGGAAATGATTCGGAAAATTGGGATGGAAAACAATCCATCAATTCAAAAACCGAGGGTTGACACCCACGGATATTTTATTTGACATTCAAATTTCTAGCATACTCTATCAAATATTTAAACGGGAATGGCATAACTGTCAATTGTCCATTTCTGACAAAAGTGACAGCCATAAGTTGTAGCATTTCATCAAAGAACAGATTGCTGTTTAGGTATGCTTCAACAAGTCTGATGTTTGCAGCCGTTGGGATAGCTCTACGCATTCCTTCTCCTATGATTCCAGAGAAATAATTCAAGGAATAGTCGTTTTTTGCAAAGCATTTGATGTCTGTGACTGCTGGAAACAATTCATCTCTTCGTTCCTTACTTCGAAGCTTATTATCACCATTAGCCAATAGTTCCTTAATCAAATCTATCTCCGGTATAGTTCTCAATTTTGTGTTATGGATAACGTTTATGTCTTCGCCTCTTCTGACAACACCAACTACATCATCCATTTCAAAAATGTTAATGCATTCTTGATATTCGTCTTGTTCGAACAAATTGTTCTCTTGCTCCTTTATGACAAATTCTCCATTTGGAGTAATAGTCATGAAATAAAAATGTTTTGTATCGTCATCTTTCTTATGACAAATTCCAAAATCTATTTTATCAGAATATCCATAACCAGCCCAATCAGCCAATGTGATGTGATTTTTAACAAGGTCTTCTTTAATCAAGACTTCTTGCATTATACAATCCAACAATGGCTTCCAGTCTGAATCTGCAACATTTTCTTTGTTTATAAGATGTGCTACCGATTCAATTGTGATATGCTGAACTGCACACCCATCATAAACTATATCATGAGGATCTTTTTTATCATTATACCACTGGTCCTCATGTATTAGAATTATATTTATTGCGTCTACCTTGGGTTTCTTAAGGACCGAAACCTTACAGTTAAATCGATTCTCAATTTGAGTTTTAAGTGTTTTAATGCACGTTTCTGACATGTCATTCACATTGTCAATTAAGACAACCTTATGAGCAGATGCTATTTCATCAAATCGAGAATTCATGCCATTAACCAGTTTCTTGGACACTTCAATCTGGTCATAATCGGAGAATAAGTCAAATGCCAGATGTGCCATGCCGTTGAATTTTGTATTAAAATTGTCAATACAATCACACAAGACACCCATCTTTGTCTTTTGAAATTTCTCGATATTCTCAATATCAAGGAAGTTTATATTGTTTTTCTTATCTCCTATTTGACGAAGAATATATGCGTCCGGATGTGAACCTTTCTCAATTCGTTTTAGTATGTTATCTTTGCCAAATACATACTCTGGATAGTCTTGGAACTTCTTTTTCCCGAATTTGATAAGCTTTTGCAATGATATCGAAGTGAAGGTTCTTACACTCCAATCCAAAATCATATCTTTAGTTACCTTAAGTTCTATAGTACAAATCTGCTTATCTTTTAATTTAGTCCAAGATGGATGATGAATATAGAAATGCCCCGTTACATTATGGAATCCAAGAACTTTACCTTCGTAAGTGCCAAGTGAATTCATAAGGAGTTGTACAATGATATTTTGCGGTACTCGTGCTATAGCGACCTCATTTAATGATATATTCTTCGTTCCAGAGAGTTGATTCAACGTCTTGCTGATATTGATCTTATTCTCAATGGATTTATTGAGAAGCATATAGAACGAATTTCCACTCTCATACACTACAGACAATACAAAACTCTCATTAGTGAAATCATCCACTAATTTTGCCGCATTATTTCCTCTGCCAAAATGCTTATCTGAAGTCTTTACATTATATACTTCGTATTTGGTAGACAAAGCTTCATATTGAAGAGAGGCTACTATTTTATTAATCTGTATTATATTCATTTCTCAAATCTTGTATTTTTACTCCTGAATCATGCGAGAGTACTCCATTGCATATCAAAGATAGTTCTAATATCTTTATGCCCCCTTTTGTCACTTCTGATTGCTCGTCATGTCCTGTGTCACGCACATTAGCAATAACTACTGTTGTGATGTTGTCACAACCTTTGGCCTTCTCTACCACTTTGTCGTGATATTCATCTGCATCAAACAGCGTAGTTCCTTTCCAGTATTTGAAATCCACATATATCGGTTTTCCAGATACTTTATAATCAAACAACTCGTGTTCTTCTGAATTCAGTTCTTCCAAAGGGATTCCTAAATGCTTAAATATTTCATGGCCTACTTTTTCTCCTAATGCACCTTTATAGATATTATGGTACAAAGGCGGAGACATAATATAGTCGCCTTCCTTAAACTCTGTAGCATATCCATTCTCAACAAACATATCCTTGATTCTTGACCAAGTCTTAAATATTCCTTCAAGATTAACATCCTCTTTAGATACACAGCTTGCCCCGTCAAAATCAGTTTCTGATATTTTGGTTATTGTGTCAAAATCACCGGTTTGTTGGTAGTAATACCTGCGTACTGGTTTGCCCAATGTAATGTAATGCCATCTGAATGGACTATCCTTCCATTCTTCTGCAGTCAAAGTAGGATGTTGAAGTACATATTCTCTCATATTGCTCCACAAACGAATTTCTTCGTCGTTCCAGTTGTTGTCAAAACTTCTGTTTAAGAACTGCAAGATTCTTTTGTTGGAAATAAATGATGTGCTGATAGCATTATTGATAAATCTGTTATCGTCAGGCTGATCTTGGACAATGTGGAATTGTTCTGCAAGCTTAACCATCTCTATGTTAAACATTCTGCCCTCACTAAACAATGTGTCATAGTCCAAAATATCACCAAGTTCAGAATCTGCTAATATGAACACATTCTTACCACGACAATTGGTTCTGCACTTTCTGCCCATAGCTTGAACAACAATCTTTGTTGCACAAACTTTGACATCTCGTTTTCCATATAGCTTTATTGTGCTATATTGTATCTGGTCTTTCTCTTTGCCGATATTACTATAGGACCTAACAATTTCCATCATTTTCTCTGATTGGGAAATGGCTTTTACCTCTTCCAAATATTCCATTTGAAAAACGCGCATAATGGCCAGATTCTCGTCGTCTGAACATCTATTGATAATATAAGTCGGTTTGTCCAAATAAATGCCATCAAAGTCCATTTCTGTGCCATCTCTCGTGTCATTTATTTTGACAACATCATTTCTTCTAGAATCAGGTATTCTATACTGTAAGTTTTGACCAGCACCGATAGTGGCATAAGTTGAAATGACAAATCTCTTTTCTCCTTTACTTAATTCATCTACGAGTTTCTTCTTTTTGTCATCAAAGTTTTCGGAATCCAATACTACAATCATATCATCCTTGTACTCGAAACCTCTCTCCTTTGCATAATTCTTAAATAATTCAACCAATACACTTTGATTAAACTCACTATCGTTTGGCTTCAAAGCCTTAGAGAAAAGTGCAAGATATGATTGTAGATTATTATCTATGAATTGCTTGAATGCCAATACTGCCTTATAATATCTGACCGGCTTGTAATAGCTATCCGTTGTGGTTGTTGTCTTGTATTTTTCAGTTATGTAAGTATTTGCATTTTTTATAAGGTCTTCATTCTCATAGATATTCGCCCAGTTAGGAGCCTCATCACTTGATGTGCCGGTCAATTCGACAACAATATCAACATTATCATATCCTACAGTCTGACTTCTAAAATTCTCTCTTAGTCTTTCTCTGTCCTCATCTGATTGTTCATAATAACATTCTCCTAACTTCCACTTTAAATAGTCAATATCATAGTTGCCTATAACAGTTTTGTAAGTTGCAGTTGCAGATATACCGATGACTTTTGACATTCTGCAGATGGTGTAAAGAATGCTCTCTGGAGTATCCTCAAACACAAATTTTCTTATGACAGTAGTGTTGTCATGAGAATAATCATCCTTGAAATCGTAATGGCTGAATCCATTCGCATAGAATGAAAGATCATCCTTTAGATCTTCGTCATTTTTGGATTTTGTCTTGAAATGGTTGCTAAATGTGAACGCCATCTCTCGAATAATCCTATAGCTGTCACCTTGCAAATGCAAAGAATCAAGCACTGTATCAAGAGCATGGTTCTCTGTGAACTCACCATAAGACTTACCTTCTACTTTATTCTGAAGTTTGTTTTTTCTGTAACTGATTGAAAGAATAGTCACGAATCGAGCAAAGTATGAAATGGCTCCCTTGATACGGTCTAATGCCTCATACAAAGATCTGTTCTTTTTCTCTTTAGATACCAATTCCAAATTATTGATATTCTTCTTTGGATCAAAGTCGACGATAACATTCTCATCTCCTGTTGTATAGTTGTTGTGTGTGAAGTCAGAAAACAATACAACCTTTTTCTCTTCAAAATCAATAGATTTATGATGCTGCATCAAATGATATTCATTGGCTATATCATCAAACAATCTAATGTTTTTCTCCAATGCCTGCTTATGGCTTGGTTTGTTGTCTACATTGTTCCAAATATTGCTGGGGATAGTCTCATGATTGTCCAGACAAATCTTGATATTTCTAAAGAGATCTATATAATCAATTCCTTTAGTTAGACCATTCTGAACAATTGCATCTTGTATATCAGACTTTGTCGCGTCAAACTCGTCTATAAAAACAAGCGAATCTCTAAACAGGTTTGATTCGTATAGTTTTACACTTTTCTCAACTATAGTATCAAATTGATTTATGAGTTTCTTCATTGTCAAGAAGAATACTCTCTTCTCCTCAGAGAATACTACTGGATATAGATCACCAACCCATTGCCACTCTTTGTCATGTTTAATGGCTTCTAACTTCTGTTTCTTATTCTTGAATTTCTTAGATAGCAGTCTACTGATTAAGTGTCTGAAATTTCTTTCCGCTGTTGTATATAATTCAGGCTTACGAATACCGGTAGACATAAGAGCATTGATCTGTTTGAAATCCTCAGAACTTCTTATCTCGTAATTCTTAATGTTATCTTTTACCTTATTAAAGTTATCAATAACATAATCCGTATTTGACAGGACTCTAAAAATCGAATCTTTAAGGTCATAATCGTTTGTTAAATCATTTATTAAATCTTTATACGGATCATCCAAGTTTTTCTTCAACGTTGTGACAAAGAAAATCTTCCTTGAATTGTCTTGCTTGAGATAATCCTTTATGAACTTAAGAACATTATATGTTTTCCCAGATCCTGTCGGCATATCCAACAGCATCAATCCTGTTTTATTTTCATTTTCTATACAATATTTCTTTAATAATTCGATCATAATTTGATTATGTGTATGTTGTTCGACCTAAATTAATATATTCTTAAGATAAATACATAATTTTAACTAGTAAAAATAAAAACAGGTGTATGCAAGAACACAGCATAGGTTTGAAAATATTTTCTATATATTCCCTAACGGGAAAACGAATAAACCAACATTCATATTTACCAATATAAAATCCCTAAAGGGATATAAATTTTCCGAATCATTTCCGAAAATTTTACGTTTTAAAACAACAAAAGACGGGGCATGCCCCGTCTCTACGATTTCTTCTTATATTCTATCATCAATTCGTCTGCATATCAGAGATGCCTTAAATGTTTTATTTGTTCAAAATCAACTTCTTCAACTCTGCTTTGCTTGGCAATACAGTAGCGTACTTAGCTGCGGAAGTTCAGGAAGTCCGGTAAACTCTAAAATATATGGATCTTTTAACAAATCCTGTGGTTTTTCTACTATTTGCCCTTTCTGAGACAATTCTAATATCTGCTCCTTATTCCTACTTAATGCAAGTCTTTCATACAAAGAAGAATCAAATTGACGCTCAAGTTCACGTAAACTCCAGTTGTTTGTAGTGGCTTCAATTTCGTAAAAACGACGTTCTTCCAAATTTTCAATACGCATTAGTTTAAGGTAATGCGACCA
>JAKSKW010000009.1 GCA_024401495.1 Paludibacteraceae bacterium
GTACAGAGCCAAAGATCAAGTTCTACTGCGAGGTTAAGGGCACAATGAAGTCTGCTGCTGACTACGCTGATCAGAACGAGAAGGCTACAGCTAAGATCGAGGCAATCAAGAAGTCGCTAGGACTTTAATAATTCATAATTCATAATGCATAATGCATAATTGAAGATTGATAGATTTATCCGATGAGACAGTGACTCATCGCATTATACAGAGGCACCTCAGAAATGAGGGGCCTTTTTTATTTTAAAATTTAGCAAGACGGGGGCATGCCCCGTCTCTACGAATTCCTCCCATTCAGACCCTCTAAATCTCCCTTAAATTCGGCCACGGTAGCCAATCGTCATGCGACGATTGCCAACCATGGCCTGGTTTAATAACCGTTCCACGGTAGATGAGTGAGCCATCTCCTCCCTTTAAGGGAGGTCGGGAGGGCCTCATTCCGCAGTTGACCGATTGTTAATTTTTGTTAAAATTGGGGGGGGTGAAATATTGTATTTGAAAATTTCTTTATTTTGCATTGTTTCGCAAGAATCGAAATGGAATTTGCGAATATAGAAATTATAATTTAGGACTATGTTTAATATTAAAAACTCGCAAAGATTAATCACTTCCATCGCGGCTATGTGTGTTGGAATGATGTCGTATGCGGCTGAGTTGAGAGAGTCGGTTTGCTATGTCAGGGAGTCGAATAATGCTTCTTTGAATTATGAAAACTTGGCAAACGCGTTGCAGAATAAATCCTATATCGCTGCCTCAAAGAAGGTAAGGGAATATACAGGTGGTGATTCTTTCGGATCTGGTTTTGTGATCAAGGATGAGAAGGGAAAACTTGTTGTCGTGACCAACAAACATGTGGTGCACGATGCTAAATATGTGGATTTGACTTTTGAGGTAAACGGCGCGGAGGTCAAGTATGCCCGTTGCCCCGTCGTTTATGTATCGAAGAATCTTGATATCGCATTGGTGAATTTTCCTTCTGGCGACGTGAATGTTCCCGCACTCAAGATTAATAAAAATAAGGTGAATGATGGTGCCGACGTTTGGACGGCTGGATACCCTGCTTTGGGCGACAAACCGTCGTGGCAACTTGGTAAGGGTGTGATGTCGAACAATAGCGTGAAGGATGAGTTTTTTGGTGATATCGACTCGGTCGCTGTCTATCAGCACACGGCTCAAGTCGACCCAGGAAGTTCGGGTGGGCCATTGTTGGTGAAGGAGAAGTCGGGCGATTATACCGTTGTCGGAATCAACACTTGGAAAGCCTCTTTCCGTGAGAATACCAACTTCTCTATTCCGATCAAATACTACAACAATGTTTCCGTAAATGAGATGTCTGTAGCGTCGACTTCAAAGGATAATATTGGCGACGTCGAAAAGATCGCCAAACAATTCCTTGACGATGTGAAGAAAAACGACGCTGATTTGTCGTCTTACGTCGCGACTGAGACACTTTTAGGCATGGACGAGGGAGTATTGTCAGTGATGTTGGACAAAGCCTCTGAGACGCGTAGAATCCAACTCCGCACGAAATCGCCAATACCGGTCATGAAATCAATCGTCGGAGATTTTGCATTCGACGGTGTGAAGAGCATGGCAGACGTGGAATATTCATCTACCGTGAAGGATGGAGAGAATTATAAGACCACCTACGTTTGTAAAGGCAAGGAGATCGACGTCGTTTGGAAGGAAAACATGGATGGCTACAAGATTGTGAGCAGCTCCTCGTCGTCGGCAGAAAACGTGGAAAAGATCCAGAAATCGAAAGAATCGAAGGTGATCTATTCGCAGGAGTGGAACAGATATCTTGAATTAAGTTTTTCAAAGGGATTGGAGGATCATTTCGGACAGAAAGCGGATCTCACTTTTATGATTATGGCTGGCAAATATTTTTTGTTCGGACCGAGAGTAGAGTTGGGACACACAGAAAAGCATTTGTTTGCAGACCCTGATTTCTACACTACAGATATAATCGAGAAGGATGACACTACCTATATGATTGAAAAATCGTCCTTTTTAGGAGTCGAATTCAGCATAGGCTATCAGTGTCCGTTTAAGTTGACGCCAAGCAACAAAGCCTTCCTTACGCCATACGTGATTGGTGATTTTGGTGGGGTGCTCACACACGACTTTAATTTTGAGGGAAGTTTGCATGCAGGAGCCAGACTTGGATATTCGCCAAATAAGAAAAAGTCTGTTTTCGTAGGAGCGGAGTATGTTGTCAAGAAAGTGACGGAGTTGGAGTTCAACACTGGCGACGACGACGGTTGTAAGTTTGGAACCAGAAAATATGTGGCTATCTGCGTTGGCTTCGGATTCTAAAAACAAAAAATAATCATTATGCCGTTAGGCATTTAATATCGGTAAACAATGAATATAGTAAAGATTTTTTTGGCAGTAGCCATTTCAGTAGCGTCAGTTATTTCAGCCTCAGCAGCAGGCGAACACGGGTTGATCACATTGAAGTCGGGAGAGCAGATTGAGGCTCCCGAAGTATGGTACACTCACGGACAGGCAATCTATTTGATGGGTCCTAAGCAGAAGAAAGTGGTGCTTGAAGAATCTGAAGTGGAATGTGTCCAGTATTACGATGAGGAGAAAAAGGATTTTGGTCCAAAAAAATACTCCGATTATTTTATCAGTTGTTTGGAGTTTATAAAGGATGAACCTAAAATGCCTAAGGAAAAGAAGTCTGGATATTACAAATTGTTGGAGAAAGATGGTTATACTTTATATTTGCTCAGCTATATGAGTGTTGATAAATATGGCTTTAAATCTGAAGTTAGAAATTATTACTTCAAGAAACCAGAGTGGCCTTGGGCGGTAGATATATGGTGGTTACGCCAATACAAAATGAAAAAATGCAATAAGTATTGGACGAAAATGCTTGAGGGTAATTCAACGATGTCAAAAATGTTTAGTGAGAATCCAGAAAGTTTTGCTGCTTCGTATTATGGTAATGCCCAGGGAAACACTGAATTGATGTACATATCGTTGTTCAATGATTATATTGAGACGAGGGATAAGAAATAAGATTCAGTAGAGATGCCGAATCGCGGCGTCTCTACATTTTAATTTATATTTGCAACAAAATAATTAAAGGCAATTATATACGTGTTGTCCAAACACGCTTATTTATTAGACGCTCGCCCTTTGGGCTCGCGTTGGAGAGCGGGGTTAGGGCCCAACAATCAAACACGGGCCCTTAACAATCCTCATTTTGGACAACTGCTATATAATCTCCTAATTAAATCTAATCTTAAAATGATTTTCAAAAAACTATTCTGTTGGATTATATGCCTCATTTTCATGGCAATGCCAGCAATGGCGGAGAGGTCAAAATTCAAGGTTGATGGACTTTGGTATTGTTATATTGAAGACGCCGCGAATCTTACTGCGTCAATACACCCTATGGATAAGGATATTTGGGAAGAAGTCACGATTCCAGACAAGGTAGAATATGATGGGAAAGAATACACCATCGTAGCCATAGAGGAAAGTGCGTTTTATGGATCAAAGGCATTGAAGTCTATTACCCTTCCAAACACCATTATTAAGATAGGGAAACAAGCTTTCTACCATTGTGATTCTTTAACCTCCATTACTATTCCCAACTCAGTCACTACAATTGGACAAAGTGCATTCTATAATTGTGAAGGGTTGGCTCTTGTAATCATTCCAAGTTCAGTCACATCCATTGGATCTTGGTCTTTTACTGGCATAAGTGTGATTATTAACCAAACAGACCTTGAGGAGGATAGATGGGGTGCGAAACGTTGTATAAATGGAAAATATATCGAAGGGGATTTTGTCTATTCGGATGAAAAGAAGGATACATTCGCCTATTATTTGGGTGAAGACGCTGAGGTGTCCCTCCCAAATACCGTCACTGCTATTGGTGATAATGCGTTTTATGGACATACAAACCTGACTTCTGTCTCCATTCCAAACTCATTGACATCCATAGGGGGATATGCCTTCTACGGCTGTGAAAGTCTGACTTCATTCGCCGTTCCAAGCGGAGTCACTTCTATCGGGAAATATGCGTTCTATGATTGCCAAGCATTGACTTCCATAGATATTCCAAGTGGCGTCACCGTCATCGGAGACCGCACATTCGAGGGATGTAATAGTTTGCTCTCCGTCACTATTCCCAACGGAATCACTTCCATTGGCTGGTATGCTTTTTCTGGTTGTACAAGCTTGCTTTCGGTAGATATTCCCAATTCAGTCACTTCTATCGGTCAAGCTGCTTTTGAATATTGTACAAGTTTGAAGCCCGTCGTTATCCCTCCTTCAGTCACTTCTACGGGGGGAAGTGCTTTCTATGACGTGGATACGATCTATTATGCGGGAAGTGCGGGATTCAGATGGGGAGCGAAACGAAATATAAAGGGTTACGTTGTCGAAGGAGATTTTGTCTATTGGGATGAAACAAAGGAGACGTTGGGCGACTATTTAGGTAGCGATACAGCCATTTCCATCCCTGATTTTGTCTCTTCCATAGGTGATTATGCGTTCACTGAATGTTCGCGATTGACCTCTGTCTCCATTCCTAAAGGAGTCACTTCCATCCGCAAATGTGCATTCAATGAACGTGAGGATTTGATTACCGTCTCCATACCAAGTACAGTCACTTACATTGGTGAAGATGCATTCTTTAACTGTAAGAATTTATCATCCGTCTTTATTCCAAGTTCGGTAGAAACCATAGGAAGTTATGCGTTTTATAATGTTGATACCATTTATTACGCAGGGTCTGCCACAGGAAGTCCATGGCGTGCGAAGCATCGTATAAAAGCAAACGTTGATGAAAATGGTTTTGTCTATGCGGATGAGACTTTAATTCGATATATCGGTACTGACTCCATAGTGGTTATTCCTGACAATGTAGTGACCATTGGCAATTCTGTTTTCTTCAACAATACTACCATCCAATCTGTTGTGATTCCTAATTCAGTTGAAACGATTGGCTCGTATGCTTTCGCGGGATGTACGGGAATAAGCAGATTGTCGGTCCCTTACACTGTTTCATATATTGGAGAGGATGCCTTTTCTCAGGTGGATACAGTCTCTTATGGAGGTTTTGCAGTTTGGCAATGGTGGGAGACACAATATTGGGGTGCATTGAACTTTGATGAGGAGGGAGATGATTTGTATATTATCCACAACTTAGAGGAGCTACTGTATTTCAGAGATTCGGTAAAAGGAATCGCAAGACTTGAGGCAGACATTGATCTTAGTACCGTTTGTGGCAGATTGGGAGATGAAATGGTTAGTTTCACCCCTATCAAATGTCTTAAGTTCGACGGTGGAAACCACACCATCTCCAACCTCTATATCAATCAACCGGATAATGATAAAGAGGTCGCTTTGTTCGATACAGAAGATAAAATTTATAAACTTCTAATTCAGAACCTAAAAGTGACGAATGCATACGTGAAGGGTGGAGAATATGCGGCTGGAATAGCAAATAACGGCATTTTCGTCAACTGCCATTTTGAAGGTGTTGTTATCGGAAAATATGCAGGCGGTGTGAGCGAATATGGAAAACCATCATCTGCATATAATTGTAGCAACTATGGTATGGTTGTTTCTTCTTCATACTCAAGTGGAATAGATGCTTCCTCTATGTATAATTGCTACAACAGAGGACGAATTGTTAGCGATAAATCGGCTATAGGACTTGGAATGTATTGCTGTGAACATTTCAACATATATAATTCTGGCGACGTATACGCTCCTGATTCAAAAAACATTTATTACATAGAGACTGATCATTGGGATGATGATGCTAGTGGTAGTCTTTTTGCTTTGCAGGAAATGGATTCCAGTGCTTTCCTTTCAGGTGCTGTGAAAGATTCGTTGAACAAGTACGTTTCGCAAAATCCGAAGGCTTATGATTATTATTCAGACTCTATTCCATTGCTACAATGGGTGCAAGGAGAGGATGGATTTCCACGTTTTGAAGGTGTGGATTTGAAGCCGACGCAGGGATATGTGGTTCGTTACACAGGGGCCATTGAGGATTATGACGTCGCTTTGAATGGCACCGTCGCTTTGCCAGTTTGCCGCGGCAACTCTTACGTTTTCTCCAACAACTTCGATGGAAAGAATATCGTGAGCGACACGACTATCATTGTGGAAATGGCAAAAAAGGACTCAATTTGGGGATTGGAGATGCGAGGTGACTTTAATGCTGACGGTTATATCTCTCTTTCTTTTTATACCAATATGGATAACGAAGGAGATAGATTTGATGGAATCCATGGAGATTTTTATTCTCAGAACGAAAATAAAGAGTATTTCTTTGTGAATAGTTATTTGTTTTCTAAAGCTGGTGTACTCTGCAACTACATTCAAGAAAACGATTCCGTTTGGAAGGTTACGCTGGACAGTATTTATTATATTACCGACTATGATAGTTTGGTTTTGTATGAATATGTTAGTCAAAGTAAGAAAATCACGTCGAATGTTTTATCTTGGACAAAGGCTGCATCTGGCGATGAGACCAGCGTCTCAACCATCAGCAACCTAGCACTCGAAGTTTATGCCGACGACGAGACTATCCACGTCGCCAATGCACAGCCAAACACTAAGATTCAGGTGTTTGATATGAACGGCAAGGTAGTTGCTTCTGGTGTAACCGATGCTGAGGGAAGTGTAGAGATGAAACTTCCTGCGATGAATGGTGTTTATGTGGTGAGTGATGGTAATCAATCGACGAAGGTGGTGGTAAAGTAAAATAACATCTAACATGAAGAAGATTATATTCCTATTGGCTTCATTCGTTGCCATCTTTATGGCAATAGCCAACAACTACATGCACGTCTATTTGAACAATGGTTCAATCCTTGACTTTGATACAGAAAGCCTACTTCGGGTTGACGTTCAAAAGGATTCCACTTCTAACTCAACCTACCTTCTTGTTGTTAAAAACGACAGCTCGACACTGCGTATTGACCAGTCTGATATCCAGAAAATAGCATTCGACGATACAATTAACTCGATTTGGGGATTAGAGGTGAGCGATGTTGACGAAAAAGGTAATGTCTCAATTACTTTTTATGCGAATATAGAAATGGAAACAATATATGGAATTAGAGTAGATTTTTTTAAAGATTATGACTTGTTCTTGTACATTAAGAATATCTCTTTGAATTCTCATTTCCCTAATAAATCAGGAATAACTTTTGATTATATACAAGAGAACGATTCTATTTACAAAATAACAGTGCATGATGTCTATTTTAATGATAATACTAAAAGTATAGCAGTTTTCATTAGAGTTACTAAAGATGAAAATTCTAATGTCATACGCTGGAATAATGAAAATATTGAAAGAATGCCTGTAAGCGGTCAGATAGCCGATCACGATTATGTTGACCTTGGTCTTCCAAGCGGTACACTTTGGGCAACCTACAACGTGGGCGCTTCCAAGCCACAGGAATCTGGTTGGCATCTAACATGGGGCGTGGCATATCCGAGTGATTCGTATTACCCAGGCTCGTACAAATGGGGAAGAGACTCTATGACGAAGTATAATTCGAAGGATAGCCTGACAATATTGCAGCCAGAGGATGACGCTGCCACAGTCAACTGGGGCTCAGAGTGGCGTATGCCAACAGGCGAAGAGTTGCAGGAACTGATAGAATACTGTGAATATAGCAGTACTGAGTTCGAGGGAAGGAAAGGAGCGAAATTCACCGCCACTAACGGTAACTCCATTTTTTTCCCTGCTGCTGGGTACGCCGTCGATTGGGTTATCGCTGGTGAGAGTAGCGGCTACTACTGGTCGTCATCTCTCGTGGATGTGGGCGAGAATCCTGGATTCTTGTACTTCAGGGATGAAAAGGTATACATAGATTACGGCGGGGGAGGTTCCGGACACTCTGTGCGTGCAGTGTGTGCAAAGAAAGAAGAAAGAAATGTGTATAGTGTGAAATTCTACACATCAGACAGCACTTTGATAAATGCTCAAAATGTATATGAAGGTGCACATCCTAAAGAAGTACAGGCACCAGTAAGGACTGGCTATGAGTTTGTCGGATGGAGCACTTCATTTGATACAATCACCTCTGATTTGTCTGTTTACGCTATTTATAAAGAGGCTTGCGTCGACCTTGGCCTTCCATCGGGCACACTTTGGGCAACCTATAACGTGGGTGCCACCAAACCATCAGAATACGGTGACTATTTCGCATGGGGCGAGACCAAGCCAAAGGAAGACTACAGCTGGAGTACATACAAGTGGACAGAGGACAAAGGCAAAACTTTTACCAAATACGTCCATTCAGAAAAATATGGCACCGTAGACAACAAGATGGTGTTGGACGCGGAAGACGATGCAGCGACAGCCAATTGGGGCAAGAACTGGAGGATGCCGACGATCGAGGAGATGCAAGAACTAATCGAAAATTGTGAATATAGCTGGACAACGGTCGACGCAAGGAATGGAATAAAATTCACCGCTACTAACGGCAACTCCATTTTTATTCCCGCTACTGGCTATTTTAATGGATCGGATAACTACTATACTGGCGGCCACAGCTTCTACTGGTCATCATCGTGCCAAGAGAAGGAGGAACGTGCTCTACGTATGTACTTTAAAAATGAATATGGGTATTTGTTGTATGTAGGTTGTGAAACCGCCTATCGCTGCCCGGGATACTGTGTGCGTGCGGTACGAGCAAAGAATTAGCGGGAGAGCCTTTTTACGCATTTATATGATCTCTTAAAAGAATTTGAATTATGAGAATAAACTATTTATTGGGAGCATCGCTATTGATAGCAACGATGCCTTTTATCTCTTGTGGAGATGATGAAGAGAACGAGCCAAAGAGTCAGGACAATGAACAGACTGACGGTGGCTCTGGCGCAGATGATAATAGCAGCAATTTTACCGACCTTTCTGGAAAAGACAGCAATGGTCGAGAATACGTCGACCTAGGCCTTCCATCTGGAACCCTATGGGCTAAATACAACGTGGGCGCAACGAAGCCAGAGGAATTTGGCAACTATTTCGCATGGGGTGAGACGTCGCCAAAAGATACTTACAAATGGGGCAATTATAAATATGCGACCTTACGTAGTTCTGGGGAGTTGGATTCCTTGACAAAGTACAACTTTGGCAATTATGGTTATTGGGGGCCAAAAGACAAACTATCGGTTCTTCTTCCAGAGGACGACGCTGCGACTGCCAATTGGGGTAGTGAGTGGCGAATGCCTACGGATGAGGATTTCAAAGAGTTGATAAAATATTGTCCGTTCGACTGGATCGAAGTTAATGGTGTGCGTGGCATGGGCTTCACAGGAGCAAATGGCAACGCTATCTTTTTGCCTGCCGCTGGCTACCGTGACGGTTCGGATATCAAAAGTGTGGGCTCTTATGGCAACTATTGGTCGTCTACACTGGTAGAGGAACGCGAGTATCTTGGTAGCACCATGACCACTTACGATATCGCAGCGACTTGGAGCAGAGCCAACCGTTGCGTCGGCAATCCTGTACGTGCTGTCCGACGATAAGTAGAGACGGGGCATGTCCCCGTCTTTGCATGCCTCCGTCTTTGCACGTTTAGAAATAGCGATTACCACAACGCCACTCTTCCCATTTCTCCGAGGTCGAGTGTGCCTGAGTTGGCTCCCATTGCCTTGAACACCTTCACAATAGTGTTCCAAGTGATACTTTTCCCACTCTCAATCTTGGAAATCTGAGCCTCCTTCACTCCAACCAACTCACCCAACTGTTTTTGTGTGAGATTCTGTTTCAAACGAGTCTTCTTGATGGCTTCCCCGATAAGGAAGTCTTCAATGTCTTTGTCGTATTTATCTCTTCTTGGAGTCCCTTTGACACCAATTAGTCTATCTAGCATTTCTTCATGAGTGATCAATTCCATAATTTCATTTTTTAGATTTATAATACTCTTGTCTTAAAGATTCTGCTTTCTTTATCTCTTGTTGTGGCGTTTTATTAGTTTTTTTTATAAAACCATGTGTTGCCACTACAACTTTCTTTTGCTCTTTATCCCAAAAGGCAAGAAGGCGAATACATAAATTGTTGTAAATTGTTCTAAATTCCCATATCTCACCTTCTAGTTTTTTGAATAATTCGTTGTCAATTTTATATCGACTTTTATCGATATTGTACACAACTTTATCCTGAACTTTTTCAGGAAGGAGTTTGAGAAACGCATATACCTCTTTTGTGTATATCACGTCAAATTTTGGTTCGTCATTCATTTTTTATACTGTTATTAATCAACATTGGAGCAAAGATAAAATAAACTTTCCTATTTTGGAAAGGCTCGTTCAGATTTTTTTGATCGGCCACGGTAGCCAATCGTCATGCGACGATTGCCAACCATGGCCTGGTTTAATAACCGTTCCACGGTAGATGAGTGAGCCATCTCTGGGAGGTGGGTTAGGGCGTTCCGCCCTTAACAATCCTCATTTTGGACAACAGCTATATAATCTCCTAATAAAATCCCATTTCGCAAATTTTACGAACCATTTTACGGAAATTTTCGTTTCTCTCAAGAAGACGGGGCATGCCCCGTCTCTACGGATGTCTCCATTCATCATTTCGCATTCATCATTCCACATTTATTTATATATTTGCCATTGTAATTGAATCTGTATGAAGAGACTAAGCTTTTTGATGGCAATAATGTTGCTTGTGGCAAACGGTTTTGCACAGGTAATCCCACTTAAATATGGTGATTTTGAGACGTATACCGATAGAGAGGTGAAGGAGTCTGGTGTAATTGGTGGAAAACTGAAGCATATCTATGTCTGGGGACCCAATGAGAAAATCCCTGCAGACAAGTTGGCTCCATATCCGTATTCCAGCAAGACGATATGGTCGTCTTCCAACGTCTATGCTAAGGTGATGGGAATCACAAAAGCGAGCTATTCCGTCTTCCCTGAAAAAAGGGATTCAAGTAATTGTGTGCGACTTGAGACACGCCTGGAGACCATTAAGGTGCTCGGCCTCATCAACGTGGCTGTCTTGGTGTCGGGAAGCATTTTTACTGGCGAAACATACGAGCCAATCAAGTCGCCAGACGATCCATATTCAAATTTAAGTTTTGGCATTCCGTTCACGAAAAAGCCCAAAACACTTGTGCTTGACTACAAGTGCAAGATATCTCCCAACAACTATGTGCAGAAATGTACAGGATTCAATTCTTCTCGTATCGACGGTGTGATGGACAAGGCAGAGATATGGCTATACCTTCAGAAGAGATGGGAAGACAAAGATGGCAATATCCATGCGTTGAGGGTAGGCACTGTTCGCAAACAGTTTGAGAAGGATGAATTAGAGTGGAATAATCAGGCCCGTTTTGACATCCATTATGGGGATATTTCCAAGAGCGACTACTATAAGGACTATATGCATCTGAATGGACCATACCGAGCAAAAAACAGTAAAGGCAAAGTCGTCCCTATCATAGAAGAAGGATGGAGTGGGGAGAATGACCAGCCGACGCATATGATTTTGATGTTTACCGCCGGCAATCACGGAGCATTCATAGGCACCGTCGGCAATACATTGTGGATTGACAATGTAGGATTTGAATATTAATGCAATAACCCCTATGACCTATGGGATATAAATATCATCCAAAGACTAAAGAAGAATTAAATGAAGCAATCAAAGCAGAAGTCAAATTGCAAGGCGACGGTGCAAATCTAAAATGTATAGACACTTCTGCTATAACTGATATGTCTCTTTTGTTTTATAATAATACCAAATTTAACGGAGACATATCCAAGTGGGATGTGAGCAACGTCGATAATATGGCGTATATGTTCATGTGTAGTCAATTCAATGGAGACATATCCAAATGGAATGTGAAGAAGGTCACCGATATGTTTAGTATGTTCAGAAGTAGCCAGTTCAATGGCAACATCTCCAATTGGAATGTTAGCAAGGTGGTGAATATGGCAAGTATGTTTATGGGAAGTCAGTTCAATGGAGACATATCCAACTGGGATGTGAGCAGAGTCAGATATATGCGAGACATGTTCCTTAATAGTAAGTTTGATGGCGACATTAGCAATTGGAATATAGACAATGTCACTGATGATAGATCTTCTTTATTGGAATTCGGTGTTTATAAAGGAGATTATTCCTCTGATGAAGAATCGAAAGAGACGGGATTGACATATAGCGACAAAGGAGAATCGTCTCTGGTATGTTATGGAGAGGATTCCAAGTCGGGAAAGAGAGAAGAAGAGGAAAACACTATCTTTGATAAACTGAAAAACGCATTCGGAAAGATATTCGGATAAATTCGGCCACGGTAGATGAGTGAGCCATCTCCTCCCTTTAAGGGAGGTCGTTTAAGCGTGTTCGCAAATTTTACGAACCATTTTACGGAAATTTTCGTTTCTTTCAAGAAGACGGGGCATGCCCCGTCTCTACGGATGCCACAATTCCGCATTTAATTTGGAATCAAGTCGTATAAAATCCACGTCGACATACTAAAAACACGTTCAGACTGCCTTTTTATCTACTTTTTTTGCACTATTAAGCAACTTTTTTCTAATTTTGCCTTAAATTCGCCTTTTAAGAGCGTGCTTTTAAGAGTCGTTTTGTGTATCGGAAAAGAAAGAAAAAAGAAAACAATATAAAAACATGGGTTTACTAGATCTAAGTGAACAGGAGATTCTAAGACGTGAGAGTCTTAAGGCATTGCGTGATATGGGCATCGAGCCATATCCTGCAGCAGAGTATAAGGTTTCTGCTTATAGCACAGACATCAAAGAGCAGTTTAAGGACGACGCTGAGAAATGGGAGCTTTCCATCGCAGGTCGTATCATGAGCCGCCGTATCATGGGTAAGGCTTCTTTCGCTGAAATTCAAGATTCCAAAGGACGTATTCAGGTTTACATCTCTCGCGACGACTTATGTCCAGGCGAGGATAAGGAGATGTACAACACTGTATTCAAGAAACTTCTAGATATCGGTGATTTCGTTGGTATTAAGGGTTACGCTTTCCGCACACAGACAGGTGAGATCTCAGTGCACTGTGCTGAGCTTACAGTGTTGAGCAAGAGCCTTAAGCCACTTCCAATCGTAAAATATAAGGATGGTGTAGCATACGACGCTTTTGATGATCCAGAGCTTCGCTACCGTCAGCGTTACGTCGACTTGATCGTCAACGACGGTGTGAAGGATACTTTCCTAAAGCGTGCTAAGATCGTCCGCACTCTACGTAATATCCTTGACAACGCAGGTTACACTGAGGTTGACACTCCTATCCTTCAGAGCATCGCAGGTGGTGCGTCGGCTCGTCCGTTCATCACTCACTTCAACGCTCTTAACCAGGATATGTACATGCGTATCGCCACTGAGCTTTACTTGAAGAGACTAATCGTTGGTGGATTCGAGGGTGTTTACGAGATGGGTAAGAACTTCCGTAACGAGGGTATGGATAAGACTCACAACCCTGAGTTTACATGTATGGAGCTTTACGTCTCTTACAAGGATTTGAACTGGGGTATGGACTTCACAGAGAAGATGCTTGAGGAGATCTGTATCGCAGCCAACGGTAAACCAGAGGTTGAGATCGACGGTAAGGTCATCTCATTCAAGGCTCCATTCCGTCGTCTTCCTATCCTTGACGCTATTAAGGAGAAGACGGGCTACGACCTATATCCAATGAGTGAGGATGAGATCCGTGAGACAGCCAAGAAGCTTGGTATCGAGGTAGACGAGACAATGGGTAAGGGTAAGCTTATCGATGAGATCTTCGGCGAGACTTGCGAGGGCACATTCATCCAGCCTACATTTATCACAGATTATCCAGTGGAGATGTCTCCGCTAACTAAGATGCACCGTTCTAAGCCAGGACTAACTGAGCGTTTCGAGCTTATGGTCAACGGTAAGGAGCTTGCAAACGCATACTCAGAGCTTAACGACCCAATCGATCAGGAGCAGAGATTCATCGATCAGATGAAGCTTGCCGACAAGGGCGACGACGAGGCTATGATCATCGACCACGACTTCCTACGCGCTCTTCAGTACGGTATGCCTCCAACATTCGGTATCGGTATCGGTATCGACCGTTTGGTAATGCTTATGACAGGTAAGTTCGCTATCGGTGAGGTAATGTTGTTCCCACAGATGAAGCCAGAGACAACACAGGCTAAGGACGCAACATCTAAGTATGTGGCTCTTGGAATTCCAGAGGCATGGGTAGAGGTGATCCAGAAGGCAGGATTCTTGACAATCGACAGCTTGAAGGAGTGTAATCCAAACAAGCTACACCAGGATATCTGTGGTTTGAACAAGAAATTCAAGCTCGACCTAACTAATCCAACTAAGGAAGAGGTCGCAGAGTGGGTATCTAAGGCTAATTAATAGTTAATGGTTAATTATTAATAATTAATGGGCGTGGCACGTAGAGACGCACGGACGTGCGTCTAACTCCCATTAGTTTTAATTTTTGATTAAAAATAAGAAATGCAGAATACGCAAAGAAGAATAGCGGTGATGGGTGGAGGAAGCTGGGCTACTGCTTTGGCTAAAATCTGCTTGGCTAATAAAGAGAGACATATCAACTGGTATATGCGTCGCCCTGAACAGATAGAGGAGTTCAAGGCAACGGGGCATAATCCATCTTATCTTGTGTCCGCTCATTTCGACGTCGAGAGAATCACATTCTCATCCGACATCAATGAGACTGTACGCAACTCTGATATGTTGATTTTTGCTACACCGTCGCCATATTTGAAGAGTCATTTGGAGAATTTGACTGAGTCGTTGGAGGATAAGGTGATTATCTCGGCGATCAAGGGAATTGTTCCAGATGAGAATCTTGTCATTTCGGAGTATTTCAAGGAAAAATATGGGGTGAAGGATGAGAATATTCTTGTCGTTTCAGGCCCAACACACGCAGAGGAGATTTCAGTGGAGAGATTGTCGTTCCTTACTGTCGGATGCAGCTCACAGGAGCGTGCTGAGGAGGTTTGCGAGATCTTGAACTGCTCATTTTTGAAGACGCGAATTCTTAATGATGTCATAGGAATCGAGTACGCATCAGTGCTAAAGAACGTCTACGCTATCGCCGCTGGAATCTGTCACGGTATGAAACTTGGAGATAATTTCCAGGCTGTGTTGCTATCCAACGCAATACAGGAGATGGAGAAGTTCTTAAAGATTTCGACTCAGCAGGACCGCAATATCTGTGAACCAGTGTTCCTTGGCGACTTGTTAGTGACAGGCTATTCGAAGTTCTCACGCAACCGTTTGTTTGGAACAATGATTGGCAAGGGCTACAGTGTGAAGACGGCTCAGGTGGAGATGGAGATGGTGGCAGAGGGCTACTATGGCACAAAGTGTATCACAGAGGTCAACAAGAAATTCAACGTAGAGATGCCGATACTTGAGGCAGTCTACAATATCTTGTACGACCGTGCGATCGCAGCGTTTGAAATGCGAAAGTTGATTACTAAACTAAAATAAGACGCTATGAAAAGAATCTTTTTGTTTATTTTGTCGATGCTTGCTTTTATTTCTATAGAAGCAAAGACAACTTTCAAGATTGCAGGACCAGAAAAGAAGTACAATCAAATTCGTGTGATCAATCAGACAGCGCAGGAGAATTTCTCTTGTAGACTAGTTTTGTTGAAGGAGAATGCTGATGGAACTTTTACTCGTGGAGATGTGTATGGCACATATAATCTGAAAGGAAAGAATGATATCGACACCAACACTAATAAAGTCAAGCGAGGCACAGTAGTTGGGGTGGAGATGCCAGCGGATTTTCCTGAGGATGTAGAGGTTTCTGTAGAGTACAGAAATTATCCGTTCTACGATGCCGTCATCGTTACTTTGATCGACAAAAATAACAAATTCGAGTCGTTCTAATAGAAAATTATATAGCCCTTACGCTCGCCCTACGGGCTCGCGTTGGTAGAGGGGGTTAGGGCTCCGCCCTTAACAATCCTTATCTTGTACAAGAGCTATATGATTGATATCCCGTCAGGGATTTTATATCGGTAATAAACAAATAATAAGAATAATGGAAAACATGAAACTTAACGTGGAGAACGCCTTCGTTTGCAAGGATCTTCACATTTCAATGTCTGCAGTAAAGGGTTACGAGCAGGCTGTAGCTGAGGCACAGGAGATGCTTCACAAGGGTACAGGTCTAGGTAACGACTTCCTTGGTTGGTTGACTTTGCCTTCATCTATCACAGAGCAGTTTATGGATGAGATCATCGCAGCTGCAAAGGTTTTGAGAGAGAAGTGTGACTACGTAGTTGTAGCTGGTATCGGTGGTTCTTACCTTGGTGCTCGCGCCGTAATCGAGGCTCTTTCTAACTCTTTCGCTCCATTCATTAAGAGCTCAAAGAACCCAACTATCCTTTACGCTGGTAACAGCATCTCTGAGGATTACCTAGCTGAGCTTTCTTCATTCTTGAACAGAAAGCAGTTTGGTATCATCAACATCTCTAAGTCGGGTACAACAACTGAGACTGCTCTTGCATTCCGTATCCTTAAGACACAGCTTGAGGAGCAGGTTGGTAAGGACGAGGCTCGTCAGAGAATCATCGCTGTAACTGACGCTAAGAAGGGTGCTCTTCGCACACTTGCTACAAAGGAAGGTTACAAGACATTCGTAATTCCTGATAACATCGGTGGTCGTTTCTCAGTGCTTACTCCAGTAGGTTTGCTTCCTATCGCAGTAGCTGGTTTCGATATCAAGAAGCTTGTTGCTGGTGCTGCTTCAATGGAGAAGCTAACAGCTCAGGACGTTCCATTCTCAAAGAACCCATCTGCTATCTACGCTGCTACTCGTAACGAGCTTTACCAGAAGGGTAAGAAGATCGAGATCTTGGTTAACTACAACCCTAAGTTGCACTACATCGCAGAGTGGTGGAAGCAGCTTTACGGTGAGTCAGAGGGTAAGGACCTTAAGGGTATCTTCCCAGCTGCAGTAGACTTCTCTACAGACCTTCACTCAATGGGTCAGTGGATCCAGGAGGGTGAGCGTTCTATCTTCGAGACAGTTATCTCAATCGCTCGTCCATCAAAGAAGATCACAGTTCCTATGGATGCTGAGAACCTTGACGGTCTTAACTTCGTAGGTGGAAAGAACGTTGACTACGTTAACAAGCAGGCTGAGCTAGGTGTTATCATCGCTCATACAGACGGTGGTGTTCCTAACCTACACATCAACTTGCCTTCACTTAACGAGTTCTACATCGGTCAGTTGTTCTACTTCTTCGAGAAGGCTTGTGGTATCTCTGGTTACCTACTTGGTGTTAACCCATTCAACCAGCCAGGTGTTGAGGCTTACAAGAAGAACATGTTCGCTCTACTTGGCAAGCCAGGTTACGAGGAGGCTACAAAGGCAATGAACGCTCGCCTTGGTAGATAATCTTTTGAATCAAATTTGATTCTATATAGGGAGACGTGAGTAATCGCGTCTCCTTTTTTGTCGCCATTTACCAATAGTTTTTTCTATTTTGTTTGTATTTTAGCATTCATAAAAATTTAAGACTTCAATATGGGAAAAATACAAATGTCAGATGAGGAATTCTGCAGCGAATATATAGCTTCTTTTGATGCCAGCCCAACCGACAATACAGGTTGTCTGATTGTAGTTGCATTATTTTTAATCCCCTTTTTTATATGTTTCGTTATAGTGTCATTGATAAAGCAAGACAAAGATATTTTTGCGGCAAGTGCAGTTTTAGGTTTATTGATAGTTCTAGCTCTACATCTTCCTGTCAGTGAATATATAAGAAAGCGAAATTTCTTAATAAAGGTGGGGCTAAATGAGAAACAGGCAAAACGTAGGTATGAATTTATAAAATATAAGAAACAGTACATGCCGTTGGTGCAGAGAATGTGTAGACTGAATATGCATCCGATATTGAAGCAATTAGACATGTTGAAATCATCATTCCGTTCTACCAGTGGTGTTTTGAGTGAATTTGTCTTTGAAAGGGAGTATACAGATGAAGATTTTGAGAATTCTATAGATGAGATAAAATACAAGTCCTTAGAAGAAAGAGACACAATAATGGAAATATTGTTTCAGATTGCTATCTTGGAAGACGGAATTCACGATGATGAATGGGATCTGTTGACGTCTATTATGGAGAGATTTTATTCAGATATAATTGATGATAATTATAAGAAGAGAAAAATAGAACCATTTATCACGAAATATACTCCGTTTCGCAGAAGTTTTGCCGACGATGCAAATGATAAGAAGACGGAAGAATCCCAACGTCGACTTGTACCACCGCATTTGAAACCATATTATGCTATTCTTGGCTTAGATGATAATGCGACTGACAAGGATATCAAACAAGCTTATCATAATCTTGCGTTGCAGTATCATCCAGATTTGCTTAAGAATGCGGACCGAATTAAAGAGTGTGAGGCTAAGATGGCGAAGATTAATGAGGCTTACGAAAAAATCAGAGGATAGTATTTGAATCTCTTTGCAATCCTTATTTGGAAGACAAATATTGATTTTGACAGAAATAATTGTATTTCTGCGTTGGGGTGTGTATATTTGTAAATAAATTTATTAGGACAAACGGAAAAAAATAAAAAACCGAAATTTTATGAATAATTTGCTTAAAGTGTTGGCCTCATTTGTCGCTGTCGTAATGGCGACGTTGATGCATGTTTCTTGTAGTGACGACGATTTTGAAGAACCGGCAAACTACGATATCGTTGGTAAGGTATTTGTACAATCATCTATAAATATCAAAGATGGAAACCATGAGGATAACACTACAGTATTGTGTTTCTATCCAGATAGTACTGTTGTGCGATACAATATGTTCTGCTATCTTATTGGTGATTATATCACTGTAACCGATTTGTCTGATACAGCTTCGTATAGAGTAGAAGGCAACGCAGTCACAATCCTAAGGCAGAGTGATACTTTGATCTCTACAATTACCGAGAGTGAGGATGTCACATATTTGCGTGTGCCAATGGATGGTTTGTACACATCTTCAGATATGACTGTAAGAGGCAATATCCAACATTTTGAGAGAATCCACGATCACACATCTTTGGATCCGTTGATTAAGCCAGGCGACTCTTTGATTACTGTGGCTAAGGGGGATCGTTATGTGGCATGCATCGGTAATCGTTCTTATATAATGTCTATTGATTCGGTTTCGGGAAGCCACGAGACAGCCGATCAGTATGTCTCTTTTAGAGTCAATGGTATTCCAGGATCATTCTCAATGTCGGAGGCTGACGGAACTATTTATCTGATGAAATTTGGTTCAATGGGATGTGCTCCGATCGATAAGTCGATGGCAGATATGAGTCCTAAAGACATTGTCTTTTCTCTTTGCTGCGACGGTTCTACTCCAAGCTGCACATTTATGTCTCCATCCTTGGATAAAAGTTTTGCAGGTGAGAAATTGCCAACACGTTTCGCAAAACTTAAAGATAAGATTTACTAGTTTTTTTAGACAAAAAATATCATTAACGCATCGGCAGATTGTCGGTGCGTTTTTTTTTGATTGTATGCGAAAAAAATTGTATGATTCTTTTGCTCGCGTTTAAATCTCCGATGAATTCGTTAAAAATCTTTTTGTTTAAATTTTTCACCACCTTCTTTGGTACGTTTTAATGCCTCGCTTATTCGTATAATTGCGATATTTGCCACGTGTGAACAAACACATTATATCTCTATCTAATACGCATTTAATGCAGAAGGATTATGAAAGGATTTAATACATTGGTTTTTGCAACATTTCTGTCGGCTTCTCGTTTGATCGCAACTTCGCGACAAATGGAAGCCTTCGGCAGAGAATTGCTTATGAATAAGACTTTCAACAGCTTTTAATATTTGTAGATACGGTGCACTTGTGAATGCTTGGCCAGTCACAGGTGCAACCAATCTATCGAATTGCTTTTTATAATTTGAACAATAATACCCAATAACAATACGCATTCTAATCAAAAAAGGTCTCGACAGTCCCGTCGCGACCTTTTTGTTTTTTGGGCACTTGCAGTTATTCAAAATGAGGATTGTTAAGGGCGGAACGCCCTAACTCTTCCCTAACGCGAGCCCGAAGGGCGAGCGTATAAAGAAAAAGCGTCTGTGAGAATCCAATGGTGTGCAAACGTACAAAACTAGAGGTGCATTCTTCTTTGTTAAGCGATTATTATTTTATGTTAATGTGATTTTGTAGTAAAATTTAATTTTGCGATCGTCAATAAAAGACGATAATGGAATGTCTGTTAGACGCACGTCCGTGAGAGACGCATGACCGTTCGTCTCTACGAGATTCATATGAATTTAAATTTGATAACTTAAATACTAGACTTGATGAAAAACATTTTACTAACTGCTGCGGCTCTTATGACGTCGGCATCTATTTGGGCTGACAATCCGATCTTCCAGACGGATTTCACTGCCGACCCTGCACCAGTGGTGATCGGTGACACTGTCTTTGTGTTCACTTCCCACGATGAGGATGGTGTGGATTACTTCACTATGAACCAGTGGAGAGTATTCTCTTCTGTCGACATGGTCAACTGGACTGACCGTGGTGTGCCGATGAAGAATAACGGTTTTGCTTGGGCTGACAAGGATGCTGCCTGGGCTTCACAGATGATTGAGAGAGACGGTAAGTATTACTTCTACGTTACTACTACATATAAAGGTCCGCGTGCTATCGGTGTGGCTGTGGCTGATCACCCTGCCGGACCTTATAAGGATGCTATCGGCAAACCACTTGTCGGACCAAACTGGGATTATATCGATCCTACTGTCTTCATCGACAACGGTCAGGCTTACTTGTTCTGGGGTAATCCAAAACTTTATTGGTGCAAGCTTAACAAGGATATGGTCTCTGTAAATGGTCAGGTGCATCAGACAAACCTTACTTCGGAATCTAATTATAAGTATACAGAAGGTCCGTGGATCCACAAGCATAATAATCTTTATTATATGATCTACGCTTCTCATGGTGTGCCAGAGAAAATCTCATACTCTACAAGCAACAGCATCGAAGGTCCGTGGACATCTCGTGGAATCATTCAGGAGGGTGGAAACAAGAATGAGGTTAATAATTTCGCCTTCACAATCCACTCCGGTGTGATTGATTTCAAAGGTCATGCCTACTATTTCTACCACAACCAGAATCTACGTGGTGAGGAGGGGTACACTGGAGGCTTCACTCGTTCATGTTGCGTGGAGGAGTTTAATTATGGTGCCGACGGTTCAATCCCATTCATCCCTGCCACAAATCTTGGTGTGAAGAATGCAGTCAAGAATCTTGATCCATATTCAAGAGTGGAGGCTGAGACAAAGGCTTCGTCTCACGGATTGCGTATGGACTACAACGATAGAAACAACATCTTCGTGAAGGGAATCGACAAAGGTGATTTCATCAAGGTCCGTTCCGTCGACTTCGGTGAAGAGGGTGCATTCAAGTTCGTGGCATCCGTTCGTTGTGCTTCAGGAAAGGGAGGAACATTGGAAGTGCGTTTGGATAAAAAAGACGGTCAAATCGTCTCTTCTGTCAATGTGAACCCTACCAACAATGCTTGGACGGAGGTAGAGGCAGAGGTGATGAATGTCAGTGGTCTTCATGATATCTACTTCACATTCTCTGGTTCCAACACAGATATGTTCGACTTCGACTACTGGTATTTTGTAGACCAGTCTCACAATATTCCTCAGACTCCATACAATGGTGAGGCTGCTGAGATCCCTGGTAAGATTCAGGCAGAGGAGTATGACCTTGGTGGTTCGGGTAAAGCCTACTATGATATGGACGGACAAAACCGTGGAGAGGCATTCCGTAAAGATGGAGTCGACGTGTATAAATCAGATGAGGTCGACGGTTATGCTGTGGGCTACGCACAAAAAGGGGAGTGGCTTGAGTACACAGTCAACATCAAGGTGGCTGACGAATATAAGATTCGTACTCGCTTGTCTACTGGAAATGATAATGCAGGAATCAAGCTTTATCTCGACGGTGAAGCAATCTCAGATTTCATCCAGACAGCGGACAACGGTGGAGAATGGGAGTCGTATTTGATTGCTGAGACTAAGACAACAAAAGTGTTGCCAGAAGGTGAGCATATTTTGAAACTTCAGATTGAAGGAGACTGGATCAACATCGACTGGATCGAATTCCTTGATAAAAACACTGATGTCTCAGAAATCGTGAGCACTCCAATCCTTAGCGGAGATTATACTGTTTACAATGTCGACGGAAAGAGCGTCGGCACAATTAGCGTTAACAATTCCGTCGCACCAAAGGAATTCTTAAAAGCCAAAGGTTTTGAAAAAGGCATATATATTTTGAAATCTGCCGATGAAAAGGCAGGTGTTTCAGTGATTGTAGAATAAAAATGAAAATACCTTACTTACTATTTACTATGTTGGCTTGCTTCGTTAGCAATGCCAACGCAATTGATTTCCACGTCTCTCCAAGTGGCAACGATGCTTCAGAGGGTACGATGACTGCTCCCTTCAAGACTTTGGAGCAGGCTCAGCGCGCAGTGCGTGGAGTCAATAAATCAATGTCGGAAGATATCAACGTCTATCTTCATGAAGGCACATATCAGCTTACCAGCACTTTGCGTCTTTCCAATGCCGACGGTGGAACTAACGGACATTATGTCCGCTACAAAGCTGCTCCCGGTGAGACTCCGTTGGTGACGGGAGGTGTGCCAGTGAACGGATGGGAACTTTACGACGCGGATAAGAATATCTGGTGTGTCAAAGGAGTGGAGAATAGATTCCGTCAACTTTATGTCAACGGTAAGAAAGCCATTCGAGCACGTCATCCTAATATCAAGGCTAATGGCGACCACTATTTCAACCGTCTTGCAAAGGTCGATACTTTCGGCAGAGCTTTCGACGTCTACACTGACCAGATCAAGAAACTTGAGAATATCAAGAAATCGGAGATCCATGTGATGGTGGCGTGGGCTGACCAGGTGCTTAGAATCGAGGATGTGAAGTATAATGGCAACACTTGCAAGATCATCCCGCAGGATCCTGAACGTACTCGTCTGTTCCGTCGTGCATACCCAATGCTTGGAACTGCCTTCATGAGTAATCCTCCAAAACAGCAGTGCTACTATCTTGAGAATGACATGTCGCTATTGGATATGGCAGGAGAGTGGTATCTCGACGAGGATAAAAATACTCTTTATTATATGCCTCGTGAGGGTGAGGATATGACGACGGCTAATGTCGTGGCTCCTAATCTTGAAACTTTGATACAAGTCGCTGGAGAAAGCACAAAGAACAAGGTGCAGAATATCTCATTCAGTGGAATCGTCTTCGCTCACACTAATTTCATGCGTCCGAGCAGAGAGGGTTTGCTTAATCTTCAAGCCGGACAGTATGCAGTGAAGGTGGAGGATAGAGGCTTTTTGAAATCTAATGAGTTTATGCTTTGGCATCCTAACGCTGGCGTGGAGGTGACAAACGCAAGCCGTGTCACTTTTGAAGATAATATCTTCACTCAGATGGCTGCGACTGGCCTCGATTTCACCTCTGGAACTAACGACACTCGTATTGAGGGAAATGTCTTCACTGAGATTGGAGGATCAAGCATCTCAATCGGCAAGTTTGCTCCGGATTCATTGACAGAGATTCACAAAGGTTATAATCCATCAGATAAAGATGAAATCTGTACTCGCGACACGGTGAAGAACAACTACGTCCACAATACAACTAATGAGATTCAGGGTGGAGTGCCGATTCTTGGTGGCTATCCGAGATATATTGTGATTGAGCACAACGAAGTGTCGTATGCCAATTACACAGGAATCTCCGTAGGTTTCGGTTGGACAAAGAACCAAACTGCGATGGATGGCAATAAGATCAACTATAACGAGATCCACCATATCGCAAGATTGCTTTGCGACGGTGCTGCCATCTACACTCTTTCCAACCAAGGAAAGAATGGTCAGATTATGTACAACTATAGCCACGATATCAATGGCTCAAACTGGGCTGACTACTGGACTTGCCCAATCTATCAGGACGAGGGAACGAGTGGATTCGAGATTGCTTATAACGTGGCTGTGAATGCTCCGAAGGGAACTGCCTGCAACCAGTGTGGCACTAATTATGCCCACGACAATGACGGAAGCGATAAAAACGTCATCAGCAATGCTGGTATTGAGGCAAAATACAGAGGCATAAAGAATAAGATGATTCCGTTGCCAAACTTTGCCGAAGCCATTCCACAGGAGCCGTACACCGTAGCGTTCACACTGCCTGGTAAGGTGGAGATGGAAGATTATGATTTAGGTGGACAGGGAATCGCCTACTACGATAAGGATGTAGAGAATCAAGGCACACAGTATCGTAACGACGGAGTGGATATCGTCACAGTCGACTCAATCAGTGATGCCAAAGGTTTTGCAATCGGTTATACAAGTGAAGGCGAGTGGACAGAGTACACAATCAACGTGGAGAAATCGGCAGAGTATTTCTACAAGGCTCACGTCGCAAGTGGATTGGATTTCTCAAGTTTCATCATGATGGTCGACGGTACACAGATTGCCGACACCGTAAAGATACCACAGACCGCCAACTGGAACACCTACACTACAGTGAGTGGCAAGACATCGGAGATTACGTCGGGCGAGCATATCCTACGAATCAGAATCAGTGGAGCATACGCCAACATCGATTGGATTGCTTTTGCCGACACTAAGGAAGAACTTGGCGAGTTGACTGGTAATATCGACATTGTGGCAGAACCAACAGAAGCTACGGTGGTGGATATGATGGGACGACGCTTGGCTATAATCGTTGCTAGCAGCGACGTCGATGCGGCTAAACAAATAAAAGAGAAAGGATTACCTGCTGGAATTTACGCATTAAAATTCAGCAATGGTAAGACTCAGCTCATTATCATGAAATAACCTTATTACAATTTATTTTTTGTCGGGGCTGGTTTTGGTAATCAAAATTCAGTCGTGATTCATTCCAATGGCCGGATATACTATAATCCGACCATTGGAGTTTATTCCTTTTGTTTCCGCTGGAAAATACTTAATGGAGAAAAGTGGGTTCTACAATTCTTCGTCATCATCTGGCAGTAGTTTCTTTAATTCTTCTTCTGGTGGTAGAAGTGCTTTAAGTTGGTCAACTGTAGTCTTGTATGTTGCAACTCCCATAGGATTGTTGTAACCTTGTATGACGAACTCCACGAAAGCCTTGTTTGCTTTCTTGCAGAGGATTATGCCTACAGATGGATTTTCATCTGGCAATTTTTCTTCTGCATCTAGAATGCGAAGATAGGCAGACAATTGTCCAAGGTAAGATGGCTTGAACTTTCCTTTCTTCAATTCGATGACCACAAGGCTTCGTATAATACGATTATAGAATAATAAATCGATCCAACTGTCCTCTCCTAATTTATCGTAATGCACCTGATGCCCACGATAAGTGAACGCACGTCCAAAGTTCATGATGAAGTTCTTGATATTCATTACGATCTGCTTCTCTATAATACTTTCATCCACATTCTCTGGATCCATTTCATCAATGTCCTCCACATTAATAAAATCAAGCAAGTAGGCATCCTTAAGAATCTTCAATGTTTGTAATGCTAATCGCTTATCTGGGATGGCTTTGAAGAAATTATTGGGCAATTCTTCTCGATGATTATAAACTCCTGCCTTCATCATTTCCTCAAGGTCATCGACTTTCAGACGCTGGTCAAATGCCAACTGAATATAGTACTTACGTTCGTCTAGTGACTTGACACGGCGAAGAATTGCCGAATGATGACTGAAACTGATATTGAGAAATGCTGTTAATGGAAAATCTTCGTATCCAGTTAACTGCAACGGAGATATTTCTTCTAATGTAGACTCATTATTCTGCAATTCGCTAATTCGGATTAGCGAATTATCTTTGTTTCGTTCATCTTGCATATTTTCGCTAATCGAAATTAGCGAATTTGATTCTAAGTATTTCCACTCCTCATAGAAGGTCCTCATAAGTTTTATCATACTTTCAGAGAACCCTTTGAGTCCTGGCATCTCGTATTTGAGTTGTTGGCTGATAATTGCAATAGCACCTGTTCCCCAGAATCCATTGCGCGAGTTCTGTGATACATACCTACCTATTCCATAATACAGAGCTAACTGCTCGTGGGTAATGGTTTGTGCTGCACGTGCTTGACTTTTTAGAATTGCTGCCTTGATGATACTTACAGCATGTTGGTATCTGCTAATACTATTATCGTTTGTATTCATAACTTTTTATTGTTATAGAATCTTTACTTGGCAATCTTGCATGTTTAGCATCATGTCATATTGCTTTTCCAGTGACTTGTAATCAAGGAATTCTACTCTTGGACGTGGATCTCGGAGACGTTTGAAAATCTGTTTGTTGAGTTTCCTCTCATATTCTTCATGACGTTTTTCGTCTGCTACAATTAGCATTCGGGTATTATAGTCGCATAACTCCACGTATTTTGACAAAGAGTTCTGTATGTCGGTACTATGCTCTACTTCAAAGAACACTGATGGCATGTTATGTTCATTTATCCAGATGACATCTATCGTTTCTGCTTGTTTGACCATTGGCAGAGGACCGAATTGTGGCAATGCAGTCAGAGTGCGCATGTCGCCCAATGTGGTGACTCCATTAAACTTTCGGTTCTTGTCTTGATTTGGTACAAACGTATCCATTTGTTTATACTTTCCGATTTCAAGCAGAATACCTTGAAAATAAGCATGAGTAAGTTCCTTTACAATCTTACTATCCTTATTTTTTTCAGTCTGAACGATAAAGCCATCTTCCTCTAATTGTTTCTGCATTTCTATAAGTCCATACAAACCTGGCTTTATTTTATAAATTTGATTTGTTGCACGTTGTAGAATGCATCTAATTGACGCAAATGGAGTTTTAGTATTCCATACAGCATCGGTCATCTTGAAGATATTCTGGTTTATCTGCATGATGCTGGCTACACCTCCTAATTGGCGTATAGTTTCAACAACAGCTTCCGTTTGAGTAGTTCGCTTCATAGTAATCGAGTGGTATTATTTATCTTCGTTATAATTGAATTCATCTGTATGTGACAAGTCAACAGCCTCCATTGCATCTATTAGTTGCTACACTGACATACGGGAATTGTCACATTTTGTCTACTAAAATACAAACTTTGTTTTTAATAGCACAATGAATGGGTGGTTTTTGATATGATTTCACTAAATATTATGTTTGACATAGTTTTGGTAATCCGCTCCGACTTTTTTATTAAATTGATAGTTCAAAAGTCGTGCTTGTCAATAAAATTTTTAAAATGGGTGATGAAAATTGAAAATATTACTATTTTTGCTTACTCTAAAACTAAACACATGTATAATTTCGAATTGTAATAGGGTTTAATATATGGGTAAATTTACTATCAAACTAATGGCGGTGCTTTGCACCATAACGTGTAGCCTCGGTAGTGCGTTTGCACAAGGAAGCTCTCGTACATGGAGTTCTGGCAGTTATGTAAAAGTAAACATCAACTCAGGAAATCCGGCGTTCCCTTATCCTCAGTTCTTGGAATATAAGACAGGTAAGACTTTGGCAAAATATAATGCTGAAGGTGTTACTCATGCCGACATGGAAAAGACTGGTCGTGAGGCATACGAAATTATGAGCCACCGTTGTAGATACGATGGCGGTACACATTGTGGTGTGCCTTATATCACTTTCAACAATTTCCGTAAGTTTGGAGATAAAGAGATGCCTCAGGGTGGAGCAGAGTTCTGTACTGAGGGTGATGGATATATGATGTTGGCTGCGGCAATCTTTGCTGACCAGGCGACATTCAACGGTTTGTGGATGTGGATCCACGATAACCGAATCCCGCATCGTGTGAGATACCAGGATGGTAAGGTGAGACTTCCTAACTATGAGTTTGGTGGTGGTCTTCCAATCTGTTATGCGATGGAGGGAAGTACATCCGAGAATCACGGTTCGGCTACCGACGGTGATGATGATATCGCAATGGCCCTACTAATCGCCTACAAGCAGTGGGGTGAGTTTATGATGCAGGATGGCAAACCTGTCCTTGACTTTAATGGCAAGCCAATTTCTTACAAGGAGGCTGCAGAAGATTTCTTGAAGGCATTCGTTGATACATTCAATTATACATCAATCAATGGCGACGGTACTATCTACCAGGGTGGTCACATGAGTGGTAATATTGGTGTCGACGGTTATGTTAAGGGTGGTAACAAGGGTAAAGAGGTCTCTTCTTGGAGAAATACTCAGACTACATACCCAGATATTTCACAGTTCAGTAATATCTCAGGTGGTGGTGGAGATGGTAACACTCACACCGACTACTGTGCTCCAGCATATTATAATGAGTTCGCTAAATGGTTTGAGAGTGGCGACGTCGAGGCTAACGATTGGCAGATTGGCCAGTACAAACGTGCAGAGGCATCTTCCGACTGGTTGTGTGGTCAGGCTTATGCGCAAGGATTAGTTTCGAGCCTTGGTACAACAAACATGGCAACAGATGGAAAACCTACATTCACTAACTTTAGTGAGGGTGAGGACTTCCGTACAATGTGGCGTATGGCACAGAACTATTTGTGGCATGGTGCTCCTGAATACACTTGGAATCCAACTACTCACCAGATTGAGACTGGTTCAAACACAAGTGAGTATGATATGGCTCTACGTGCGGCTGCACTAATGAAGGAACCTCCTGCAATGGACGGTTCTGGAAAGTGGTGTGGCAAGTTGGGAGCTTCACCAGACCCAGGTCAGCCATCGTTCTGGGGACCTGCTCAGATCAAGATGTGTTATAACACTGAAGGAGGCGTCTTGTCGCACTACGGTGCAAACTATGCTTTGGGTTGTGCCGCTCCAGCCGTTGTTATCAATGAGGATTTGGATTTGATCGCCGACATGTACCGTCAGAGCGAGTTGATGTGGGATGACGCTTCTGGAGAGTCGAGCGCTTTGACTGATGATGAGAGATACATCGAGAGTATGCCTAAATACTTCCATGGATGGTTCCGTTGCTTGCCATTGTTGACTTACACAGGAAACTGGCATCCAGCAAGCGACATGAAGTCGGCAGCCAACATGAAGGTATATATGTCAGTGGATAAGACATACGCTTACGTTGATGATCCAATCGATTACACTGTTCAGTATCGTAACTATGGTAGTGCGGATGCTAAGGGAGTTAAGATTGAGACAGAGATTGATCCTAATTATGAGGTCATAAGCATCTCTAACGGTGGTAAGTTCAGCGGTGGTAAGATTGTTTGGAATATCGGTGATGTGCCAGGATTCAAGACTGGTGGATTGGATGCTACAATCGACTCTGTGTCATTCCGCGTCGTCGCAAGAGATACACTTAATCCACGTATCTGTTTGACAAGTACAATCTCAGGTTCAAACTTTGAGGATTGGGTAAGTAACGAGTATCCAAACCACGCTACATATACTATGGAGCGTAACTGTGTGGATATCTTGGCCAACAGAACATTGATGATTAAGAAGAAGGCTAACCGTACAAAACTTAATCCTAACGATGCTGTGACATTCACAGTGGAGTTCTCAAATAGTTCAGAGGGTGGTGAAGGTTCATGGATGAACGGTGGACGCGACCACGTCAACCTATCATACGGAAACACAATCATGGAGTCGTATGGATTCCGTCAGTTCTACCGTTTCTGGAATGATGCTCACGAGGCTTACATTGATTTGGGTAACTACCGTATGTCATACTTCATGAATGATGGAGCTGCGATCGGTTTGTACGATGAGGCAGATAACCCTACAGGTTGGACATTCCAGTTGGATAATGGTAATGATATGACTAAGTATGGTTGGATGCCTAACGGTGCCACAACTAAGTTTACATATCAGAAGTTGCCTACAGGTAGTGATGAGCACGGAAAGTGGAACCAGAGAATCATGATCCAGTTCCCTAAGACATTGATGGCTACAACTACTCATGTATATGACAAGTTGGATTCTAAGTATTTGCTTCATAAGGGAGGTTGGGGACCATGTTTCTTCCGTACTGTATTGAAGACAAACCCTGCCCAGCAGGTGACAGAGCGTGTTAAGGACGACTGGTCTTACGATCCGAAGTTGGAGATCAACAACCTTGATGGTCAGGCTCAGATCTATACACTTGTCTCTCCAAACTTCGCCGATTACAATAACTTGGGTTACGATGTGACTGTTCACTCACGTTACGCTTGTGATCCGTTGGATAACGATAATTACGATCGTGTGTTGGTTGAGGAGTTCGACGGTTATACATGGAGACGTATCATCGGACGTGGACCGCTTCCAGGTCGCGAGGCATACGATGTCACTGTAATCGATACTATTCCATACGAGTTGGAGTGGGTATGTTGGAAGGATAGTACAGCGTTGAAGGACGACAAGGGAGAGAAGATTAAGGCTACTTATACTCCTGCAGCTAATCCTAAGAGCGCGGGTTACACAGGTATTGTTAAGTGGACAATCCCAACTATGTTGGTCGGTGAGCAAGATAAACTTGTCTACATGTGTAAGGCAAGAGATTTGGGTTGCCCTGACGTCGACGATACATATTATATGAATGTGGCATGGATCAGTTCAAAGACTGACTCCCCAGATTCATCAAGAGTAGACTTGATGACAACATGTACAGAGTTGCCACCACAGGCAGAGCCTCAGGACGCTTTGTTCAAGAAGGCATCAAAGAAGAAGGTGATGATCGGCGACGACATTACATATACACTTACATTCAAGAATACTCTTGGAAGTTCTACTGATGTCGACTGCAAGTCGACAAAGGGACTAATCAAGCTTGGTAATGGTATTTTGCCAGAGATTGGAACAAAGGGATACAAACTTCAGACTAAGGGCGACGGTACTCCATTCTTCTTCGCTCACGACCATTGTTATGGTGCTGATGGAGAGGTGTTCTTCACAATTGAAGACGGTTCTAACAACCAGGAGACTTATATCGTGTTCAGATACGAGGGAGGTACTCCAGGTAAGGCAGACTTCAAGGGAGTGGCAATGAAGATCATGGTCAACAAGGATGGTAAGAATTTCTTCGGATTCTACTTGTATGACAATGGTAAGCAGATTGACGCTCAGGGAACAAGCTGGCAGGATTCTCCAATCACATTCATGGGATCTCCTACTGAGGTTAAGTTCAAATTCGTCCTTAAGGGAGAGAAACTTTATATGTATATCAACGACGAGGATGATGAGTGGACAAACGTCGCTAAGGATTGGGACGTGACTGCTAAGGGCCCTGGATATTTCGGAGCATACGTTAACAGTAATGGTAATGCAAGCTGCCAGATGTCTCAGTTCAAGACAAATCTTGATTACGCGTTTGATATCACAATCGGAGATGATCTTCCAGCTGAACTTTCTGATATCACAAATATTTCAGATAAGGGAACATATGATGCGTCAAAGCATATGATAACATGGCCTACATTCGCAACAACAGCTAAAGATGCTATGGCTCCTAATGATTCAGTTGTCTATACATTCGATGCCACTGTTGATGCTTGCGATAAGTTTGTCAACAACTACGGTTGGGCTACAGTCTACGGACTTGATTCGTTGAAGGTGCTTAACACAGTTGAGTGTGGTGAGGTTGAGTGTGATTTGACAGAGGTTGTCGCAAGTTTGGCTCTTGAAGAGATTTGTGATGGCGACAGCACTTATATCAAGACTGTGGCAACTCCAAAGTCTAAAAATTACACTTATGAGTTCTTTAGTGGTAAGACATCGTTGAATGAAAAGCCAATCAAGGCTGATTCGTTCTTCGTTAAGGAGGCAGGCTCATATTCAGTGACTGTTTACAACGAGGAAATTTCTGGCTGTAAGTTGTCGTCTGATCCAGTAAAACTAACGGTTAATCCGCTTCCAGCAGAGGTTTTGGAGAATGGCGTCGCATTGTGTGACGGTGAATCTCTTGATTTGTCGAAGGCAGGAATTGAAGGTTTCGATTTGACTTGGTATATCGACAACGTCGGAGCATTTGAGGTCGAGGATTTGAATATCGACGGGGAGAATGTAAACAATGAGTATTACTACACTGTTACAGATAAGACAACTAAGTGTACTGGTAAAATAGAGGTGATGGAGGTCTCTAAGGAGGCTATTCCTGCTGTGCCTACAGTGACTTCTCCTAAGGAGTTTGCCATCGGCGCAGGTAAGGAAGATATCACTAAACTTGCCACTTCGGAGGACGGACGTGTGGTATGGTATGAGTCGGATACATCTACAGACTCTTTGCGTACTCCAATCATGGTGTCTGTCGCTACAGAGGATACAATCACTTATTACGTTAGTGCAATCTCTAAGGGAGGTTGTGAGAGTGAAAGAGAGAAGGTCGTGATCTATATCACAAGCTCAAATAAGCCAAAGGTGAGCGATACAACATTGTGTATCGGAGAGACTGTCGATGTGACAGCATTGGTTGAAACTCCTGAAAAGGGACAGACTTTGATCTGGTGCGACGCGAGTGGCACACCAGTTGACGAGCCAACTCCATTCAAGAGCGAGACTCCAGGTGAGACTAAGTATTATGTTAAGTCAACAAATGGAACTGCAGAGAGCGACGTCGCAGAGATCACAATCACAACAATGGGCGTTGGTGCTGCAATCACAGCTCCAGTATCATATTGTGAGGATGCCACTGCTGAAAAACTTGTCGCTACAACTGACGAGTCATCGTTGAGTGAGTATGTCAAGGCAGACAACGCATCTAAGTTTGAGTGGTATCTTGGAGGAGTTAAGCTTGATGACGACGCATTGATTCCGTCGACATCGAAGGTCTCTTCAACAACTACTAACACATACAAGGTTGTGCCAACTTACACAATTGCAAAAGACCATGTATGTAAGGGAGACACTACAACACTTGACGTTACTGTTAAGCATATCGATGCTCCTGCAGTCAACAACGTGATCACATACACATTGGGTGATACTTTGACTGACGGAACATTCAAGAATTTGCTTGCTCAGGATGAGTCGGCAGTCACTCCAGGTAAGGATATGACTCTTGTTTGGTATGACGAGGATATGAAGGAATTGGCTTCAGCTCCAGTGCCAACAGCCGACAAGAGCATGACAACAGATGTTAAGCTTAAATATTATGTCAGCCAGAAGGACGAGGACGGATGTGAGAGCGTATTGAGCGACGTCGACGTGATCATCAGTTTGACTCCGGTGCCAAAGACAAAGGTGGCTCGCTTCTGTGAGGATGTCGCAGTGGCTGAAAGTATTGAGAATTATGTAGAGAAGACAGAGGCAACATACACTTTGAAGTGGTATGATGCAGATAAGTCGAAGGGTGGAGCAGAGATCGCTACTCCTACAATCTCAACAGCTAAGATTTCTTCTCAGCCTACAGATACTACAACATACTATGTATGTCAGGTAGATGAAGGTGGAGCAGAGTCTTCGACAGTGCCGGTTAAGGTTATCGTTTATGCACGACCTCAGCTTAAAACACATTTCGACACTGTATGTTCAAGAGCTGTTAACCTTGACACAATGTGGGTGGTAAGCAACGACGTCTCTAATGTATATTCATCATTTACTGATGAGAGTGGTGCACCGTTGAGCAATCCAACAGCAATTGACAAGACTGGTCATTATGCAGTGACTGGTTACTTCAAGATGCCAAACGATACTACAGTCAAGTGTCAGAGCTCTACACCAGAGGAGATTTACGTCGAGATTCATAGAATCGACTCGTTGTCAATCGTCGGAGCAGCTTCTGCTTGTCCTGACGCATCGGTAGAGTTGGATGCTGTAATCAAGGGTGATACTTACGATGCTGATCTTACTTACACTTGGAATATAACTAACAACTCGACTAAGCCTGAGACTGGTAACTTCGTAAGCGACGCGTTGACTAAGCCAACTAAGTTTGAGGTGACAGTTTCAGATGGATTCTGTACTAAGAAAACAGACCATTCAGTTAATATCGGTCAGGGTGAAGTAAAGGGTTCAATTATTTTTACAGAGAAGAATGGCAATACAGAGACAATCTCTGCTCACGGAGATCCAATCTCATTCTATGCATGTGGTGAGAACTACACATTGTTCGCTGATTTGGAATCGGATGACAACAAGTTCAATTGGAGCAACGGTGAGACAGCACAGACAATCAGTTTGACTGAGGCTGGTGAGTATGAGGTGACATTCGTTAATGAATGTGAGACAAGCCAGAAGATTGTTGTCTACGATGCTGGAATTAAGAATAATACAATAGCTAAGGATACAATTCTATGTGAGGGTGCTAAATATGCGATGGAGTTGAAATTCACTTGTAGCGAGACTCCAAGTGTAGAGTGGAAGTTGGATGGTTCTCCTATCAGCTCTTCAAATTCTATCTCAATTGCGTCGGCTAAAGCATCTGATGCCGGCAAGTACACTTACACTATCACAAACAGAAACTGTGTGGTGGATGAGACATACGGAGAATTGACAGTGTCAGAGGCTCCTAAGTTCACAAAGATTACTGACGACACAACTGTATGTGAAGGATCGACAGTCGCAATTGGTTTGACATCACTTACACCTTCGACTGCTAAGATAGAGTGGGAGAGTAATTCTACTCTAATAGCAACAGGTTTGGAGGCTGCTGTATCGCCAACTGAGACAACAACATATCGATTCTCAGTTTCGCAAACAGGAGGATGTGAGGTTAAGGATTCAATTCTTGTTGACGTGGAAGAACCAATTGAGTTCACAATTTCACCAACAGATACGATAGTATGTATGACAGCAAATAAGATTAATTTGTCGACAAGCATTACTGCTGGAAAACCACGTAAGTATTCATGGAAGAACGAGGCTGGCGACGAGTTGTCTACATCGCCAATCTTCAAAGCTCCTGCTGATTTGATAGGAGAGTCGGTTTACACAGTATCCCTTTCAAATGGAGTTTGTGAGGCAGTTACTGCTAAGTCTACAATCAAGGTTGTTGGATATCCGTCTATCGAGGCAGTCGACCAGAAGGGATATCGTGATGTGACTATCATACCATCAGAGAATAACGAGTCGACTGACGTTATGTATAAGGTAGACAATAGTGACTTCCAGACTTCAGAGAACTTCAAAGATTTGAAATATGGTTCACACACTGCATACATCATAGATGAGTATGGATGTAAGAGTGACTTCCAGTTCACAACTGAGGCTCCAGGCATTGAGTTCCCTACTGTTATCACACCAAATAACGACGGTGTAAATGATGGATTTATATCGGAGACAGTAGCTGCGGCTTACCCAGACGCTAAGGTTGTCATCTTCGACCGTTACGGAAAGAAATTGACTGAGATCAAGGGTGATGAGTCGTGGGATGGTACTTATCTAGGAAAGAAGATGCCGTCTACCGACTATTGGTATGAGATCTGGATTGAAGAGATCCGAAAGAAATACGTCGGACACTTCACATTGATTAATGATTAATCCAAAGGCGACGCGAGTAATCACGTCGCCTTTTTTTTCTCATTTCGCATTGAAATTTGACAATTAGAAATTACCTTTGTGGACTCAAAAATTAGTAGTGGCAATGAAAGAAGATATAAAGAAGATATTGGAGCACGAGGCAAACGCAATCCTTTCGCTTCCTGTTACAGACGACTATGAGAATGCTGTCGACTTGATTATTGAGCAAGTCCACACCAAGAAAGGCAAACTTGTGACAAGTGGTATGGGTAAGGCAGGACAGATTGCCATGAATATCGCCACAACTTTCAGCTCAACCGGCACACCAGCAGTGTTCCTACATCCAAGTGAGGCTCAGCATGGAGATTTGGGCGTTTTGCAGCCAAACGACGTCATGCTTTTGATTTCCAACTCAGGTAAGACACGTGAGATTTGTGAGCTTACAGCTTTGGCAAGAGGCCTACGCCCAGATGTGAAGTTTATTGTCATCACAGGAAACAAAGAGAGTCAATTGGCAAAAGAGGCTGATATCTGCCTATACACAGGCAATCCAAAGGAAGTGTGTATGCTTGGCTTGACACCAACCACTTCTACTACAATGATGACGGTGATAGGTGATATCATCGTCGTCGGCACAATGAAGAAGATCAAATTCACAAACGAGGAATACGCCAAACGTCATCATGGCGGCTACCTTGGTGAAAAGTCAAGAGAGCAGAGCAAATAACACTACAGTTGATTTTGTTGTGAAAAATGAGAATTGTTAAGGACGGAACGTCCTTATCCCACCCACTAACGCGAGCCCGTGGGGCGAGCGTTAACAAAATCAATTTTTACGCTCACATATATTTGCCAATATTTTAAGCAAAAGTATTGGAATTTAGAAAATAATATCTATCTTTGCACTCGCAAAATGGAATAGACACGTAGTTTATTGATTTTGTGACATAAAGGAGGCCCATTCGTCTATCGGCTAGGACGCAAGATTTTCATTCTTGAAAGAGGAGTTCGACTCTCCTATGGGCTACAATTAGAGAATATCTAATTGCGGGGTCCATTCGTCTATCGGTTAGGACGTAAGATTTTCATTCTTGAAAGAGGAGTTCGACTCTCCTATGGACTACTAATATAAATTCATTTATTAAAAAAAATGGCAAATCACAAGTCTTCTATTAAGAGAATCAGACAGACAGAGAAGAAGAGATTGCACAACAGATACTACGCTAAGACTACAAGAAATGCAGTTCGTAAGCTACGTGCAACTTCAGACAAGAAAGAGGCAGCAGAGCTTTATCCAAAAGTTAGCTCTATGCTAGACAAGTTGGCTAAGATCCGCGTTATTCACAAGAACAAGGCATCTAACCTAAAGTCAAAGTTGGCTGTTTACATTAACAAGCTCTAATCTTTCATTTCTCGAATCTATCGAAGAAAAAACACAATATAAGGTCTTGCTGCATAGCGAGACCTTTTGTGTGTTTAAATGGTTCAGTAATTAATTTTCAAGTTCCAGGTCCGATTATGAATTATGAATTCCAAATTATGAATTAAAATCAATCCCCATTTTTGAGTATTGCCTACCTTCCCTCATTATCCTATTTTTGCAGAAAAATTTACAGTGTTGTATTTTCTGTGGCTTGTTTGCGTCAAATACGGCACAAATCAAGTAAATTTGCAGTATGAAACACGAAAGAAGAATATTCAACGACAGCAATAAGATTGTTGCGGTTTTGTCAACGATAACGATGACGAAAACGAAAACTTCTGATGCGGGTCATTCTATCATCCATTCTACATTTGTGCCGACGGTTGACAGATGTGGCGATATTTCACTGCAAATTTCTAATATACGTCGTGCTATTGAGCAGATAGAGAAGGAGATGAATGTCTCTGCTTTCTTCGTGCGTGTCCACCTTAGCGACGTCGCTACTCAGGCTGATTGCGTGAAGAGGGCTTTCGCTGATAAGAATCTGGCTCTTTCGATTGTCGGACAATCACCGATGCCTCTCTGCAAGGTGCAGGCTATTGCGATGTTTGAAAGTGATATTGAGATCTCTTCCGTCGACGCGAATACTATCCTGGTCGACAATGGTATCGATAAATGCTATTGGACCACTCGTTTGGTGGACGAAAACGAAGACGAAAACGAAAACGAAGACGAAAACCAAAACAGTTATCGCCAGACGCACCGTCAGCTTGAGCGTTATGAGAAAATGCTTGCCGACAACGGTATGAATATCGCTGATAATTGCGTCCGAACTTGGTTCTTTGTTCGTGATATCGATTGCAATTACAATGGTGTGGTGGTAGGTCGACGTGAGAATTTCCTTCAAAACGGTTTGACTCCAGACACTCACTATATTGCCAGCACTGGTATCGAGGGCAAGTATGAGGATCATAAGGTGTTGAGTATTCTCGACGCTTACGCAGTCAAGAATATCCCTACGGATAAGATTCAGATTCTCTATGCAGCTGAGAATATGAACAAGACGATTGAATATGGCGTCACTTTTGAGCGCGGTGTCTGTGTCCATCATTCTGGCTATAAACAGGTCTATATCAGCGGTACAGCAAGCATCGACACTAAAGGTGATGTGCTTCACATTGGCGACATCAAAGGTCAGGTGAGACGAATGACTGAGAATGTCAACGCTTTGTTGGTGGAGGCTGGTTGCAAGTGGGACGATATCGCCCAAGCCACGGTCTATTTGAGAGATATTGCTGATTACGAGGTCGCATATAATGAACTGAGCAAGATTATGCCCGATGGTCAGTTTATCATCGTCCAGGCTCCTGTCTGTCGACCAACGTGGCTGATTGAGATGGAGGCGGTGGCGGTTAACGTTGACGAAAACCAAAACGAAGACGAAAACGAAAAGTCGTGATGGAGAACAAGATATTGAGATATTTGCCGTTTGTGGTGTTGGCAATCCTCACGATTGCTTTGGCATCCTTCTCCGTTTTTGGCGACGTCGGCGATATCACAATCTATTCTAATCCGATGATGATTGTAGGTTGGGTAGCCTTGGTGATCTCTGCTGTTTGCCTCATCTTCACCAAGAGGAAGACGATGGGTATAGCTACAATCCTTATCCACGCCTCTTTTGTGGTGATTCTGGTTGGTGCATTGTTCAGCCATTTCTCAGAGAGTGGAGTGATGCATATCCGTGAAGGGCAGACTTTGGAATTTGCAGTCAAGGATAATACCAGTGTGATGAAATTACCATTCACAATCACTCTGCAGAAATTTGAGATCGAATATTACCATGCAACTGATGCTCCTAAGGATTTTATATCTCATGTTGCAATTGAAACGGGGGACTATGATGCTGGTCGTGCGTCTAACAATGGAATCCATCGTATTTCGATGAATAAGATTCTGGATATTGATGGCTATCGTCTGTTTCAATCTTCCTACGATGAAGATTTGAAAGGTAGCGTCATCATTGTCGCTCATGATCCCGTCGGAACGGGAATAACATATATCGGCTATGTGATGCTGGCATTCTCGATGATCCTTTTCCTATTCGGCAGGCGTAGCCATTTCCGACAAGTTTTGGCGAGTCCGCTTTGGAAAACATTCACTGTGGTGGCTTTGACGGTTATCCCGTCGTTGACGGATGCTTCTCCACGCACATTCCCCAAAGGAAAGGATTATTCCGACGTGGATGAGATGTTTGGAAATGTCCATATACTCTACAATGGCAGAATTGCACCGTTGGAAACTTATGCTTTAGATTTCACTCGTAAGTTGACAGGCAAGGATAGCTACGGTGAGTTTAGCGCGACGCAGGTGTTGGCTGGCTGGATTTTCTTTCCAGAGGAGTGGAGACATGAGAAGATGATCAAGTCGGAATACGGTGTGCTTGACTTTGATTCAGCGATAGATACGTTGAATAAGGGATTGAGAGCCAAACTGATGACTAAGGAGTTTAACGCTCTTGACGAAAAGATTGGACTGATTCTTGATTTGCAGAGTGGCGCACCGTTGAAGATATTTCCGGTGAAATCGGATTCTTCAATTGTCTGGATGGATCCTGCTTCTGATTTTAAAGGTGGAATGAAGGGTTTTGTAGATTATGTCAAGGACAAATGGCCTGCTGATGATTTTGTTCCTGAAAATAAACATCAGGGTAAGTATGATTCTTTATGGGAAGTTTGGTATTTGTTGAAAGTCGGTCAGAATTATACTCTTTATCCTCGTGGATATTCGAAGAAACAGCAAATATTGGATCATGTAGAGCATCTCTACAACCGTTATTGCAGCACTGCTCCATGGGCTTACGCTTCATTGACACTCGGACTGTTGTCGTTCGTCTGCCTGATGTGTGGCAAATTGAACAGATACCGACGTTGGTTTCTATTCGCGTCGGCAATAATAATCTTTGTCGGAGTTTCTACAATATTTGCAATGAGAGGAGTCGTTGCCGGTCGTTTCCCGATGAGCAACGGTTACGAAACGATGCTTTTCATCAGTTGGATTGCCTTCGCGTCGACGATAATCGCAGGATTGAAACTTCCGTTGGCGATGCCAGCAGGATTTTTCGTTGGTGGGTTCGCTCTTTTGGTGAGCAAATTAGGGATGATGAATCCGGAGATCACTCCGTTGATGCCAGTCCTTGCGTCGCCTTGGATGAGCATCCACGTCACGCTGATGATGCTTTCGTATACTGCTTATGCGATAATGGCTTTTAATAGCGTGGGGTATTTGATTCTTGAAGCTAAGGTTCTCGACGACACTGTCGTCGAGCACGGAACAAGTGTCGTCGAGCACAAAACACGCTTGGCTTTATTAAATCGCTTTTTGCTCTATCCTGCGACGTTTATGCTTGCCATCGGCATGTTTATCGGGGCTGTTTGGGCTAACGAGTCGTGGGGAAGCTACTGGAGTTGGGATCCTAAGGAGACGTGGGCTTTGATCACTATGATCATCTACGCTATGGCTTTCCACCGTGAGAGCATCTCATGGATGAAGAATGATAAGGCTTTCCAGATTTATATTCTGGTGAGTTTCGCATCAATTATAATGACATATTTCGGCGTCAACTATCTGTTGGGAGGCATGCATAGTTACGCTGGCTAAAATATAGGAATAGGTTAAAGATTATGGAATCGAAGAGTAAAAAACTATTGTTGGATGTAGAGCAAGGCAAGGAGTGCATTGTCTACAGAGTGAAAGGTCAGGGTGGATTCCGCCATCGTGTGATGGAGATGGGATTTGTCCGCGGCGAGAAGGTGACTGTTATCAAGAATGCACCTTTCCACGATCCAATCGAGTTTAAGGTGATGCAGAGCCACGTCTCTTTGCGTCGCACGGAGGCTGCCCATATTGAGGTGGTCGACGTGGAGGCTCTACAGCACGATGAGAAATATGCGTTTCAGGGCACTATCAGTGAAGACGCTTCTCGCTCAACTTCAGATTCCGCCGATCTTGATGATAAAACCATCACTGTGGCGTTGGTAGGTAATCCTAACTGTGGAAAGACTTCTCTCTTCAACCATGCCACTGGCCTTCACGAGCATGTCGGCAACTATAGTGGCGTGACAGTGTCGTCGAAAACAGGTACTTTCTACCACAAGGGCTACACTATCAATCTTGTCGACCTCCCAGGCACTTACTCCATTACTGAATATTCTCCCGAAGAACTTTATGTGCGTGAGTTTATCACGGAGCAACATCCGGATATGATCCTCAACGTCGTCGACTCTGGTAATCTTGCCCGTAATATGTTCCTTACTACGCAGCTCATCGACATGAATGTGCGTATGGTGATGGCTTTGAATATGTACGACGTGCTTGAGAAGAGTGGCTCCAAACTTGACCTTGACCAACTTGAGAAGATTATCGGTTTCCCTTGTGTGCCTACTGTGGCAAAGACAGGTGAGGGAATCACCCACGTCTTAGACCATATCGTGAATATCCACGAGGAGAAAGAGTCCTTGCTAAAGCATATCCATATCAACTATGGTGCTACAATCGAGAAGGAGATTGAGAAAATCAAGCCGTTGATTGCGTCGCATAATGAAATTGCGGTGGATTATCCGTTCAGATATATCATTATTAAACTTCTTGAGGGTGACAAGCATACTGAGGCTGAGATCAAAAACTCATTTGCCGATTTTGAGCCTATTAAGAAGCAGGTTGAGGCGTCTCGTGAGACAATCTCCTCTACATACAACGAAGATCCCGCCAGCGTCATTACAAATGCCAAATACGGCTTCATCTGTGGCGCGTTGAATGAGACGTTGGAGGAAAAGGAGGATGCTCCGCTTGATTTGGAGTATAAGGCAGATAGAATCCTAACACATAAGTGGCTTGGATTCCCATTCCTTTTGTTCTTCCTATTCATAATGTTTGAGGCGACATTCCGACTTGGACAATATCCGCAAGGTTGGATAGAGAGTCTGGTTTCTTTGATTTGCGACGGTTTGAAGAGCGTATTGCCGGAAGGAATACTAGCAGATTTGATAGTCGACGGAATAATTGCCGGAGTGGGAGGTGTGATCGTCTTCTTGCCGAATATTCTGATTCTTTTCTTCTTCATTGCCATACTTGAAGACACGGGTTATATGGCGAGAGCGGCGTTTATTATGGACCGCGTGATGCACAAGGTAGGATTGCACGGAAAGAGTTTCATTCCGATGTTGAGTGGATTTGGATGTGGAGTGCCAGCCATCATGGCGACGCGAACATTGGAGAATCCGAAAGACAGAATCATCACAATGATGTCGATTCCATTCATGTCGTGCTCGGCTCGACTTCCCGTCTACCTATTGCTTGTAGGGGCATTTTTCACAGAAAGACAAGGCTTGATGCTATTCCTAATCTATCTAATTGGAATCGTATTCGCTATTCTTACTGCTCTTTTGCTAAAGAAAACAAAGTTTAAGAACAACAGCGAGGAGTTTGTGATGGAGCTTCCACCATACCGTATTCCGACGTGGAGAAGCGTCTTGATCCACATGTGGGATAAGGCAGCGGAGTATCTAAAGAAAATGGGAACAGTCATCTTGCTTGCGTCGATCATACTATGGGCGTTGAATTATTTCCCATCGTCGTCGCCTGAATTGGATGAAATCGACGCGAAGATAGCCCAAGTCGACGAGGGTAGTGAGGAGTATTCACAGTTGTCTTTGCTACGTTCGTCAGTGCAGAGCGAGAATTCTTACATCGGAAGCATAGGAAAGTTTATAGCACCGGTATTCGAGCCACTTGGATTTGATTGGAAGACATCCGTCAGCATCTTGAGTGGTTTGGCTGCCAAGGAGATCGTGGTGTCATCAATGGGTATTCTTTACCAGGCCGACGAAGCCGCTGATGAAGAAAGTGAAAAATTAGTTTCCGCTCTACAGAAAGCACAATACAAAGACGGCACACACATCTTCAATCCTACAGTGGCATTCACCTTGATGCTCTTCATCCTGCTTTGCTCACCGTGTATCGCGGCAGTCACAGCGTTGGCGAAGGAATCATCGGTGAAATGGGCAGCGTTTGCGGTAGGCTATACATCATTGGTGGCGTGGATTGTGTCGTTTGCGTTCTATCAGATCGCGACATTGTAGAGACGGGGCATGCCCCGTCTTCAATGATAATTTAATATAAGACGGGGCGTGCCCCGTCTCTACGAAAAGAATATGCAGGAAGTTATCGTATATATCATAATTGCATTGGCGGTTTTCTTCGCGATAAAAAGGCTTTTGTCAAAAGACAAAGGCTGTGGGTGCGGCTGCGATGGCTGTGGAGGAAATGCGGAATGTGGTAAGAATGCGGAATGTGGAACGGGGAATGCAAAATGTGAAAAGTGTGCTGGAAATTCTGAATGCAAATTGAAGAATTTCAGGTAAATGTTCTAATAGATGTTTAATAGTGTGTCAAATAACACACCTTAGCGAAAATTTCGTTTTCTTTCTTGCTTGTCAGTAAGATTTTGTCTATGTTTAGATTGATTATAGATGTTGACCTATAAATCGCCCTTAACAATCCTCATTTTGGGCAACTGCTATATAATCTCAATTATTAATTAATAAACTCTTATATTATGAAAACAAAACTATTTGCAAGCTTATTGATGCTAGGATTCTCATTGACTGTGGCTAATTGTGTGTCAATAGATGATAATAAGGTTACAACACCAGCATCACAAAAAGTCAACCCAAAGGTGGCCAAGCTCAAGCAAAAAGCGAGAGAGGCTAGGGCATATGTGAGCAAGAATGGAATGAATCAGGATTGGTGTATATTAATTGATTATTCCTACGACCTTAACACAAAACGTTTTTTCATATACGACTTGAAGAATGACAGGCTAGAAGAGTCGGCATTGGTGAGTCACGGATATGGAGGAAATAGCACAGATTCGTATGTGGAGTTCAGTAATGTTCCTGGCAGCAACTGTTCATCGGAAGGAAAATTTAGATTAGGAATACGCTCGTATAGCAATTGGGGTGTCCATTTCCACTACAAAATGCATGGGTTGGAAAACACAAACAGCAATGCTTACAAAAGGTATATTGTTCTTCATTCGTATGAATATGCTTATTGCGATTCCCCAACCACTGCAAGTCAGGGATGTCCTATTGTATGCGACGATATGATGAATTATATCGATACCAAAGTCAAGAGGTCTAGTAATAAGGATATCCTGTTGTGGATTTATAAATAACGAAGACGAAAACGAAGACGAAAACGAAAAAGGTTGACCAAATGGCCAACCTTTTTTGTTAATCATAACATGACTCGATGCATTACTCTTTTCTTCTGATTAGGATCTTCTGCTTGTTGAAGATGTACAAACCATCCTTCAAATCGTTCATTACCTCCTTCAAGTAGACATCTTTTTTCACCAATATACCAGTGATTGTGTAGACGTCGCCCTTAACTTCGCTGATTTCCACTGGAATAACAGGTGCAGATGTGGTGTCTATACTAAGCACTGTGATAAATGTCCAGGCAGTATCTTGGCAACCGCTAAGGGTGTCTGTTGCTACGTAATAGTAGTCGGCAGACTTATTTCCGTTGTCTAACTTATATGATTCAGGAATTCCATAACCAAAAACTTTATTTTCAGATATGATAGAATCACGGTAAACATCAAGTATATAAGGAACAGGACCATACTCATATGTTTGTGTGAACTTGTTATACATCCATCTTTCAGCTGTGATATCCACGATTTCTTTGCTAAGGATTGGAAGCGAATCTTGAGCATAAACAGTGTCTCCGACTGCCTGAACATTAACAGACAATTTTGGTAGTATGATATTGGTCTGAGTCATAATGGTATCACCACAGACTGACGAAAATGTGAATATGATTGGTGTGTCCTTTGTGATTGTGTCTCCTGCATTTGGAGTCATATCGCTTAAATAGAAGTATATAGGACATATACAATCTGGCTCTGGAATGTAAAATTCAGGAACTGTGAAAATACAGTTGCCCATGTTGTTAGGTGCCAAGGCTTCCGCCATTTCAAATGGTAAGGCAGGATAAGACACGTGTACAATATAGGCTGTGATTGTGTCTCCGCTTGCTGCCAACTTGACATTGACATCATATTTGAAGTAACCACAGCTGTAAATATCATCCGACTGTGTGCTCTCAAAAATTGTATCCAAAGGAAGTGGACAGATGCAGTTCATCATCGGGTTTGTCGCTATGATTGAATCTTTATTCAAGATCGACAAAATTTCACTTTCGTAAGAAACATTGATTTCTTTTGGGCCATCGTAATTCTGCCACATGACAGGTGCTGAACAATCTTTTACAGTGATGTTTGCAATTGTGGCTGCTTCGCATCCGGTTATTGTGTCTATTATTGTGAATAGATACAAACTTGATTTAGAAGGATTGTCGAAAATGACATCGTTTGTGTGTGCAACGTTTGAATCATTTGGAGCAATGTAGTCCTTTAGCCATATAATGCTGTCTGGGGATGGAACCCTAAATCTTTCGACAAAAAAAATGTTGGAGAAAGATGGTAATTCTTCCATTTCATTAGTGAATTTGTTTCTACCCCAATATGAACCTCGTTCGTAAGTAGGAAGAGTTATGGCTCTCAATTCTGCTTGTGCACAGATTGTAGTGTCGCTAATTGAAACACGTGGTGTTTTTCCATAGAAGATGTCACAGATAATTGTGTCGTTTACTGTGTTTAGTGAATCAGTAACGATTATTTCTATCTGATTTTTCTTAGGCTGTTTAAGACCACCATCACGGTAGATAATATACCCTGAATCATCATGAATGACTTTTCCTTTAAGATCTCTATTTAGAACCTCATATTCTAAATCTGTCAATCCCAAACTATCTGGAATCTCATTGACTACAAAAGAACAGTTTCTCTTTCCATCCGGTACGGCTGGAATGGTCACTGTTTTAACTGCCGCAAACGAACTTGCTGCAGTAAGCAAACCTAAACTAAGTGATAAAAGTTTTCGCATACGCAATAACTATTTTTTAATTAAACTTACGATAATAATATATTGATTGATGTAATTATGGGAGACAATTAATAAATCATCTCAACTAATTTCATTACAAACATAGGAAAATAATCGCACAGTAAGTTTTGTGTCTGAAAATATTTTGATAAATGCGTAAAAAAGATGCACTTCATCGGGCATTTTACGAATTTAAACGATAGATTTGCATTCGATTTATGATAGTTTGAATATGCTAACAATGATTGTTTATTACCGTTGTAAGGACGGGCAACGCGATGCTTTTATGTCGGCGTTGAAGAAAGAGAGTATAGCGGAAAAGAGTCGCGTCGAGCCAGGAAATATGCAATATGATTATTTTTTGCCTATTGGCGACGCGAATACAGTTTTGCTTTTGGAGAAATGGGAGAGCGTGGATGCTCAGAAGATTCACACAGAAACGGATAATTTCAAGAAATTAGGTGAGATCAAGGCTCAGTTTGTGGAGAAGGTGGATGTTGAGAAATATTGAAATTTGGATGTAAAACAAAAAGGTCAGAACTGTTGTTCTGACTTTTTTTATTTGTTATTGTCAATTGTTGTTTGGAGTGACAATGATTTTACTGAAAATATGCATATATTAATGTTCCTAACTTTAGTAATTGCTGGATGACAGAGAATGCTATGATTGCATAAATCAGTGTTCTCAATTCAGAAAAGACTATCATCCTTTTCACTATTACACCTATGAAAGCAAATGACAATAGACTCCACACTAAAGAAAATAGTTCAGAGTAAAGACTTCTATATTTAAGTGGCGACAGTGTGGATAGATATTGAACTGAGATGGTAAGTAGTGGAAAAGCAATGATTATTGCTATTATGTAAAATAGCATTTTATTTTCAGCTTCGGATTTTGGGCCTGACAGTTTATAGATAAAAAATGAATATCCCACCACGTAGGCTAAGCTTACACTAATACAATTAAAGATTGCACTATCTCTTGCCGCTTCTGCAAATTTTTCTATATCGTATGGCTTTGCGTCATATATATACAAACAAGGATAGAACATGCTTTGTATGAAGTGATAAAGAATCATACAGATGACAATCAATAAGAAGTGATTGCTGTATTTGTCCGACAATATCACTTGCTCAGAATCCACCTTCACTAAGTCGCTCTTGCAAATGTGATCTCCGATTGTTTTGCCTGTATAATTCACACATAGCATATCAGCGACAAAATAGGTTATAAATAAGTTTCCTACAAATAGATTTTTTATTCCAATAAATCCCAAGAATAAGTGCGCGAAAAACAGAGCCAAAGGGAGATTACGTATGATCAGTGTCGCTGGGGATAGTGGTTGTCCATCTTTTTCAATGGCAATCCCCATAATCTTTTTACCCAAACTGCGATTCTTAAAATATAGGTCTTTTGTGATAAAATATATGAATGACACAACAGTTATGATATTGGTAAAGTATTCATTCGTCTCATACATTGCAAAACTTGCTGAGATTATACTTTTATAAGTATAAAAGTCCAGTAGTCTTAATATACTTATGCATCCACTGATTAAACCAAGTAGCATCAAGTCAATAAAGGCTGCACACAACCATTCTACTTTACTTACACTATTGTATTTCCCCATTTTTATTTTTATTTAACACCCACGTCCGAGTGTCTCTCTATGTTCCCTATTTGAAAATCTCTTTCAACATATTTCCCAACTTCACTCTCAATTCTCCACGTGAGCATGAGAAATTGTTCACCATCAAGCATACGGCGTATGTCTTGCCGTTATGCTCCACATAACCTGCATAATTCTGCACTCTCTCCATACTTCCGCTCTTGAAGTGAGCCTTGCCTTTCAACGGTGTGTTTGCCAAGAAACTCTTCACTGTGCCGTTGACTCCACATGTCGGCAACGAGTTGTAGAATGGAGTGTAGAACTTGCTCTTTTTCTTCATGTAGATTAGCATATCCACGAAGAAGTTAGGATTGATGGCATTCTTCATGCTTAGTCCTGAACCGTCGACCTGGTACATTCCCTTTGCATTTACTCCGTGCGCGTTCCACCATCCGAATGTGGATGAGATGGCTTTCTGATATGACGAAGTCAAACTGTTGCGTAGACCTAAATATAGGAATATGTTTTCAGCATATAGGTTGATACTGTTGTAGTTTGTAAGACGTGCGATCTCCGAGAATGGGGAAGAGTAGTGAGTGTAAAGAAGTTTACATGAATCCGACTTCATAAACTGCTCTATTCTTGTTGTCGACGCAGGTCTTGTGAACACCACACCTGAATCTTTCAACTGTTGCTCGATCGCGTCGGCAACGAATAGCGCTGGCTCTGGATTCTCGGATTGAATCTCCTGCATCTTGCCCAACTCAAACGGACCTTCGATAGTTCTGTTCCAAGAGAAATCAGTCGACATCACTCTGTATGGAGTGTCTTTGTTGATCACCTTCACGTCAAGCAGATTAGTCTTTGGCACTGTGTTCACCACTCTGGCAATGGAATCCTCAGGGGAATTATTGACGTAGATACGGATCATATTGTCGTAGGCACAGATAGCCGACGGAGTGGGAGCGTAGTAAGTGCCGATATCCTCCACAAGCCAGATAGGCATCTGGGCACACTGAGCATATAGGCTCGCGTCGCCGATCACAGCACCGTCTACCTTCTTGATTCCAGCCTTACGCACCGCGTTTGCGGCGTTAGTGAAGAAATCGTTTGGCTGTTTGTTGTATTTCGACGCGATTGATGGATCTCCTCCACCCACGACGTAGATATTTCCGTGTAAAGTTGAATCGCTTGAGACATGGCCTTCCATCACCACTTTAGTGTCGAAGCGGAAAGTGTCGGAAAGAATCTCAAAAGCCGCTGCAGTAGTGACAAGTTTGGTGATCGACGCTGGGATAAGGTTGGTGTTCTTACGGTATTCTGCTACAATCTCTCCCGTTTCAACCTCTTTTATCAAGATTCCCACGCCGGCTGTATGAAGTCCCGGATCATCAACGAATGTCTTGACTGCAGGATGTAAGTCTTGTGCGTTTGTTGTGATAATGCTGATTAGTGAAAATACGAAAAGTAAAAATTTCTTCATTTTTTATATTTTTTTATCTCGTAGAGACGCACGGACGTGCGTGTTTAGAAAAATAATACGGGAGGGTTTGAAACCCTCCCCTACAATTTTATGATTTGGGAACAATTCTGCATTTCGCATTTATCATTCCGCATTTGCAAATTACCCTTTATGTCTAGCCTTAAGCTCTCTTGCCAAATCCTCGATTCTGATGCCCTTGCTTGTAAGCAACACGATAAGATGGTAGATCATGTCTGAACACTCGTAGATAAACTGGTCGTTTGTGCCGTTTATAGCCTCTACAATCGCCTCAATAGTCTCTTCGCCTACCTTCTTACACATCTTAGGCGCACCGCCCTTAAAAAGCTTAGTTGTGTATGATCCCTCTGGCATCTCTGCGTGACGCTTCTCGATGAAGTCCTGTAGTTCAGTCAAGAAGGCAAGATCCTTCACGTTCTTTGAACCAAGGAACTGGTTAGCTCCTGTAGTAGAACCCTTTGGAAGAGCCTGGATTAGCACGCTGTCGCCAGCTGCCGACTTTTGGATCTCTGCCACTTCCATTGTGTCGTTGTACTCTCCTGCCAACACATTCTCGTCTGAGCCTGTAGCTGGGTTGTGGAGCATAACTACTTTTGAGCTCTCCATCTTGGAGATTGTCTCCTCTGTCACGAAACCGATGCGTAGCACTTTGCTGTTTCTCTCGTCTTGCACGCAAGCAGGAATCATTGTATTTGCCATATCTTTAAATATAATATCAATCTTTATTTTCCAACAGTAGCTTTTTCACTGCGTGAAAAATCAACCATTGGCTGTTAAAACAACCGTTCCACGGTTGGCCTTGGGCTATACGTGGAGCGATAAATATTTATTCTGCACTCTTTTTAGTGCTCTTCTTTGCTGCTGTCTTTGTCGACGTTGCTTTTGTAGTCGTCTTAGCTGCTGTCTTAGTTGTCTTGGCTTTCTTAGCTGGAGCTTTGTCGGCCTGCTCTGCGATAATCTTGCGGCAATCGTCGATAGTCAACGCCTTAGCGTCTGTGCCTTTGGCAATCTTGTAGTTGACTCCGTCTCTTGCGATGTATGGTCCGAAACGTCCGTTAAGAACCTCGATCTCAACACCGTTGTCGTCGAACTTGTTGATTACCTTATTCTTGATCTCCTCACGTTTAGCCTCGATGATCTTGATACAGTCTTCGTTTGTCACTGTAAGCGGATCGTATGCTTTGGCAAGTGAGTAAGCTTGACCGTTATGTTTGATGTATGGACCGAATCTTCCGACTGCCACTACCAACTCTGTATCTTCGTATGTTCCGACTGTACGTGGAAGCTTGAACAAATCAAGAGCCTCCTCCAATGTGATTGTCTCAAGATGCTGGTTCTTGCGTAGGGATGCAAAACGTGGTTTCTCCTCGTCCTCCGTCGCACCGATCTGGGCGATGGCTCCGAAACGAGCGATCTTCACGAAGACATCCTTGCCGCTTGCTGGATCAACTCCAAGCTTACGCATACCGTTCTTTCTCTCGCTGATCTGTGAGGCATCCTCCACAAGCGGGTGGAAATCGTGGTAGAAATCATCAATCATGTTCTCCCACTTAACATTTCCTTCTGCCACCTCATCAAACTTGTTCTCAATCTTGGCTGTGAAGTTATAATCGAGAATCTCAGGGAAGTAGTCAGTCAAGAAATCGTTGACTACGATGGCTGTGTCTGTAGGGACAAGTTTCTTCCTGTCTGCTCCGTATGTCTCAGTCTCAGTAGTCTCTGTAATCTTATTGTCTTTAAGCACCAAAGTCTGGTAGTTGCGTTTCTGACCTTCCAAATCACGCTTCTCCGCATACTCCTTATTCTGGATAGTAGAGATTGTCGGAGCGTATGTAGATGGACGTCCGATACCAAGTTCCTCAAGTTTGTGGACAAGTGAAGCCTCGCTGTAGCGTGGTGGATGCTGAGTGAAACGCTCAGTGGCGTTGATCTCCTTAGGCTGAGAAAGCACCATGCCTTTATTAAGTGGAGGAAGCACTGAAGTGTTGCTCTCCTCATTGACTTCTTTGCTCTCCTGGTAAACTTTCAAGAAACCGTCGAACTTAACAACCTCACCGTCGGCTACAAACTTATATGTGTCGTCGCCACATTCAATAGTGACAGTTGTCTTTTCGATTTCGGCATCAGCCATCTGCGACGCGATTGTACGCTTCCAGATTAGATCATATAGTTTTTGAAGGTTGCTGTTGCCTTCAATAGTTTGATTTTCAATATAAGTAGGGCGGATGGCCTCGTGAGCCTCCTGAGCACCCTTGGCTTTTGCTGTGAAACGACGTGGCTGAGAGTATTTGTCTCCCATTGTCTCAGAGATAGTCTTCTTTGCTGTGTTGATGGCAAGATCTGAAAGATTTACGGAATCGGTACGCATGTAGGTGATCTGTCCTGCCTCATACAACTGCTGTGCAAGCGACATCGTCATATTTACTGAGAAACCAAGTTTGCGGGCTGCCTCCTGCTGAAGAGTAGAAGTGATGAACGGTGCAGCTGGACCTCTCTTGATTGGCTTTACGCTGATATCCGACACCTTGAATTCTGCATTTTTGCATTTCTCCAAAAATGCTTTTGCCTCTGCCTCCGTCTTGATTCTCTGTGGAAGCTCAGCTTTAAGAGTGGTAGACTTACCTTTCGCGTCGACCACATTAAAGATAGCCTGTATTCTGAATGAAGATTCGCTTACGAAATTCTGAATCTCCTTTTCACGGTCTACGATAAGACGCACTGTTACCGACTGCACACGTCCTGCTGAAAGAGACGGACGAACCTTTTTCCAAAGCACTGGAGAAAGTTCAAAACCTACGATACGGTCCAACACGCGTCGAGCCTGCTGGGCTGAAACTAGATTGTCATCAATGTCACGTGGATTTTCGATTGCGTGTAGAATAGCTGTCTTTGTGATTTCATGGAATACGATACGACGAGTATTCTCCTTCTTTAATTTCAAAACATCGAATAGATGCCAGGCGATAGCCTCTCCCTCGCGGTCCTCATCGGATGCTAGCCACACAATCTCTGCGTCCTTAGCCTCCTTGATCAAATCATCCACGAGTTCCTTCTTGTCGTCAGGAATTTCGTATAGAGGTTCGTAGTTGTTGTCCAAGTTGATGGACATTCCACTCTTTTTAAGGTCGCGGATGTGTCCGTAGCTTGATTTCACCACGAAATCCTTCCCTAAAAATTTACCGATTGTCTTCGCTTTCGCAGGAGACTCTACTATAACTAAATTCTTGTGCATTTTACCGTACCTAAAATCTTTTTTGCAAAGAAAAATAAAAAATCTTTCATATACTCATATATTTGCGTTTTATTTGGCAAATTTTTGAAAACTTATGCTTTGATATGATTGAAATTGGAAAAATTCGTGAGTTGATGGCACAAAGAGGCGTCGATGCCATTGTTGTTGGTGATAGTGACCCTCATTTCAGCGAATATCCTGCTGATTGTTTTTGCCTCCGCACTTTTTTAAGTGGTTTCGACGGTTCAAACGGAACCCTCGTCGTGACTAAGGACGACACTGCTCTTTGGACAGATTCAAGATATTATCTTCAGGCTTCTGAGCAGTTGAAGCCGGCTGGTATACGTATGGTGAAGCAGGAGAGTGAGGCATCAATACCTGAGTTTCTTTCATCTGTTTTGAAGGATGGCGACGTGGTTGTCCTTAATCCTTGGATGACATCCCTTTCTGAAGAAAATGAATATGATAATGCTGGATTGAATTTGAAATACGACGATAAATTATATGAATCGTTGTGGTTTGGTCAGCAACCCAAGATGTCGGATGCAAAATTGTTCATCCATTCTGAGAAATATGCAGGGGAGTCTGTTAAATCAAAAATTGATAAATGCCGCAAGTTTTTTGCATCTGTAAATGCGGATGCAATGCTCGTCTCTACGCTTGACGAAGTGGCGTGGGTGACTAATCTTCGTGGTGCGGATTCTCTATGCACTCCGATTTTCTATTCATATTTAATAATTGAAAAAGATAAATCTACTCTGTTTGTCGACACTGATAAGTTGACAGAAGAAGTGAAATTATATTTAGGTGCGAATGGCATAAATGTCGCTCCTTATCCGGCATTCGCACAGTATTTGCGTGACAAATTGTCAAATGCTCCCGTCTTGCTGGAAAATGCAAAATCCAATATTGCGACGTCGCAAATTCTTAAAAGTAAAATTTCCTCGCCAAGAAAATTCATTGAGGAATTAAAGTCAGTGAAGAATAAAACTCAGCTTGAATGTGAGAGAAAAATCATGGAAGACGACGGTGCTGCCCTTGTCAGATTATTGATGTGGATTGAGAAAAACCGCAACAGTGGATTGCATGAGACAGACATTGCGGATAAGATTGCAGAATTGAGAAAACAGTCGTCGGAATATATCTGTGAGAGTTTTGATACTATAGCCGGATTTGCAGATCATGGAGCCATTGTCCACTATTCAGCGAAGAAGGGTAGTGATTACACATTGACCCCTGACAATATCATATTGATTGATACAGGAGGAAATTATCTTGGCGGCACAACCGATATCACTCGAACAGTATCGTTGACAGATGCACCGTCGGCAGAACAAAAACGAGACTATACATTGGTTTTGAAGGGCCATATCGCCATTCAGTTGCAGAAATTCCCAGTCGGAACAGTTGGTTTTCAGATAGATACACTTGCCCGTCAATACTTGTGGAATGCCGGATTAAACTATGGTCATGGCACAGGTCATGGAGTCGGACATTTTCTTGGTGTGCATGAAGGACCACAGTCGATGAGCAAAAAAAGTGCAAGTTATGAACTGAAAGAAGGAATGTTTATAACAGATGAACCAGGACTTTACCGTACTGGAAAATGGGGAATCAGAATCGAGAATATGTTGGCTGTAAGTAAAGCTGAAATAACTGATTTCGGGGAGTTTATGCAGTTTGAAACCTTGACTCTATGCCCTTACGACCGCAATTTGATTGAGACATCGATGTTGACGGAGGAAGAGAAAAAATGGCTGAATGACTATCATGCAAATGTTAAAAATAGGTTAAAAAATCATTTGAGTGTTGAAGAAAATGCTTGGCTTGAAGTACAAACTAAAAACTTTATTTAGTACATTTGCAAAAATTAAACAGGAACAACAAAGAAATAGATATGAAAAAAATCATTTTCTCATTTTTGGCGTTGATATGTGCAGCTTACTCATTTGCAGCGCCAGCTACAAAAGCAAAAGGTGCGGGTGAAGATCAGCCATATCATATTGAGCTGAAGATGTCGGATATCAAAAACGATGCAAATGTCTATTTGGCATTCTACTATAATGGCAAGACTTACTCAAAAGATACTGCAAAATTCAATGGTAGGGGTGTTGCTATATTTGACGGAAGCCTAAAAAAAGATAAAGAAAAGAGAAGACTTGAAGAGGGCGTTTATATCGTTTACTTCAAGAAAGACACAGTCAACTTCAATGAAGATAAGTTCTTTGATTTGCTAATTGGAAAGGATCAGAATATCAAACTAAAGGCTGATACAGCAAATTTGGTTCCAGTTGCGACTCAGGGAGAGGAGACAGTTCATTTCACTAACCTTGTAAAGTTCATGTCAGAAAAGAACAAAGAACGCAAGGAGTGTTTTGAAAAGAAGAAGGCAGGAAAGATGGACTCGACAGCATTTGAGGCTAAGATGAAATCGATGTCGGAAGAAGTTGAGGCTTTCCAGAAGAAAGAGATTGAGTCGACTAAGGGTTCGTTCTATTCTGAGTTTGTAAGAGGAACAATATCAGTTGACGTCCCTGATTTTGCTGAGTTGCCAGATACAGCAAGACCAATGGCAAGATACCAATTCGTTAAGAATCACTTCTTTGACAACATCAACTTGTCAGATCCTCGTATGTTGAGAACACCTTACTTCTCAGGAAAGGTAGACAATTATATGCAGAGATTGATCCCAATTCCTGATTCGTTGTATGCTGCGGCAGATGCATTGATTGAGAAGAGTGAGGGAGACAAGGAGACATACCAGACAATGCTTAGCAAGATGATGAACTATGCATTGAAGAGCAACCAGATGGGTATGGACAAGATGTGGTACAACATTGCGGAGAAGTATTACTTGTCAGGCAAAGCAAGTTGGGCAGACTCATCATGGATAGAGGACTTGAAGGCAGAGTGCAAGAAAGTACGCTACAATATGATTGGTATGACAGGTAAAAACTTGAAGATGCGTGGAATCGACTCTACACAGATTCAGTTGAGAGACTTGCGTCCTGAAAATGGCAAGAATGAGTTTGTTTTGGTATACTTCTTCGAGCCAAGTTGTGGACACTGTAAGAAGATCACACCAGTATTGCACGACTCCGTATATGTAAAGTATAAGGACAAAGGATTCGAGGTGTTCTGCTGCTATACACAGACAGACAAGAAAGAGTGGATAGATTTCTTGGACAAGCACAAGTTGCACGACTGGGTTAACGTGTGGGATCCAAACAGAGAGTCATATTTCTGGGAGTTCTACGACGCAACAGTTACACCAGGAGTGTACTTGTTGAACAAAGAAAGAAAAATCGTAGCAAAGAAGATAAGCACACAGTCGCTGGATCAGATTTTGGAGGAAGAGCTGATAAAACGAAAACAAGATAAAAAGTAGTGAAAAAATGGCTGAGCAACATAAAATCAGCTGTTTTTAATCAAATTTATCAACTTTTTTGCAATAAAATCAAAAAACTATTTTGCAAGAAATAAAGTTTATCTATTTTTGCCAACCATACAATACGGGCGAACTCGAAAAAAGAAATGTGGGTTAACCTGAATGGTATGAAATTAAGTTAGAAATAAAATTAGTAAATTATCTTATACTCGAAAGGTACTATGAAACACTTAAAGCTTTTTACGCCGGTCACAGCGATGTTGATCTTAGGAGCTTTGACTACATCATGTGGTAAGAAGTCCTTGAAAGATTCGCAGGAATCGAATGTAACCGGATGGAAGTACAACGACAAGGAGAACGGTGGTTACCAGGTAACTATCGGCTACGAGCAGGACACACCAACTGGTATGACATTCATCCAGGGTGGTACTTTCACAATGGGTCGTGTTATTGAGGATGTATTAGGAGATTGGAATAACATTCCACGTCGTGTCACTGTAGCTTCGTTCTACATGGACCAATATGAGATTGCCAATGTAAACTGGCGTGAGTATTTGTACTGGATGTCAAATGTATTCCACAACACTCCTGAATTGGTAGAGAAGGCTCGCCCTGACACTTTGGTATGGCGTGAGGAGTTGGCTTACAATGAGCCATACTTGGAGTACTACTTCACACACGTGTCATACAACTACTATCCAGTAGTAGGTGTTAACTGGGAGCAGGCATGTGATTTCTGTATTTGGCGTTCTGACCGTGTAAACGAGAGAAGAATGGTTGAGGCAGGAACAATCCAGTATCCGGATTTCCAGGCATTGAAGGGAAATACAGATGCTAACGACATCGCACAGAATCAGGTATTCAGCACAGACAAGTACTTGATGAAGAGTGATTACAAACCAACAGATGGAAAGAAGCAGTTGAAGGATGTATATGGAAATGCAAGAAAGACTACAATGTCTGACGGTATCCTACTTCCTAAGTACCGTCTCCCAACTGAGGCTGAGTGGGAGTACGCAGCATACGGAATCCTTTCTGTAGAGGGTGAGGAAAACTACGAGGAGAAGAAGATCTATCCTTGGTACGGTCACCAGATGCGTAACCCAGGTAAGGATAAGAAAGCTAACCGCGGTCAGATGTACGCTAACTACGTAAGAGGTCGTGGTGACTACATGGGTATCGGTGGTAACTTGAATGACCACGCTACTATCACTTCTCCAGTTGATGCTTTCTGGCCAAATGAGTTCGGTCTATACAACATGGCTGGAAACGTTAACGAGTGGGTACTTGATGTATATCGTGTATTGACATCTGATGATGAGCAGGAGTACAACCCATTCCGTGGTAACCAGTATGTAAGCCCAATCATGCAGGAGACAACTCTTGAGGATGGTACTGCAGCTAAGGTTCCTCAGATCGATAGCCTTGGTCGTGTAATCTTCGCTATCCCTGCTGATAAGGATACTGAGCTTGACAAGTACGCTCGTCTTGATGTAAGAAACTTCAAGGATGGTGATGGCCAGAGTGCTCTTGATAGAAATCAGTGGAAGGCAATTGTAGATCCAGATATCGCAACTAAGAAGTTGTATGATCCAGACGCTGGTCAGGCTGTATCTTGGTTGACTTCTAACATCTCTAACACTACTCGTGTTTACAAGGGTGGTTCTTGGAAGGATCGTTCTTACTGGTTGAGCCCAGCTCAGAGACGTTATCTTGATCAGACTAAGTCTCGCAGCGACCTTGGTTTCCGTTGCGCAATGTCTAAGGTAGGTCCAGAGGATGACAATAGATAAACAGTAAGTTTATAAAAACATAAGAAACGGAGCTTTCATTTTTTGGAGGCTTCGTTTTTTGTTGATTAACAAAGTATATTTAGCAAAACAAAGAAATGGATATCAAGTCAATTTATTCGCTATTTATCCAATGTGATGGCGTCTCTACCGACAGCAGAAAATGCCAGAAGGATTCTATGTTCGTCGCTTTGAAAGGTGACAACTTCGATGGCAATGTTTTTGTAGAGAGTGCTATTGAGGCTGGTTGCAAATACTCTCTAACAAGCGACGAGTCTCGTGCTAACAACAAAACTATTTTCTATGTCCCAGATACATTGGTTGCACTTCAGCAACTAGCATCTTATCATCGTCAACAAATGTCTGCGACGGTGATTGCAATCACTGGTACAAACGGTAAGACTACAACTAAAGAGTTGACCTCCGCTGTTATGAAGGCTAAGTATGGCGACGATGTAATTAACACTGAAGGTAATCTAAACAACCATATTGGTGTGCCATTGACTTTGCTTCGTATTAAATCTCACCACAAGTATGCAATTGTGGAGATGGGTGCTAATCATCCAGGTGAAATCAAAACATTGGCTGATATCGCAATGCCAGACTACGGTTTGATAACAAACGTCGGTACAGCTCATATCCTAGGGTTCGGCTCTTTTGAAGGAGTAATCAAGACAAAGACTGAACTTTACGAAAATTTGAAGAAAAGTAACGGCACTATTTTCGTTAACGGTGCTAATCAGAATATATATCCTAAGTCAGAAGGAGCAAAACGAATCGTCTACGGAGTAAATGGTTCGGCTTTGAATGCTTCTGTAGAATCGGCTGATCCTTTCTTGAAGGTGAAATTCGACAATGGTGCGTCTGCTCAGACAAATCTTATCGGAGCTTATAACCTTGAGAACGTCATGGCTGCAGCTTGCGTCGGATCTCATTTTGGAGTGGAGATGCCAATGATTGTATCTGCGTTGGAAAACTACAAACCATCGAACAATAGATCACAGTTGATCACAACTGCGTCTAATAAACTTATCGTCGACGCTTATAATGCCAATCCTACAAGTATGAAGGCTGCACTCGACAACTTCTTCTCGTTGAAGTCTGAGTCTGAGAAAGCTTTGGTGCTTGGTGATATGCGTGAACTTGGTGCTGACTCTGAAACAGAGCACAACAAGATTGTGGAGATGATTGCAGCGTCGGGAATCAAGAAGGTTATGCTTGTGGGAGAGTGTTTTGCTGCCGCAGCTAAAGATGGAATGTCTACGTTTAAGAATGTTGACGAACTCATCTCCGTCTTGGCAGAGAATAAACTGAATGGATGCCTTGTCTTGATTAAGGGATCAAATAGTATCAAACTTACTAAAGTCGTAGAACACCTATGAATTCAACGTTGACTTTATTCTTGTTCTTTGTCGCACTTGTTGCGGTTTGGATCCTTTTTTATAACCTTAGAAGAAAACAGAAAGAGGCTCAAGAGGCTTTGCGTAAGGCCCAGCTTTCCGAAGAGGAGAAGGCAAAAGAACAGGAGGAAGAAGCTGCAAAAGCAGAGACAGAAGATTCTGAATGTTGTGGACAACACGAGGTTTGTGAGAAGACTAACCTTGTGAACACAAGTCTCAAGTATGAATATTACGACGATGAAGAACTTGACGCTCTACGAGGAATGAATCCTGAGGAGTATTCCGACGAGCAGATTGCACAGTTGCGTGAAGTGTTTGAGACTTTGAAGGAGTATGATGTGGCTGGTTGGTTACGTAGCTTACAGTTGAGAAACATCGAATTGCCAGAGGATATCAAAGAAGAGGCTCTACTTATTGTGAGTGATTTAAGAGAAAGGGAAAATGCTAAGTAAGGGAATTTATTTATCATTCTTCTATCTATATTTCATGATGTGCTTCATCTTGGAGCGCATCTTGTTTGCTTTCTTCAATTTCGACAATAGCTTCAAAGATGGATTGGCAGAACCGATTAAGTCGTTTGTCCATGGTTTCCCTATGGATTTGTCGGCTGCGGGATATTTTATGATTCCGTTCTTGGTGGCAGCTCTTGTATTCTCATTTTGGAAAAATAAGAAAGCAGAGTATAATACATATAAAGTTATAGGAATCGTGTTGTCGTTGATGACAGCCTTTTTCTGCGTTTTGGATATTCTTCTTTATCCTGCTTGGGGATTTCGTTTGGACGCGACGCCGTTTTTCTATATGCAATCGCCCACAGCCGCTCTTGCAAGTGGAACAACATCAGATTATTTCATTTATGGATCGACGTTGATTATCCTTGCGTCGGCATTTGTCTTTGGATTTACACGTCTGCTAGCCAAAGTAAATGAACTAACTAAGAAAGAATCAATTTCAAGGTTCGACGGAATTGGATTTAATCTGATTCCGACATTGCTTTGTGTAGGTTTAGTGGTGCTTGCCATACGTGGTGGAGTTGGAGTCTCTACGATGAATCCCGGACGTGTTTATTTCAGCGACAATGTCTATTTCAATCATCTTGCTCTTAATCTGAATTGGAATTTGATGTATTCCCTTCAAAAGACAGATGATTTTTCGGAATATTATACCATGTCCGACGACGATGCACAACGAATCTATGATGAAAAATTGGCACCGTCGAAATTATCTCCTGTCTACGTGGATACATTTCTGAATTCAAAGCGTCCTAATATTCTCCTTTGCATAATGGAAAGTTTTGGCGGAACCGCTTGCCGACTTACAGGTGGCGAGGATGCGATGCCTAATCTTTGCAAGTTTGCTGAGGAGGGAATCGTTTTCAATCGCTGTTATGCCAACAGTTTCCGCACCGACCGTGGATTGGCATGTGTACTTGCCTCTTATCCTGGTATGCCTACAACATCGCTGATGAAGGTGACAAACAAGAGCCAGAAGGTAAAGAAAATGCCAAGTGCGTTGAAGGAGGCAGGCTATAAGAACTCATTCTATTACGGAGGAGATATTAATTTCACCAATATGAATTCGTTTTTGGTGATGTGCGGATATGAAAAAATTATCTGCGACGCGAATTTTACCAAAGATCAGAAGCAGTCGAAGTGGGGAGCGTACGACCATGTCTTGTTCGACTATGTGGCTAATGATTTTGAGAAGGGACAATTCGAAGATGGATTCTTCTGTACCGTCTTATCTTCAAGTAGCCATGAACCATTTGAAGTGCCATATAAGCATCACGAAGATAAGTATTTGAACTCAGTGATGTATTCCGATAGTTGTCTTGGCTCCTTCTTGGATAGATTCCGTCAGACAAAGTATTGGGATAACACACTAATTATAGTTTTGCCAGATCATTCCACTGCGTTGGTAGGCAATTTGGCGAACTCCGACTCCTTACGTTATCGAATTCCAATGGTGTGGGGTGGAGGTGCTGTGAGAAAGCATGTCGACGTCGATAAAATCTGTTCGCAGATTGATTTGTCGGCAACCTTACTAAGCCAATTAGGCATAAATCACGATGATTTTATGTTTAGTAAGGATGTTTTTGACAATAATTCCCAAGAATTTGCTATTTTTGCATTCAACAATGGTTTTGGAATCATTGACAAAGACGGTTTCGCATCTTACGACTACGATTCCCAGAAAGAAATCACGTCGGCGAATGCGGAATTATTAGAGAGAGGTAAATCATTTATTCAAACAGTTTATAGAGATTTTGAAAGGAGGTGATATATGATGACTTTTGATGGTGTCGTCTACGGCCCTGTCCAAAGCAGACGATTAGGTTTGTCGTTAGGCATTAATCTTTTGCCTACAGAGAATAAGGTATGCTCATTCGAATGCGTCTATTGTGAATGTGGATTCACAAAGAAAGGAGTGTCAGCCAAGTTCCCGTCGTTCCAGAAAGTGGAAGAAGAGATGACTGCTTGTCTGAAAGCTTTGAATGCAGAAGGAAAACATCTTGATGTGATCACATTTGCAGGAAATGGAGAGCCGACACTCTATCCTCATTTTGAAGAAGTGATAGATTTGACGATACGATTGCGAGATCAGTTTCATCCGAATTCAAAGATATCGGTTTTGACAAATGCTACACGATTGGCTAACGAGTCGGTGGTGAGAGCGTTGAAGAAGGTCGATAACAATATTTTGAAGATAGATTCAGCATTTGATTCTACTGCGAAACTCATAGATGTCCCTGTCGACTCACATTATAGTGTAGACAGAGTTATTGAACAGATGTCTCAGTTCGACGGAGAGTTTATCCTGCAGACAATGTTTCTTCGAGGAGTTGTGGAAGGCAATAAGATTGACAACACAACAGAAGAAGAGGTGACAGCATGGTATGATGCAGTCAGACGAATGTCTCCCAAACAGATAATGATTTATTCAATTGATCGTGAGACACCATACAAAGAGTTGGAAAAGGTAAGTCACGAAGAGCTGGAGAAGATAGCCGCACCTTTGAGAAAAGAAGGCTTTGATGTCCAGACAGCTTAAAAGAAAAGTTTAAATCATTAAAAATCCGCAATTTTTTCAGATTATTAACGTATTGAAAGAAAAAATGATTAAATTTGCGGGCAAAATAAAAACGTAACATTTAATAATTATGATCATTGTTCAAATCAAGGAAGGCGAGAACATCGAAAAAGCCTTGAAGAAGTTTAAGAGAAAGTTTGAGAAGACTGGTGTTGTTAAAGAGTTGAGAAACCGCCAGCAGTTCACAAAGCCATCAGTGCTAAAGCGTCAGCAGAAGATTCACGCTATCTACGTACAGGCACAGTATGGTAACGAAGATTAATCGTTCTCGTGGACAGATTGATTGAAGACTTCAAACAATATATAAGGTATGAGAAGAACTATTCTTCTCATACCTTTATTGCTTATGAAAACGACCTAGCCCAATTCTCTACCTTTTTGTTGGAAAACTACGGAAATTTAACCGTCACTGAAATCACCCACAAACATATCAGAAGCTGGATCTATGAATTGCGTCAGACAGAGAAAGCAACGAGTGTGAATCGTAAGATTTCCACCTTGAGATCCTTCTTCAAATTCTGCAAGAGGACGACGCCAGGATTGAAATCTCCGATGATTTCTATCCGAGCTTTGAAGCAAGAAAAGCGTCTTCCTATGTTTTTAAAAATAAATGAAGTCGAAAAAATACTTGCAAATGATATAAATTTTTCAGTGTACGAAAATTTTCGTGATTTTTTGATGATTGAAACGTTTTATTCATTAGGTTTGCGTTTGTCAGAATTGATCAACGCAAAAGAAACCGATTTTGACTTGGCAAGAAAGGTCGCCACTATACTTGGAAAGCGAAACAAGCAGAGGGCGATTCCGTTAGGCGACAAGTACATTGATTTGGTGCAACGGTATTTGAAACTTAAACAGGAAACTTTCGAAGGGGGAGCCGCGAAGAATCTATTTGTGACTGATAAAGGAGAGCCGATGAAACCGCGAAAAGTTTATTCGATCATACACAAAAAGATTTCAGAGGTCAGTACCATCGCCAAACGAAGTCCGCATGTTTTGAGACACACCTTTGCGACGGTAATGTTGAACAACGGGGCAGAGATAGAATCGGTGAAAGAACTTTTAGGACATTCAAATCTGGCAGCAACACAGGTCTACACGCATACGACCTTTGAGCAAATGAAAAAGATTTATAAACACGCTCATCCAAGAGCACTAAAAGAAAAATGATATGAACGTTAATTTTCAGACAATTCACTTCGACGCTAAGGCAGAGTTGAAGTCATTCGTAGACAAGAAAGTCGAGAAGTTGGAGCAGTATTCAGACCAAATTACAAATGTTGATATTGCAATGAAGGTTGTAAAACCAGAGGTTGCCAACAATAAGGAGGTTATGTTGAAAGTTTTGATGCCTAATAATGAACTTGTTGTAACAAAGACAGCAGATAGTTTTGAGGAGGCATTTGACAATGCAATGGACTCAATGATCCGCTCTATTCAGAAGACAAAAGAAAAAAATAGAAATTAATCTGCATTTTTCTTTGCAGTTTAAATAAAAGTTTCTAATTTTGCAGTCGTTAATCGGAAACGCCCCGATTAGCGACTGTTTTTTAAGCCTCTTTAGCTCAGTTGGCCAGAGCACGTGATTTGTAATCTCGGGGTCGTTGGTTCGAATCCGACAAGAGGCTCAAAAAGAGTAGGGTGTGTACCAGAGTGGCCAAATGGGGCAGACTGTAAATCTGCTGGCTCTGCCTTCGGTGGTTCGAATCCATCCGCACCCACAAAATCGATGAACTACAGCGGTGACGCAAATGGTAGTTTGCCAATGTAGCTCAGCGGTAGAGCACTTCCTTGGTAAGGAAGAGGTCACGGGT